>NZ_JBFAGS010000003.1:181507-401160 GCF_040653835.1 Micromonospora sp. NPDC050980 | reverse complement strand
CCTCCTGCGCCGCCGGGGAAAGCGACCGCGCATCACGCACCACCACACCCATACACACCCAACGATCACGGCACATTTGGGCAACTCGTCAATAACAAGGGGCCCCTCCTCTACCGGAGGCGTTAACAGGGGGCCCCTCCTTACACTCCAGGGGTGGAAGATCGGCTGGGGGAGATTCGGGGTGGAGGGCCGCCACGACGGCACAACGCCCGCACCGTCGCGGCGCTGACCGGCAACCCCGGTTGCACCCGGCGTGCCGTGCTGGACAGCGCCGGCGTGGACAAGCCGGCGCTGGCGCAACGGTTGGGCTTCCCGGCCCGCTTCGGGCGGTCCCGCTTCGCGATCACCCGGGGCAATGCGTTCGAGGCCCAGCTCAAGGCGGACGGCGGCGGGGAACTGCTGCGCCTGGTGGCGGAGCGGCTCGGCGTGCCGGTGCCGGCGGGCGCGACCTGGACCGACCTGGGCGGCGACGACGACCGGCCGGAGCGCTCCCGGGCGGCGTTGACCGCGAGCGGCGACGGCCCGGCGCTGTTCGACCATCCGCTGCTCGGGCTGGACGTGGCGGGCCGGCGGGTGCACCTGGAGCCGGACCTGGTCGCGGCCCGGCTGGCCGGCCGGTACCACGTGGTGGAGATCAAGTCGTTCCCGCTGATCGACGGGCAGGCCGATCCGGCGAAGGTGGCCGCCGCCGCCATCCAGTCGGCGGTCTACGTGCTGGCGCTGCGGGAACTGCTCGCCGCCGAGGGGCGCGATCCGGAGCTGGTCGCGCACGAGGTGGTGCTGATCTGCCCGCGCGACTTCGGCAACCGGCCGGTGGCGAGCCTGCTCGACGTGCGCAAGCAGTTGCTGGTGCTGCGCCGCCAGTTGGCCCGGATGGCCCGGGTGGACGACCTGCTGGCGACCGTGCCGGTCGGGTTCACCGCCGACCCCACCGCCGACCCGGCGGCGCTGGCCGCCGCGCTGCGCCGGGTGCCGGCCCGCTACGCCCCGGACTGCCTGGCCGTCTGCGAGCTGGCCTACTTCTGCCGGCACGAGGCGCGCGGCCACACCGGGGCGCTGGGCCGGCCGGTCCGGGAGGCGCTGGGCGGCGTGGTCGAGGTGGCGGACGTGCTGGCGCTCGCCGAGGGCGTACGCGCCCCCGAGCCGGAGCAGGCGGAGGCCGCCGCGCTGCTGCGGACCGCCGCGCGCCTGCGCGCCGACGCCCTCGCCGAGAACCCGGCATGAGTACGCTGCGCGCGCTGGCCCAAGCGCAGGCGGTCGCCGCCGGGCGGGCCCAGCCGGTGGCCACGGTCCGGCACCTGCACCTGTCGGACCGGCCGCTGGTGCTGGTGCCGCTGGCGCTGGCGGGTGAGGCGAACGCTCCGCTGGCCGCCCTGGTCGGCGCCGCGCCGGACGAGGCCCGGCTGCTGGTGGTGCCGCAGCCGCGCAACCGGGACCAGCGCTTCGCGTTCGCCGCCGAGCTGGCCGGCGTGCTGCTGCCCTACCTGGACTCGTTGCGCGGCGCGACCGAGGCGGTGGCGGTGGACCGGGGCCGCGACGTCCGCCACCGGTACGTCGACGCGCCGCAACTGCTGGTGCCGAACCCGGCCGGGATCACGTTCCTGCGGCTGTTCGGCCGGTCCACGCGGTTCCGCCGCCCGGACGGCGAGCATCCGGTGCACCCGTCGGTGCCGCTGCTGGGCCGCTGGTTGACGTTCTTCGCCGAGCGCGCCGAGCAGCCCGGCTCGGCGGCGTTGCTGGCGCTCACCGACGCGCTGACGCTGCACTGGGCGACCGGGCAGAGCGCGGTGGAGGATCTGCACCTGCCGGCGGTGCTGGGCTGGCTGGACCCGCCGGTCGGGTCGACCGGCGCCGAGGCGGCGGCCCGGGCCGAGGATCCGGCGCTCGTCCCACCGGCCGGGCCGGCCACCGACCCGGACTTCGACAATCACCGGCTCGCCCCGGCGATCGAGGCGTACGCGGGTGCCGGGGACGACGCGACCGCCCGCGCCACCGCGTACGCCGAGCTTTGCGGCCTGCTGCGCGACCAGCTCGCGCCGACCTGGGAGCTGATGTGGCGCGGCGTCGGGCTGTTGCGGGCGTTGCCGCCCGGCGCGCGGGTGGCCGGCCGGTGGGCCGGTGACCGGGACGCGTTCACCGCGTACGCCGAGCATGTGGACGCCGGCGGCGGTCCGCAGCCGCGTCGCGACGGCGCGGTGGCGGCGGCGTCGCGGTTGCAGCGGCTGGAGCGGGCGCTGACCTCGTGGACGGTGCAGCGGGCGTACGACGATCCGCTGGTGATGGCCGAGCACCGGCTGGCCGGGGAGGCGTTCGTGGGTGAGGTGACGCTCGCCGACCCGAAGCGGGTGGACGACTCGGGGAAACGGCCGGTGCTGCGGCCCCGGATCCAGGTGGTGACCACCGAGGTGGTGCCGATGCCGGTGGGCGCGACGTTGTACTCGCCGGCCCGGCCGGGGCAGAAGGCCACTGTGGTGTTCGTGACGCCGGGCGCGGACGGCAGGACCGCTCTGGTGCTGGAGTTGTCCGGCGGGATGGGGCGGGGCTTGACCGCGCCGGTGGGCAGCGTGCCGGAGGTGGGGGAGCGGATCTGCCTGACCAGCCTGTCGGACGGCTTCCTGCCGGGTGGCGTGTTCCCGGCGCCGGAGGAGACACCGTGGACGCACGGCGGCCCACCGGAGCAGCACGAGGAGTAGCGGCGGGGCCGTCCGGTGACCGACAGCGGACGACTCTGGCGGCGGCCCCCGGCGCTGACTAGGCTTGCGCCGTTCGTCGTCCGTCGTCCGGTCCTCGTCGCCGAGGGTGCACGTCTGGAAGAGAGCCGGAGCGCATCGTTGTCCACCAGCACGACGTGAGCCTCGCCGTCGCGGCGCCGGCACGTCACCCGCTCGCCGGCCGTGTCGGACTCGTCGCGGCCGCCGTCGTCGTTCTCGGGGAGATGGTCTGGCTCGTCGCCGCCCTGCCCGGGGCGGCCCTGGTCAGCGACCTGGGCGCGATGGCGGTGTCGAGCTGGGCGGCGGTGCTCTGCGTCGGCGCGGCCCGCCGGCACCCGCTGGCGTTGCGGCGGTTCTGGGGGCTGCTCGCGGTCACCATGGTCCTCGCCGCGCTGGGGCGCGCGGTGTGGACTGTCGAACGTCTCGGCGGGATCGACCTGCCGCACACCCCGCTGGTCGGCGCGCTCTTCGCCGCCGGCATCGTCACCGGCACCGCCGCGCTGCTCTGCTCCCGGGCCGGCCCGCGCAGCCTGGTCGGGCAGGCCCGCACGCTGCTCGACGGCGTGATCGTCGCGCTGGCCCTGATCCCGGTCGGCTGGGTGGTGGTGTTCCGCGACCTCGCCGACGCCGACCTGTCCGACCCGCTGCGCACGTTCGGGCTGCTCTACCCGATGTTCGACCTGATGCAGCTCACCATCCTGGTGGCGGTCGCCGGGCCGGGCCGGCAGATGTGGCGGGCGCTCACCGTGATCGGTGCCGGTCTGGCGATCCGGGCCGGCGCCGACGCGGTCTACGTCTCCCTCGTCGCGCACGGCAGCTACGTCGCGGGGCACCCGGTCGACGTCTGCTGGCCGTTGAGCTACCTGCTGGTCGGCCTCGCCACCCGCTACCCACCGCCGGGCGGCGCGGCCTCCGAGGACGACGCCGGTGAGTCGCCGCTGCCGCCGTGGTGGCGGGTCGCGCTGCCGTACCTGCCGGTGGGCGGCGCGATCGTCGCGGTGATGATGTCCCGCCGGCCCACCGGGCAGACCCCGCACCTGGTCTTCATCGGCATGATGGCGCTGCTCGGGGTGCTCGCGCTGCGTCAGGGGCTGGCCGCCAACGAGAACCTGCGGCTGGTCGCCCGGCTGCGCCGGCTCGCCTACTCCGACCAGCTCACCGGCCTGCCCAACCGGCTGACCTTCATCCGGCGGCTGCGCCGCGCGTTGCGCGAGGACGGGCCGGTCGCCGTGGTGCTGCTCGACCTCGACGGCTTTAAGCAGGTGAACGACCGGTTCGGGCACGCCGCCGGGGATCGCCTGCTCACCACCACCGCGGAGCGCATGCGGGACGCGGTCGGCCCGGACGGGATGATCGCGCGGCTCGGCGGCGACGAGTTCGCGGTGCTGGTCGCCGGTGACCGCCCGGTGCCGCCCGAGCGGCTCGCGGTCCGGCTGCTCGCCGCGCTCGAGCCGCTGCCCGGCGAGGAGGACCTGGGCGTCCATCCGTCGGCAAGCATCGGCATCGCCGAGTACGGCCCGCAGCACAGCTCGCACACCGACCTGCTCCGCGACGCCGACATCGCCATGTACGCGGCGAAGGCGGCCGGCAAGTCCGCCTGGCGGACCTGCACGCCGCAACTGCGCGAGTCGGCGGTCGGTCGGGCCGAACTGATCGCCGACCTGCGCCGCGCGGTCGACGAGGGCCAGTTGCTGATGGAGTTCCAGCCCATCGTCGACCTGGCCACCGGCACGGTACGCAGCGCCGAGGCGTTGGTCCGCTGGCGGCATCCCCGCCTCGGCGTGCTCCCCCCGGCGAGGTTCCTGCCGCTGGCCGAGGAGACCGGGCTGATCCTGGCCATCGACCGGTGGGTGATCCACGAGGCGTGTCGGGCGGCGGCGACCTGGCGCGAGCGGGCGCCCGAGGTGACTGTGGCGGTCAACATCGCCGCCACCCACCTGTGCCGGCCCGACCTGATCGCCACCGTCACCGGCGCGATGGGCGCGGCCGGCCTGCCGCCCCGGGCGCTCACGCTCGAACTCACCGAGTCGGCGCTGATCGAGGGCAGCGAGGCGGTGCTCGACCGGCTGGCCCAACTGCGTGACCTGGGCATCCGCATCGCCATCGACGACTTCGGCACCGGTTACTCGTCGCTGAGCTACCTGCACCGGATCCCGGCCACCGAGCTGAAGATCGACAGGTCCTTCGTGTCCCGGTTGGGGGTCGGCGACGCCCGCGCGTACGCCACGGTGGAGATGGTCAACCGGCTGGCCGGCGCGTTCGACCTGGCGGTGGTGGCCGAGGGGGTGGAGACCGGCGCGCAGCACGCGGCGGTCACCGCGATCGGCTGCCGGCAGGGCCAGGGCTGGCGGTACGGCCGTCCGACCGCCCTGCCCGACCTGCTGCCCGCGCTGGCGCAGGAGAGTTTCACCAACTGACTTGACCCTCACGCTGCGGGAGGCGGGAGCCTGGGTCGCGGAAGGGAGGGAACCATGGCGTACACGGTGGGACAGGTGGCGCGGGCGGCCCGGGTGACGGTCCGCACGCTGCACCACTACGACGAGATCGGGCTGCTGCGGCCGGGCGGGCGGACACCGGCGGGCTACCGCTGCTACGACGACGGGGACCTGGACCGCCTGCAGCTCATCCGCTACTACCGTGAGCTGGGGTTCCCGCTGGACGAGATCGCCGAGATCCTGGACGACCCGGCCGCCGACCCGGTGGCGCACCTGAGCCGGCAGCACGAGCTGCTGTCGGGCCGGATCAGCAAGCTCCGGGAGATGGTGACGGCGATCGAGCGCGCGATGGAGGCGAGGAAGTTGGGGATTCGGTTGACGCCGGAGGAGCGTTTCGAGGTGTTCGGGGACTTCAACCCGGACGAGCACGCCGAGGAGGTCGAGCGGCGCTGGGGCGACACCGAGGCGTACCGGCAGTCGCAGGAGCGGGCCAGCGGTTACTCGAAGGAGGACTGGCTGCGCAACAAGGAGCAGAACGAGGACTGGGGCCGACGGTTCGCCGCGCTGATGGACTCCGGCGCACCGGCCGACGGGCCGGAGGCGATGGCGCTGGCCGAGGAGCACCGGCAGCTCATCACCGAGTGGTGGTACGACTGCCCACTGGAGCTGCACACCGGGCTGGCCGACATGTACGTGGCGGACCCGCGGTTCACCGCGTACTTCGAGACCATCCGGCCCGGGATGGCGGTCTACCTGAACGAGGCGATCCACGCCAACGCGATCAGCCGGGCCTGACCCGGCATCGCCGGCATTCCTGGCACGATGACCGGCATGCTCATCGTCGCCGGCACCCTCTACGTCGATCCGGCCCGGCGGGACGCCTACCTGGCGTCCTGCGCGGAGGCGGTCCGCGCGGCCCGCGCCGCACCCGGTTGTGTCGACTTCGCGGTCAGCGCCGACCTGGTCGAGCCGGGCCGGATCAACGTGTACGAGCGGTGGGAGTCCGACGAGCAACTGCTCGCATTCCGCGGTTCCGGCCCGGACGCCGACCAGGTAACGGCGATACTCGGTGCCGAGGTGCACAAGTTCCGCATCTCCGGCGTCGAGGCGCCCTGACCGCGCCCCGGTTTCCTTGGCCGCCTCGGCTCCCGCTCATCTTGGCCCCCGCTCATCTTGGCCTCCGCTTACCTTGGCCGCTGACCGCCCTGGCCGACGCCTTCCGCGGTGGGCCCCGCCAACTCGTCCACGTCGCCGGGTCTCCGGCAGTGGATGCTTCGGCCTCCCTCTAGAGCTGAGTCGTTGGTGATATCACCAGCCGCTGCCCGCGCTGCCCGCGCTGCCCGCGCTGCCCGCGCTGCCCGCGCTGCCCGCGCTGCCCGCGCTGCCCGCGCTGCCCGCGCTGCCCGTGCTGCCCGTGCTGCCCGTGCTGCCCGTGCTGCCCGTGCTGCCCGCGCTGCCCGTGCTGCCCGCGCTGCCCGCGCTGCCCGCGCTGCCCGCGCTGCTCGCGCTGCCCGCGCTGCTCCATCCAGCCCTCGGCGGCGGATCGGGGTGACCGAGGCTGAGTCGTTGGTGATATCAGCTCCAAAGGCAGTCGCGGGCGAACATCCGCCCGGCCGGCGGGCGGGGGCGGCGGCCGGCTAGACGAAGACGTCGAGCAGGAGGACGCCGAGGAAACCGACCACCGAGATGATGGTCTCCATCACCGACCAGCTCTTGATGGTCTGCCCCACGGTCAATCCGAAGTATTCCTTCACCAGCCAGAATCCGGCGTCGTTGACGTGCGAGAAGAACAGCGACCCGCAGCCGACCGCCAGGGCCAGCAGCGCCACCTCGGGGCCCTGGAGCGTGCCGGCCAGCGGCGCGACGATGCCGGCGGCGGTGATGGTGGCGACGGTGGCCGAGCCGGTGGCGACCCGGATGCCGACCGCGACCAGCCAACCCAGCAGCAGCGGCGACAGGTTGGCGCCCTCGGCCGCGTCCGCGACCAGGTTGCCCACGCCGGCGTCGACGAGCACCTGCTTGAAACCGCCGCCGGCGGCGACGATCAGCAGGATGCCGGCGATCGCCGGCAGCGAGCCGCCCAGGAACCCGGAGACCTGGCTGCGGCTGAAGCCGCTGCGGTAACCCAGGAAGATCATGGCGAAGATGACGCCGGCGAGCAGCGCGACGATCGGGGTGCCGGCGATGTCCAACGCCTTGCGGCCGGTGGTGTCCTCGTTCAGGGTCAGCTCGCCGATGGCCCGCAGCAGCATCAGCACCACCGGCAGCAGCACGGTGACCACGGCGGCCCAGAGCGCGGGCGCGCGGCGGGACCGCGGCCCGACCGGCTCGTCGATCGACGCGCCCGGACGCCCGGTGCCCGGATTGACGAGGTCGTCCTCGGCGACCAGGTCGCCGTCGGCGTCGACCCGGCCGCCCCCGGGGCGGGTGGGGCTGCGGTCACCGCCGACCGCCATGTCGCGACGGGTGGGCAGCAGCGCCTCCGGTGCGCTGGCCGGCACGTAGCGGGCGATGAAGGTGCCGAAGACCGGACCGGCGACGATCACCGTGGGGATCGCCACCAGCAGGCCGAACGCCAGCGTCTGGCCGAGGTTCGCGCCGAGCGCGTCGATCGCCACCAGTGGGCCCGGGTGCGGCGGCACCAGTCCGTGCAGCACGGACAACCCGGCCAGCGCCGGAATGCCGATCTTCATGAGCGGCACGTTGACCCGGCGGGAGACCAGCAGCACGATCGGCACCAGCAGCACCACACCGACCTCGAAGAAGAGGGGCAGGCCGATGAGCGCGGCCACCCCGGCCATGGCCCAGGGCAGCGCGCCGCCGGAGACCCGGCCGACCACCCGTGCGACGATGCCGTCCGCCCCGCCCGACTCGGCCAGCATGCCGCCGATCATCGCGCCGAGCGCGATCAGCAGGCCGACCCCGCCGACCGTCGAGCCGACCCCGCCACTGAACGAAGTGACGATCTTGTCGGCGGAGACACCGGCGGCCACGCCCAGCACCGCGGCGCCGAGGATCAACGCCAGGAACGGGTGCACCTTGGCCCAGGCGATCAGCAGCACCACCGCGGCGATGCCCAGCAGGGCGGCGATGACGAGTTGGGTGTTGCCGGCGTCCGTGAGTGGTTCCGCCGGTGCGGCGAGCAGTGTTACCACGTCGATCACGACCTCTGGTTGGTCAACGGGGAGGGGCGGTCGGTGACGGCTCCGGCGGCAGGCTCGGAGCCAGCCGTCGCAGCGACGCGAACGTGGGCACGAGCGCGTCGTACAGCTCGGAGAAGAGCGGCAGCAGCGCCGCGTAGGTGGCGGCGGAGGCGGGGTCGGGGCGGACCGTCTCCTCGATCCGGACCAGGTCGGCGGCGACCTCGACCGAGGAGATCAGGCCGAGCGCCTGCATGCCGAGCAGCGCGGCGCCGAAGCCGGAGCCCTCGTGCCCGGCCGGGAAGCGCACCGGCATGCCCAGCGCGTCGGCGAGGATCTGCCGCCACAGCGGGCTGCGGGCGAAACCACCGCTGGCGCGGACCTCGCGCACCTCGTTGCCGGCCGCGCGGACCGACGCCAGGACCAGCGCGAGCTGCTGGCAGACCCCCTCCAGCGCGGCCCGCACCAGATGCGGGCGGCCGTGGCCGTGGGTCAACCCGATGTACGCGCCGCGCGGCAGCGCGCTCCAGTGCGGTGCCCGCTCACTGAGCAGGTACGGCAGCATGATCAGCCCGCCGGAGCCGACCGGTGCCTGCGCGGCCAGGCCGAGCAGCTCCTCCTCGGCGTCCTCGCCCAGCTCCGGGGCGAGCGCGTCGTGGGCCCACTGGAGCACGATCCCGCCGTTGTTGATCGCGCCGCCGACGACCCACCGGTCCTCGGTCAACGCATAACAGAAGACGCCACCGAGCGGGTCCACGCCGGGGCGTTCCACCATCACCCGCATCGCGCCGCTGGTGCCGATCGAACAGGCGACCACGCCGGGGCGTACCGCGCCGAGCCCGAGGTTGGCCAGCGGGCCGTCGCCGGCGCCCACCACCAGCGGGGTGCTCGCCGGCAGGCCGGTGGCCCGGGCGGCGTCGGCGGTCAGCCCGGGCAGCACGTGCGTGGTGGGGACGAGCTGGGGAAGCTGCTCCTCGGTGATGCCGGCGAGGCGCAGCGCCTCGGCGTCCCAGGACAGCTTGTGGATGTCCATCAGGCCGGTGGCCGAGGCGACCGAATGGTCGGTGACCAGCGCCTCGGCCAGCCGACGCAGGACGAGGTCCTTGATGCCGACCCAGTGCGAGACCCGCTCGTGCAGCTTCGGCTCCTGCTCGGCGAACCAGACCAGCTTGGACAGCGGCGCCATCGGGTGCACGGGGGTGCCGGTGCGCCGGTGCAGGGCCAGCCCGGACGGCGCGGCGCGCAGCCGCTCCGCCTGCGCGCTGGCCCGGGAGTCGGCCCAGGTGATCGACGGGGTGAGCGGGTTGCCGTCGGCGTCCAGCCCGATCAGGCTGTGCATGGCGGTGCTGAAGGACAGGCCGGCGACCGGCTCCGCCAGCTCGTCGACGACCGTGCGGATCACCCCGAGCACGGCCTGGTAGATGACGTCCGGATCCTGCTCGGCCCAGCCCGGGTGCGGCTCCTGGAGCGGATAGCCGATCGAGTGGCTGGCGAGCTGCCGGCCGTCGGTGTCGAACGCGACCGCCTTGCTGCTGGTGGTGCCGATGTCCACGCCCAGCACGACGGTCGGGTCGCCCACCGGTGCACCTCCGCTCGCCGCCGGGGACACCGGTCCCCGGCCTGCGGCTGACGTTACCGACGAGTCCGGCGACCCGCATGACGAAGCGAAGCCCCCGGAAGCGGGCCGGCGCGAAAGGTGAATCGACGCACGGGATTCACCTGATCCAGCTGGTCAATCAGCCAATCGGTCGAATTAGTGACTTTCGCGTGTCTTCGTACCCCTGCCCGGCCGTTGATCCCGGTGACACCCCGATTGGTGGGCTCGCGCGGCGGAGGAGTCGGCGTGGCGATGACTGATTCGACGGGTTCCACATGGCGTTACCGGTGGGCGCACCGGCAGAACGAACGGCGGCAGCGCGCGTTCCGCGCCGCCGACGAGGCATGGCAACGCCGCGACGACGAGCTGCGCCGCCTGCGTACCCTCGCGGTTTCCTTCCACGGGTCGGTCCGGGCCGGCGTCGGCCTGCCGATGGAACTGGCCCCCGGCGAGGTGGTCTTCTGGACGCTGCCGGCCGCGCAACTGGTCGAGGTGCGGCACACCGCCGTGCTGCCGGCACCCGACCTGACCGTCGACCCGGACCCGCCGATGCTGCGCCCGCGCCGCCCCGAGGGGGTCAAGGTCGTCGACGCCGGCCTGGCCGTGCTCACCAACCGGCGTCTCGTGCTGCTCGGCGGACGGGGCCGGCGCGACTGGACGTACGGCCGGATGACCGGGCTGTCCCACGACCCGGCCGCGCCGGTCACCCTGATCCAGGTGCTGGACCGGCGGCGCACCTCGGGCCTGCTGCTGCCCACCGGCGCGGTGGCCGACTTCCGGTTCACGCTCACGCTGGCCTTCGCCGACGCGATCGAGCAACGCGCGGCGGTCGTCGCCGAACTGGACGAGCTGCTTGCCGAACACGCTGAGCTGCGCCCGCAACGCCCAGCGGTGCTCACCCCGGCGCAGGCCCGAATCTCCGCGCGGGTGCCGGGCGGCCGGCGGACCGTCGCGGTCGGTGCGGCGCTCGCGCTGGCCGTGCCGGCGACACTCGTCGAGTCCAACCCGTCCACCCGCGCCGGGTCGGAGCGCGCCGCCGCCGCCACCCCGGCGGCCACCGCCACGCCCGCACCGCCGACGGTCACCCCCGCCGTCGAAGCCCGCCCCAGCGCCAGCCCGCAACCGCGCCGCAGTCGGTCCGCGCCGGGCAGCCCCGACCCGCAGCCGGTCGTCGAGCGCCGCTGCGGCGCCCCACCGAACCCCTTCGGGTACGACTTCTGCGGCGGCGAGAAGATCCGCACGCCGGCGGCCGGGGTGTGCGACTGGTTCGAGTGCGTGCCCGGCTTCTGGTCCGGCCGGGGCTGGCTGGTGCAGTGCCGCGACGGCATGATCAGTCGCACCGGCGGGCAGCGTGACGTGTGCGCCGGTCACCAGGGGCTGCGCCGCACCCTCCGAAGCTGAGGTGTAAGGAGGGGCCCCCTGTTAACGCTTTCGGTATAGGCGGGGCCCCCTGTTAACAGGATCGGCCCCGTGCCGCTCCCGGAAGAATCCGCTCGCCTCCCGTAGGGGTGCGCGGCTACCGTCCCGGCTGTGTCCCGCACCGTGAACCTGCTCCTGGTCGACGCCGCCGGCCGGCCGCTCGGCGCGCTGCCCCCGTTCGAGGTGCCGGAACCGTGGTGGCAGCAGGTGGCCTCGGTCGTCGACGGTGCCCGCAGCCGGCACGGCGTCGACGTGGCCGTGCTGCGGCTGCTCGACGCCGACCGCCCGCATCCACCCGGCGGCCACGTCCGCTACCTGGCCCAGCCCCTCGGCCCGCCCGCCGGGCACGGCACGCCGGAACGCGGCCCCGCCGGGCACGGCACGCCGGAACGCGGCCCCGCCGGGCCCGGCACGCCGGAACGCGACGTCGCCCGCCTCGGCGTACCCCCGGGATGGGCGACGGTGGACCTCGCGCCGCATCCGCTGCGCCAGCCGTGGGCGGAGCCGGGCGGCCCGGCGCGCAGCGTCGCCTGGGCCACCGGCGAGCTGCGCCGCCTCGGCCGCCGGGTGACCGCCGTGGCGCAGCAGCGCACCTGGAACCTCTCCGCGATCTGGCGCCTGGACACCGCGCACGGTGCCGCCTGGCTGAAACAGCTCCCCCCGTTCGCCCACCACGAACCCACGGTCCTGACCTGGCTGACCCGCCCCGGCCATCCCGTTGACCAAGGGGTTCGTGTCCGTGTCGATCTCGCTGACGACACAAGCTCCTCGATCGTCGGCGCGGGGCCGGTGGTGCTGGCGGCGGACGGGGAGGGACGGGTGTTGCTGGAGCACGTGGCGGGGGAGGACCGGTACGGGGCCGGGGAGGCGGAGCGGGCGGGTATCGCGGCGGCGCACCACGCGGTGCAGGTGCGCTCGGTGGGGGCGGTGGACCGGCTGGTCGGGGGCGGCGTGCCCGATCTTCGCAGGTGGCGGCTGGCGGAGTGGGTCCGGGCGCGGCTGGCCGGGCACGACGTGTCCGTCGCCGCCGGGCTCCTCGACGGGCTCGACGAACGGCTGCGGCGGGTCCGCGAGTGTGGGCTGCCCGACACGCTCGCGCACGGCGACCTGCACCCCGGCAACGTGCGCGGCGACGGCGCCCACCCGGTGGTCATCGACTGGGCGGACGCGTTCGTCGGCCACCCCGCGTTCGACATCCTGCGCCTCACCGAGGGCCTCGACGCGCCCGCCGCCGCCCGGCTGGTCGCCGCGTGGGCCGACCGGTGGCGGGCCGACGCGCCCGGCTGCGACCCACGCCGGGCGCTCGACCTGCTCCGGCCGGTCGCGCCGCTGCGGCTGGCCGCCGTGTACGCGATGTTCCTCGCCGGCATCGAACCGAGCGAACACCCCTACCACGCACCCGACGTGCCGGCCGCGTTGGCGCAGGCCGCCGCCGAGGCGCGTCGCTAGACCCGGCGCACCGGGATCCACAGCTCCGCGTCGGCCGTGTCGCCGCTCTCGGCGATCCGCACCCGGGAGATCTCCGGCCCGGGCCGGATCTCGTACGGGTTCGACGGGAACCACTGGGTGAACACGTCACGCCACAGGTGCTGCAACGCCTGTGGGAACGCCCCGGAGCTGCGGAACACCGCCCAGTCGCCGGCCTGCACCGGCAGGCTGTCCAGACCGTCCGGCACCTCGGCACCGGTCACCACGCCATGCCAGTAGTCCAGCTCGGTGCCCTCCGCCCGGGAACCGGCCAGGTCGTCGCTGACGTTCACGATGCCGCGCGGTTCCTGGTCGGAGAGCGCCTCGATCCGGCGTACGGTCTCCGGGTCCACGCTCTTGAGGAACGCCACGATGTGCGGGTTCATCCCCTCGTGCACCAGCGGCACCCGCGCCTTCACCCCGGCGAGGTGGAAGGCGTCCTTGGTCACGATTCGGTAGTCCATGCTGGTGCTCCCTTCGACGACGAGTCGGAAGGACATCCGGGGCTGGGACCGCAGCACCGACCCGGCGCGGCGGGCCTCGGCCGGGCCGACGCCGTGCACCGCCCGGAACGCGCGGGCGAACGCCTCGTTCGAGCCGTACCCCCAGCGGACCGCCACGTCGAGCAGCGGCTCCCGACCGGCGAGCACGTCGGCGGCGGCCACTGTGAGTCGGCGGCGGCGCACGTACTCCGACAGCGGCATCCCGGCCAGCGCCGAGAACAGCCGCCGGAAGTGGTGCTCCGACACGCAGGCGACCCGGGCCAGCGCGGCCACGTCGAGCGGCTGGTCGAGCCGCTGTTCGAGGTGGTCCATGGCCTGGTTGAGCCGATCCAGCACCCGATGCTCCTTCCTGGTTACGCCCTCGACGCTAGGGTGCCGGCCGCCCACCGACCCGACCCCACCGGACCCGTTCCGGTCGGCTGGAGCCTCCGCTGGCGGGAGTGTCGCACCATGGCGGCGTGATCATGCGGAAGCGACGCCACAAGAAGAAGCACCGGGACTGGTGCGACTGCGACTGCGACCTGCTCGACTGTGACGGCCCGGGGTGCTGCGACCTCGGACTCTTCTCGACGTTGCTCACCCTCGGCTCGGTGACCGCCGGCATCGCGCGCACCCCGGTGGTGGACCGGGCCGGGCGGGCTGCCATCCTCGGCTACCGGCGGTGGCTGTCGCAGCGCTGGCCCGGAACCTGCCGCTACACGCCGACGTGCAGCGCCTACGGGCTGGCCGCCGTGGAACGGCACGGGCTGGCGGTGGGCGGACGGATGGCCGCCGAGCGGGTACGCCGCTGCCGCCCGGGCGTCCCGCGCGGCACCCACGACCCGCTGCCCTGACCGCCCTCGATCCGGCCTGCCGCCCGGCCCTCCTTGCCCGGGTCGCCTCGCCCGCGCCTGCTTCGCCAGTTCGGCGAAGTGGCGGTATCCGGAGCAGTCGATTCAGCCACCTCCCCGAGCTGGTGTCGATCATGGACCACTGGCCGGCCGGATCGGGCCGAACCGGGCCGCTGAGCGACACCGCTCCCGGCAAGACTGGCCCGTGCGGGGGACTGCCCGGTGCAGGAACGTCAGGTCGTGCCAGCGCTGCGCCAGCCAGGCCCGGCGGATGACGCGCGCGGGCGCGTGCTCGACCGGCTCGATCTCCACAGGTCCATCCTGCCTCCCGCCGGCCGGCGGGTCACTCGGGCCGGTGGCAGACCGCCTCGACGTTGTTGCCGTCGGGGTCGCGCACGAACGCGCCGTAGTAGTTGGCGTGGTATTCCGGCCACAGCTTCGGCGCGTGCAGCACCTCGGCGCCGGCCGCCACCGCCGCGTCGTGGAAGGCCCGCACGGCGGCCCGGTCGGGCGCGGTGAACGCGATGTGCACCGGCGCCGGGGCGGGGTCGGCCGGCGCGGGCTCGACCCAGAAGTCGGGTGCGTCGACGCCGTAGCCGATCGGGCCGGGCTCCATGATCCGCCGGCCGCCCAGCGGGGCGAGCACCGTGTCGTAGAAGGCGGCGCTGGCCGTCAGGTCGCGCACCGCTACGGAGAAGTGGTCGAGCACGTCGCCTCCCGCTGATCGCCGATGACCCCGCCAGGCTACGAGCCGGCTACGACACTTCCCGGCGCACCGACCGCACCCCCGCCCGTGACCTCGTCCGGCGGCGCGGACGCACCCCCGGACCCGGTCCCACCCGGACGGCGGCCGGTGCGCCGCCGCCGGGCGGTGTCCGCGCCGATCAGCAGGCCGGGAAGCGCGCCGAGCAGCCAGATCACGCCCACCGGCCAGTGGATCAGCGCGCCGACCGCGCCCCGCACCCGGGGCACCTCACTGAGCACGTAGGACGCCTGCGGGTCCGACGACCGGCACTCCAGCGTCCACGCGCCGGCCGCCGGCAACCGGACCGATGCGACCCAGGCGAACGCGGTGGCGTCACCGCCGAAGTTGCCGGGCGGCACGGAGACCGGCTCGGCCACCCGGACCGTCGAGGCGGCGTCGGTGAGCCGGCAGTCCGCGCCCGCCGGGGCGTCACCCACCCCGAAGATCGCGTACGCCCCGGGCGCCGGCACCGTGACCCGCCCGGCCGACGTGGCGTAGGGGCCCGTTCCGCCGTACTCGCTCGGGACCAGCCCGCTCGTGCTGCCCTCGGCGCCGAGCCGGACCGCGGACTGCGCCAGCAGCGCCCCGAACACGACGGCGAGCCCGCCGACCAGGTAGCCGCGCCGCGACGCCGGACGGGCCCGGCGCGGCAGAAGCCCGCCGGCGGCGTACCCGATCAGGGCCCCGACCACGGCGAGCGCCAGGCCGCCGAGCAGCGCCCGCCCCCAGCGGGCCTCGCCGGTCAGCGGCGCCACCCAGCGGAAGAAGGCCAGCGACGCGCCCAGCAGCACGGCCGTGACCAGTGTGGACGTGGCGACCGCGAGCGCCGGGCCGGCGGGGCCGCTATGCCGCCGCTGACCGGCCGCGACCACGGCGGCGAGCACCGGTGACGCGAGCACGGGCCACCACAGCGCGGGTGCGACCTGCGGGTCCTCCTCCCAGCGGTGGGTCCACGCGAAGAACAGCAGTGGGACCGACACGGTCGCCAGCAGCCACGCCGCCAGCACCCCCGCGCGCGCCGTCCGAAAAGGATTGCTCACCGCCGGTAGGATACGCGGGACACAGTCGAACACACGGGGGAACGATGTTCGAGCGGCTGGGCAGGTTCGTCGTCGGCAAGGCCTGGTGGGTAATCGGTGGCTGGGTGCTCGCCGCGATCGCGATCGTGGTCACCAGCCCGTCGCTGAGCGACATCACCTCCGCCGACCAGGAGAGCTTCCTGCCGCGCTCCTACGAGTCGGTGCAGGCGACCGAGCTGGCCACCGAGGCGTTCCCGCAGGCGGCGACCGCCACCGCCACCGTCGTGGTCAAGCGCGCCGACGGCAAGCCGCTCACCGCGGCCGACGAGGCGCGCGTCGGGCAGCTCGCCCAGGCGCTCAAGGGGCGGAACATCCCGCAGACCTCCGGCTATCTCACCGGGCCGCAGGCCGTCGCGCCGGACCGGTCGGTGCAGATCATCTCCGTCGGTCTGGACGCCGAGCGCCCCGACGACCCGAAACTGCTCGACGCCGTACGCGACCTGCGCGCCGCCCTCGGCCCGGAGCTGGCCGGCAGCGGCCTGACCGCGGGGGTGGCCGGCGACGTGGCCAGCTTCGTCGACAACGAGGAGACGTTCAACTCGGCGTTCGCGATCGTCGGCGTCGCCACCATCATCCTGATCATCGGACTGATCCTGATCATCTTCCGCAGCCCGATCGCCGCGCTGCTGCCGGTCGTGGTGATCAGCGTGGTCATGTCCGTCACCACCGGCCTGGTCGCCGCCGCCGGCAAGGCGTTCGACCTCAACGTCAGCCAGGATCTGCAGACCATCCTGCTGATCGTGCTGTTCGGCATCGGCACCGACTACATCCTGTTCCTGCTGTTCCGCTACCGCGAGCGGCTGCGCGCCGGCGACGACAAGCGCACCGCGATGATCGTCACGGTGCAGCGGGTCGGCGAGGTCATCACGTCCGCCGCCGGCGCGGTCATCGTCGCGTTCCTGGTGCTGCTGCTCGCCTCACTCGGCTTCTTCGGCTCGCTCGGCCCGGCGCTCGCCATCGCCGTCGGCGTCATGCTGGTCACCTCGCTGACCCTGATCCCGGCGATCGTGTCGCTGCTCGGCCGGTGGGTGTTCTGGCCGTCGAAGGCGTGGCAGCGTACCCCGAAGGCGAGCCTGTCCCGGCGGCTCGGCGGCGTCGTCGGGCGCCGGCCCGCCGTGGTGGCCGCGGCCTCCGGCGCGCTGCTCGTCGCGCTCGCCGCCGGGGTGCTCAGCTATCAGGCCGACTACGACTTCAGCGCCGGCTTCCCGCAGGACACCGAGTCGGCGCGCGCCGCCAAGGACCTCCAGCGCGGGTTCGCCGCCGGTGCGCTCGCCCCCACCGAGGTCTACCTGACCACCGGCAACGGCACCCCGCTCACCGACCAGCAGGTCAACGACTTCGCCGCCGCGTCGGCCGACGCGCCGGGCGTGGCCCGGGTGCAGCCGCCGGAGCGCAGCACCACCGACCCGAGCGTCGCCCGGATCAACCTGCTGCTCGACGAGAACCCGGTCTCCAACGAGGCGATCAACCTGGTCCGCGACGACCTGCGCGACGCGCTGCACGACCGGGCCCCATCGGGTACGAAGGCACTTGTCGGCGGGCCGACCGCGATCTTCGCCGACATCAACTCGGCCAACAACCGGGACCTGTCGGTGATCCTGCCGGTGGCCGCCGGCCTGATCGCGTTGATCCTCGCGCTGCTGCTGCGCAGCCTCGTCGCGCCGATCTACCTGGTGATCGCCGTGCTGCTCAACTTCGCGGCCACGCTCGGCGCGACCGTCTACGTGTTCCAGGGGCTCCAGGGCAACCCGGGCGTCACGTTCCAGCTCCCGATCACCCTCTACCTGTTCGTGGTGGCGATCGGCACCGACTACAACATCCTGATGATCGCCCGACTACGCGAGGAGGCCCGGGAGGGCCACGAACCGCACCAGGCGGCGGCGATCGGGGTGGAGCACGCCGGGCCGACGGTGGCCGCGGCCGGGCTGATCCTGGCCGGCACGTTCGGGGTGCTGATGCTCGCGCCGATCTCGTTCCTCCAGCAGATGGGGTTCGCGGTGGCGATCGGGATCGTGCTGTCGGCGTTCGTGATGTCGATGTTCTTCGTGCCGGCGTTGACGGGGTTGATCGGGCACAAGGCGTGGTGGCCGGGGCACGGGGACGAGCGGCCTAACGGTGGGGGACGGCACGCGGCGGCGGAGCCGGTGGGCGCGGACGAGGGCTGAGGACGGTCCGCCTCAGCGAGAATCGGCTCTCGCCGGGACGGCCGCTGCGCCCGGCGACGGCCCACTCGTCGTGGACCGTGCGCACCAGCCTGCCGGCCCAGGCGAGCGGCGCCGCCCACCGGAAGGGCTCACCGCGCCAGATCCGGCGCAGCTCGGTGAGTTGCGCCTCCAACAGCCTGCCCCGGGCGTTGAGCCAGGAGGCCAACTTCCTGCAACCGGTCGTGGGCCATCCGGATGTGAGCAGACGTGAAGAGCCGAGCCTTTCGGCCGCTCCACGTCCGCACCCGATCGACCAACTCGTCGATGTCGACGGCCGGTGGGTGCAGCTCGGCGGCGTAGTGCACCGTCGCCAACAATTCCAGGCTGTATGGCGCTTCGAAACCGTCGACGAGCTGCGCGAAGCGGTCCAGCAGCGCGACCGGAGCGGGATGTGCGGCGAACCAGGCGGAGATATCGTCGGCCGTGCTGTCGACCAGACGGACCGGTTGAAGTTCCTCGACTCTGGCTGATCGGTCGCCGAAGCCGGTGAGGTAGTGGCCCTCGATCCGGTCGAGGACGTGATTGAGGCTCTCCGCATAGGGGCCGTAGCGCCCTCTGGTGAAATTGAGACGCAGCGGTTGGCCGAGCACCTGGAGGAAGTAGGCGATCTTCTGAATCTCCAGAACGGTGACGCCGTCGCGCGGTTCGAGGGCACGGGCGCGTTCGACGTAACGCTCGATGGCGCGAAGCAGCGCCGCTCGGCCAGGAGTGAGCGCGGGCTTCTCCGTGGCCACCGGCATGTCGCCGGGATCGGGCGCACCTTCAGGAGGGAACAGCAGCACCCGGACCTCGGGAAGCTCGGCGAACGCCTCTTCGATCACGGGTCTAACCTCGGCCCAGTCCAGACCGCCGTTGCCGCAGCCGAGCGCTGGAATCGCCACCGACGTGATCTCTCTCTGGCGCAGCACACGAACCAGGTCCGCCAGCCC
This sequence comes from Micromonospora sp. NPDC050980, assembly GCF_040653835.1. Classification (NCBI taxonomy): domain Bacteria; kingdom Bacillati; phylum Actinomycetota; class Actinomycetes; order Micromonosporales; family Micromonosporaceae; genus Micromonospora; species Micromonospora sp. NPDC050980. Next base: position 382,101 of record NZ_JBFAGS010000003.1, on the reverse strand, counting down.
GGAGCGGATGTCCTGGATCCGCGAGTTGGCTCGCCAGTGACCTTTCGTCGGGAAGTTGATCACATATCGGCGCGGACCTAGGCGGGCCGAGTCGAAGACGAACATTTCGCCCAGCTTGACCTGTCGAGCCGCGCAGGCCGCTCGGTAGGCGGTGTAGTTCGCCGGGTAGGCGCGCTTGAACTGGAGGGCGATGCCCTTGCCCATGACGCCCACCGTGTTGACCGTGTTCACCAGGGCCTCGGCGTCGGCGGTCAGCAGGTTGCCGTGGTCGATGACGATCACTCACGCACCTCCCCTCGGCTGGTATCCGTAGTACCACTGCTGTCTGACATCAACGTACGCGTCGATGATGCCAGCAGACCGCGAATGCAATCCCCTCCGCGAGGCGCGATCAATCAGGCTGCGATCGCCCGAGCAGCCGCATAAACGTCAGCGGGCAGCGGGCATCCAAGCTCCCAGAGGATCCGCATCGGCCGGTCGCCGCTGTGCTCCCGGTACGTCATCGGCCCGGCGTACAGGTACGGCGGCGCGCCCAGGTCACGGTCGGCGATCCGCGTCTCCCGCACGAACAGATGCACCGTCGACCCCTGGGCGACGTGGTCGACATACCGCCACCCGGTCGCCGACGCGGACGAGGTGGTGCTCTGTGACTCCCACTGGAACAGCCGATCGGTGATGGCGCGGTCGGCATACATCGTGGTCGGCGAGTAGTGCTCCGCCGACTTGACCAGCGTGACGAAGAAGAGGTCCGCCTGCTCGTCCGGCAACCACTTCACGCCCTCACGCAGCGACCCCGGGTTCGTCATTCCGAACGCCGCGCACGCTTCGTTGCGGCTGTAGCGGGCGTGCACCCGCAACGGCACCCGCTGAGAGGCGGGCCGCTCGGTGACCCGGCGGATCCGATCGCGCAGCACCTCGGCGACCTGCCGCAACTCCGCGCAGCGCGCCGGCTGCGCCCGGAGCCGCTCAAGTCGGGCATCGCGCTCGGCCAACGGCGTCGACGGTCCCCAGAGGCTGAAGTGCAGCATGTCGAGCAGTCGCCCCGCTGCGGGCCGCTGCCCGGCCGCGACCTGGCCCATGAGGTCCAACCGATCCACGTCGTCCACATGCAGCATCCGGCCGATGGCCCGGCCGAGATCCCGATCCTCCGGCCCGCCCGGGGCAGGGTCGAGACCGGCGAGGCGCCGTAGTCCCGCCCAGCCGCCGACGCTTGCCGACCGGTAGATGTCCTCGATCTCCAGGCCCGTCTCCCGTAGGAAGGCGGGCAGGCTCACGTCGCCGAGCTGCCTCAACTCGCCCACCAGGGCGTTCTTCGACGTGGGCAGCGCCGATTTCAGGTTGGCGAGCACGATGTCCTTCGCCACCCGGTCCAGCTCGATGTGGCAGCCGCTGGGCAGAGACGGGAAGTCCTCCCGTACGGCCGATTCGACGGCCCGCCGGCTGACGCCGGCCAGCGCCCGCCACCGCAGGTCGAAGCGGAAGTTGGCGTGCTGCCCGCCGATGAAGTCGAGCACGGTCAGGCACGGCTTGTCGTCGTCCAGCCGCAGCCCCCGGCCGAGCTGTTGCAGGAAGATGGTTGCGCTCTCGGTGGGCCGCAGCATGAGGATCGTGTCGACCATCGGCAGGTCGACGCCTTCGTTGAACAGGTCGACTGTGAACAGCACCCGCAGCTCCCGCTTGCGGAACCGGTCGATAAGCGTGTGCCGTTCGCCGCGGTCGAGCGTCGAGGTCACCGCCGCCGCCGGTACGCCGTGCCGGGTGAACCAGCCGGCCATGAACTCGGCGTGCCCGATGCTGACGCAGAAGCCGAGCGCCCGCATCCGCCCGACGTCGGCGATCCGGTTGACCGCGTGCAGGATGAGTCGCGCCCGCGCGTGGTTGCCGGTGTAGACGCCGTCCAGGTCGGCCTTGTCGTAGCCCTGCCCGCGCTTCCACCGCACCCGCGTCAGATCGACCTCGTCGTGCAGCCCGAAATACTGAAACGGCGCGAGCAACTGCCGCTCCAACGCCTCCCACAGGTGCAACTCCACCGACGCGCGGCCGTCGAACCACCGCCGCACGTCCCCGCCGTCGCTCCGGTCGGGGGTCGCGGTCAGCCCCAGGAGTACGCGCGGCCGAAGCCGCTCCAACAACCGCGTGTACGTCGGCGCTTCGGCGTGATGGAACTCGTCCACGATCACCATGTCGTACGCCTCGGGGGCGAACTCCTGCCGGGAAAGCGACTGGATCGACGCGAACACGTGCTTCCAGCCCTGCGGCCGGTCGCCGCCGACAAGCGTCTCCCCGAAGGCGCCGTCGCCCATCACCTGGCGGAACACCGACCGGCTCTGCCGCAGGATCTGCTCCTGGTGCGCGACGAAGAGCAGCGAGTTGACGTGCCCGGCCCGCTGGAGCCGGCGGTAGTCCAACGCCGCCACCACCGTCTTGCCGGTGCCGGTAGCCATCACTACGAGATTCCGCCAACGCCCGTGCACCAGCCGTTCGGCGTCGAGATCGTTCAACACCTCCTGTTGGTACGGGAACGGCCGCACGTCCAGGTTCGCGATCTCGGTCGGTGCCTCGTCGGCGCGCTCCCCGCGCAGCGCGACGCGCAGCCGCTCGGCGTCCCGCGCCGGGTCGTACGTCTCGAACGCCGAATCGTTCCAGTAGTCGGCGAACGTCGCCTCGAACGTGTCGATGACGTGCGGCTGCTCCAGGTTCGAGATGCGCACGTTCCACTCCACGCCGTCGACAAGCGCGGCCTTCGACAGGTTCGACGAGCCGACGTACGCGGTGGTGGTGCCGTTGGTGCGGCGGAACAGCCACGCTTTGGCGTGCAGGCGGGTGGTCCGCGTCTCGTAGGAAACCTTGACCTCGGCGCCAAGCTCGGCGAGCCGGTCGATCGCCCGTTGATCGGTCGCACCCAGATACGTCGTCGTGATGACGCGCACCCGACCACCTCGGGCGATGAGGTCGGTGAGCGCCGGCTCGATGATGCGCAGCCCGTGCCACTTGATGAACGCGCAGAGCAGGTCCACCGCGTCCGCCGAGGCCATCTCGTGGCCGACCTCGTGCCCGATCCGCGGCTGGTGCCGCCCGTTGACCAGCAGCGCGCCGGTGGACAGTGGCGTGGACGGGCGGACCGGGAAGACCGGCGCGGCTGGCGGGGTGGGCGGGGCGGCGATGGCGTGCAGCAGGCGTTGAGCATCTGCCACCTGGTCGTCGGCCGTGACGGCGCGCGGCTCGGCCTGGGCGATGTGCGCAGCGATGCGGTTGGCCAGGCCGACCTGCCTGGCGAGCTTGTCCTCCCCGCCGCCGACCGCGAGCAGCGCTCGCCGTGCGAGGGCGGCGAGGTGGCGAGCAAGCACGTCGTGCGAGTCGGCCGGGTCAAGCTTGTCGTCCTGGACAAGTGCTTGGTCAACGCCTTGAAGCCGCTGTGCCAGTTCCTGCGTGATCAGATGCTCGTAGATGCCCTGCTCAAGATCCCCCACGGAGGCAAGCTAACCCTGACACAGGTTCTGCGGAAGCCGCTACAGCCTTGGAATCGGTAGGTGTCGGGCGGTTCGTCCGCCCGATGTCAAATCTTCGACAAGCGTGGCTCGATCGGCTTCACGCGGACGTCGAACAGCGGCGCCCCCTCCCAGGACGGGCGGAGACGCCCGACCGGCTGCCATCCCCAGGAGTCGTAGGCATGCTGCGCGGCAGAGTTGCCTGGTCGGACGAGCAGCGCGGCTCGTTCTTCACCCCGACTGCCAAGCATCTCGTCGTGGAGAGCCCGTGCGATGCCTCGGCGCTGGTACAAGCGGCGTACGACCAACTCGCTGACGCCGAAGGTCCGTCGACCGTTCTCGTTGACGAAGCCGTCCGGCACCGACCCTTGGATGCCGTCCCACCAGTGGGTGTCCGCACCGAGTGGGAACCCGTAGATATACCCGACCAACTCGTCACCGGAGCATGCCGTCACCGACGACCAGCCCGGTCGGGGCATGTGTGCCGCGAGCTGCCGCTCATACCGTTCGGCCGTGTAGAGCGGCCCATCGTCAGCGTGCGCATCCAGATACACGTCTACGAGTTGGGTCAGCAGTTTCTCGGCCTCGGTGGCGGAGTAATGGCGCAAACGTACGTTCTGCACCATCAGGCCAGCGACCCGTCGTAGACCTCGAAGAACTGCCGGGCCTCGGGAACCGCGCGATGTGCATCAAGGCCGGAGCGCACTTCGGCGAGCACGCGAAGGGTCCGCCCGGAACGCACCTGGTGAAGCTCGGGCAGGACAGCCAGCGCGGCGTTGGCCGCGCCCGGCACATCGCCTTGGCGGATCGAAGCCCTGGCGAGTTGGACGGTGGAATAGACCCGGTTGCGTCGGTGCGCATCAGGAGGGCTGGCCGTGATCGCCCGGAAGCAAGCTGCCGCTCGGTCCGGCCGGTCGAGCGCGAGGTACGAGAGCCCGTTGATGGCCCTGACCTCCTGCTCGGTCACGAAGGAGATGAAGGGCGGGTCATCTTCGTGGCTGCCTGCTTCGAATGCGCGGCGAGCCTTGGTCATCTCCCGATCGAAGCCGAACGTGTCCCGCAGGATGGCGTGGGCGTGAGCCGAGCGAAGGTGGAGCAGCGTAGTCAGTCGCGGTGTGGTCCAGCCGGCGGCGGCGCGCAGCGCTGCTTCGGCGCAGTGCATCGCTTCGGCTGGCCGCTCCTCACGGAGAAGCAGTGACATGCAGGTGAGGGCACGCACCTCGACGTGAGCGTCGTCGGCGACGCGCGCTCGAGCGATGGCCTCGTTCAGGTAGGGCCTCGCCTCGGGGCGACGGTCAGCGTCGATTGCGAGCCAGGCTGCCTGAATCGCCAGGTGTGCAAGTGCGCTTTGAAGCGCTTCGCCCACTGACCGGCTGTATGCGGTCTGTTCAGCCCAGGCGGACAGGCGCTTATGCACCTGCATGGCGATGTCACAGAGCGCGTCCGCGCCTACAGCCGCATCCGCCGAGCGGAACTGGTCGACGAGTGTGGCCGCGTACCGCACCTGCTCCATGCCGAGGTTGGGTGGCGGCTCCGCACTCGCCGTCAGCACGTCGAGGCCGGTGCTGGCCTGGATGCCGGCAAACGCGGCCAGGGCGTGAAATTGACGGCGATTCGTACTACCACCTTCTTCAACGCGTGCGACTGACACCACTGTAGGCGCTGGCCCGCGGGGTAGGGCGAACCAGAGGCGCCCTGGCGGAACCCGGAGCATCGTGGCCCAGTGCGCCAGCCGGTCGAGGTGCACCAGCGCCGGCCCGTTCTCGATCCTGCTTAACTGCGCCTGTGTGATCCCCAACCACCCGGCCACCACGCTCTGCGGCAGCGGGTTCCGCCCGTGGTAAGGGTGGTAGCGGTACGCCCGGATCACCCGCCCGAGATGCCGATCAGCGAGAGCCTGCCGCACCGGTTCGTGTTCCCAGAACGACTCCGGCGCCACCGGCGGCGTGCTCAGCCGGTCGCGTTCGGCGGCCTGGCAGGGCGCGCACCGGCCGCTGTCGTTGTCGCGGGCCAGGCGTCCGCCACAGCGGGGACAGTTCGTGTGTGTCACCGGCAACCTCGCTCTTCGCGGGTGGCTGTGTCCGAAATCGAGCCTAACCATTCAAACCGTTTCGTGGGGTGACGGTATGCGTGCCGCGCATATCGACGACGATCACCGCATCATGGCCCACGCCGGTCGGCCTGCCGAGTCTGTGAAGCATCCCTGACGGAAGGAGCACGATGCTCACGATTGACCGGGTCAGCGCCGGCCGGGCGCTCGTTTCGGCCGAGCTGTTCGACACGCTGACCGCCCGCATCGCCCGCGACCATCCCGACCTGGCCGCCGACCTGCCCGCCCGCATCCTGGACCAGGCGCTCGCCTTCCTCGGCGCCTGTGCCACCGCGACCGTGCCGCTCGGCCCGAGCGAGCTGGTCGACATCGGCTGGCACACGTTCATCCTGCACACCCGCGACTACGCCGACTTCTGCCGGCGCGTCGCGGGTCGGTTCATCCACCACCAGCCCGACCCGCCGGCCGAGGAGAGCGGGCCGGTCGTGCCGGAGCCGTTGGGCGTGCCGATCTCCCGGGCGGTCGACGCGATCGCCGCCGCCGGCTTCGCGCTCGACCGAGAGCTGTGGGGCGTGGCGGCGAAGTGCGAGACCAAGTGCCACCAGTGCCACGCGGGATGCCACGACAGCCCGACCGGGTGACCCGTCGCGCGGTGGTCCCGGGCCTACGCTGGCCGGGACCACCGCCGGCGAAGGGCAGACCGATGGCGCACCGCCACCACTGGGACGAACTGCCCGTGGCGGTGCGGCGCGATGTCGCGCGGCAGGCCGGTGCCGTCCTCCGCGTCGACCCGGTACTGGACGGCGCCGCCTGCGAGTTCGCCGCCGTCGTCGACACCGCGTACGGTCGCGTCTTCTGCAAGGGTGGGCCTGTCGACGGCCCGAGGGGTTGGGCGTACCGCAGGGAGGCCCGGATCAACCCGGTCCTGCCGGACGCGGCGCCCCGGGTGCGGTGGACGGTCGAGCGTGACGGCTGGTTGGTGCTCGGCTTCGCGTACGCGCCCGGCCGGCATCCCCGCCTCGAACCCGGCTCGCCCGACCTGGACGCGGTCGCCGGGCTGCTGTCGACGCTGGCCCGCCGGCTGACGCCCAGCCCTTTCGTCGAGGCGCAGCCGTTCGCCGAGCGCTGGCGCGGCCTGGTCGACGCTGAGCTGGTCGACGGGGACACGCTGCTGCACACCGACATGACGCCGCGCAACTTCCTCCTCGACGGCGGCCGGCTGCGGCTGGTCGACTGGTCCGCGCCGAGCCGCGGGGCCGCCTGGATCGACACCGCGTTCATGCTGGTCCGGCTGGTGCGCGCCGGCCACGACCCGGGTGCGGCCGAGCGGTGGGCGTCCCGGGTGCCGGCGTTCGCGGGCGCGCGTCCGGACGCGGTCACCGCGTTCGCCGTGGCGCTGGCGCAGCTCTGGGAACGCCGGCAGCGCACCTCACCCGCCCCGCACCGTGGGCCGCTCCTCGACGCCGCCCGCCGCTGGCGCGACCACCGGGAACGTCGCCACCTCTCCTCGTCCTGAGCGTCACCTGCCGTATACGCAGCGTGCATGCTGGCGAAGATCACGGGGTCATACGGCTACCAGGGACCAAGGTCGACAGTCGGCGTATGGCCCGGGGCGGGTGCCGGGCTCCGGCGGTGCCGCGTCCCCCGATCGCGGCTGCCCGCCGACCCCGCCCGCCCCGGCGCCACTCCACGACATCCACCCGACCCCGGAGGCGCCCACCGATGTCCGCCGTACTCGCCGACTTCCCCGTCCCCACCCCGGTCACCGACGAGGACCTGGCCGTCGCCGCGTTGGCTGTGCGCGTACACGTGCCGGAGCGCTGGCCACAGGGCCCGCTGTGCCGCAGCGAGCGCGTCCCGTACCCCTGTCGCCTGGCCCGCTGGGGGCACGCCACGCTGCGCGCGGCCGGGTTCGGCGCGGACGGGGCGCGGTGACCGAGGACGCGGGCCGGTTCTGGGCGGCGGTCGAGGACCGGTGCCCGGGGTTGCTGCCGGAGCGGGACGCGCCACTGCTGCATGCGTCCCTGCTGCGGTTGCTGGCGGGCGGCGACGACCGGGCGGGGCGCCTGGCGTTGCTGCGGGCGCTCGGGTGCGCGTACCGGAGCTTCGGTTTTCGGCCCTGGCACGCGGCGGCGGTCGGCGACGCGCTGCTGCCCGCACCGGGCATGCGCTGGTGGCGTGCGTGGCGGCTGGTGGAGCGGGCCGCCGCGCGGGTGCCGGACGGCCCGGCCTGGTGGCCGGTCGAGGTCCTCGACCACGACCGCGCCGCCGACACCGTCGCCATCCTGACGGTACGACCGTGGCGGCGGCTGCCGATCCGCGCCGGCCAGGCGGTGCCGGTGTGCACGCCGCGCCGGCCGGGGCGGTGGCGGTGGCTGTCGCCGGCCAACGTTGCCCGCCCGGACGGCACGGTCGAGTTCCACGTCCGGGCCGTCGGGGCCGTCTCCCGGAGCCTGGTCCATGAGGTACGCCCCGGCGAACTGCTGCACCTCGGCGCACCGCAGGACTCGGGGTTGGAGTTGGTCGACGACGGCGACGACCTGCTGCTGGTGGCCGGCGGGACCGGGCTGGCGCCGCTGCGCGCCCTGGTGGAGCAGGTCGCCGCCGCGCCGGCCGGTCGCCGGGTCACGCTGATCGTCGGCGCCCGCACGTTCACCGACCTGTACGACGCGATCGCGCTGGACAAGCTCCAGCAGGCGCACGGCTGGTTGACCGTCGTGCCGGCGTTCTCCGCCGACCCCGAGGCCACACCCGCCGAGCGGGGCACCGCGATCGCGTTGGCCACCTACCACCATCGGCCCGGACAGCACGTGTACGCCTGCGGCCCACCGGCCATGCTCGCGGCGGCCCACCGTTGGCTGCACATCGCCGGGGTGCCCGCCGACCGGCTGCACCTGCCGACGATCGGGGACCGGTGATGGCCGTCTACCGCAGCCGGCACGCGCTCGCCGGGCCGCTCACCCCGGGCCGGATCGAGGCGATCGAGCTGCCGCTGACGTCGCGACTGCGGCGCGGCTACCGCGTCGAGGACGTCGACGCGGTCCTGCACCGCCTCGCCTACGAACTGGCCGAGCGGTCCTACCAGCTCCGCCTGGCGGACGCCGAGAACCGTCAGATCAAGACTGCGTTGCGCAATTGGCAATCCGAATATGCCGACGTGGAAAAATTCACCGCCGGCGCCGCCTGGTGAACCCGCGCCCGCGGTGTGCCTCGACGGTTGAGCGCGCTGTTGTGAGGGTCGTGGAGATCTACTTCAGTTCGCGAAATCCATAGGCATCCGCGGGCCAGCCCTGACTAATCTGGGTGCTCGATCCGTTACTCCGAGGAGTTGACGATGGCTGGCCGATGGGAAGCGGAACCGGCGGCGAGCTTCGCCCGGCGGCTCGGACGGTCCGCCGCCGAGCTGGGCGAGAGCGGCGGCACGACCACCTGCCCCGACATCTGGGAACTCTCCAACGGTGACGTAGCGGTCATCGGCCGCGACCTGACAGGTGCCTATGAAGGGCGACTGCCGGACGGGGTCAACGTCGGCCGCGACGAGCGGCTGGTCGTCATTCCGCGCAGCATGATCCGCGCCGCCAAGCCGGACATCCCGGATGCGTGACCTCCTGCGAGCGGCGTCCGCCCGGCGGATGAGCCTGCCCGAGTACGAGGCCGACTTCTACGCCACCGTGGAGACCGTGGACGGGTTGATCCTCAAGACCGAGCGGCTCCAGACGTTCCGCGAGCCGGGCAGCCCGAGCTGGGAGGCCTTCGCCGCCGGCCGTTGGGACGAGGCGCTGCGGATCGCCGCTCAGCCCAACCCCGAGCTGGCGCAGTTCTTCGCCCGCCTCGGCGGCCGGGGCTCCGGTCTGCACCGGTTGCGGATCGTGGAGCTTCCTCTCACGCCGTACCTGATCTGGGAGTTGAACTTCCTTCGCTTCCGCGCCGAGGCCGGTGAGCGGATCCGTGTGCTCGACGCGGGGGCAGTGTCAGAGTTCGAGCAGGCGCACGGTCGGATACCGGAGCTGATGGTGGCCGGCGGTGAGACTGTCTACGACGTCCGCTACGACGAGACGGGGCTTCCGGTCGGCGCGGACAAGGTCGTCGAGCCCGGGGTCGTCGAGGGCTGCCGGTCCCTGATCCTGGCGTTGTTCGACCAGGCCGAGCCGTTCGACTCGTTCTTCCGGCGGGAGGTCGACGGCCGGACACCCTCCACCGCCCACCTGTAGCTTGCGGTGCCGCCCCGGCCATCCTCGCCTACTCCTCGGCAGGGTCCTGGCTCTGGCTGGTCGTTACCTGGCGCGGCGGCTCACCGCCCGACGGGGCCGGCGGTAGGCCGACGCGCCGCGCGCAGCGCGTCGACCACCGCCGCCCAGCGGCTCGGTGTCATCTCGTCCGGCGCGCGCAGCACGTCCCCGTCGTGCACCGTCACCCCCGCCTCCCGCAGCAGCCGCAGGTTCGGCGCGTACGCGGGGTGCGTGGCCAGCGCGGCCTTCACCTGAGGGAACACGTGGACCGGCAGCCCGGTGCCGAGCAGTTCGTTGAGGATGCCCAGGGCCAGCGTGTCGCTCGCCCCGGCCGCCCACTTGTTCAACGTGTTGAACGTGGCCGGCACGACCGCGGCGGCGTCGGCCGGCGGGTGCGGCTCGGGGTCGCCGGGGCGGCGCCAGTCGACGCGTACCGGATGGCCGGTCTGGGCGGCGAGCGCGTCGACGTCGAGCCAGCTCGCGGCGGTCGGGGTGGTGATCAGGCAGACCCGCCAGCCGTCGGCGGCGAGCAGGTCGGCGAGTTCGCCGATCCGCTGGGCCGGGGGAGCGGCGCAGACGACCAGGTACAGCACCGGCGATTCACTCATGCCCGCAGTTCTACCCGCAAACGGCCCCGCCCGAGCACCGTCTGCGGGTGCTCGGGCGGGGCAGGTTGTTAATAGGGGGCCCTTCCTATACCGGAGGCGTTAAGAGGGGGCCCCGCCTTTCTGCACCACGCCGTTGACGGTGAGGGTGTACGGGGCGTACTGCTGGACCTGCTCGGTGGGCTCGTCGTAGGCGACCACGGCGACCACCTTCGGGAACAGCGCGAGCAGCGCGAGCTGGAGCCGGTTGAGCGTCAGGCTCGACTTGCCGTCGAACTCGAACTGCCAGGCCAGCGAGTGCTTCTCGTCCAGGCCGATGAGCCGCAGGTTCCAGTTGGCCACGGCGATCGGCTTGATCTCGGTGGGCGAGTCGAACGGGGCGAGGCTGCTGCCGTCGCTGACCGTGGTGCCGCCGACCGTGACGTCGTCGACGCGCAGGCCGCCCTCGTTGACGCCGCCGTCGCTGACGTAGCGGAAGCCGAGCAGGATGTCCTTGCCGGCGTACGCGGACAGGTCGAAGCTGTGCGGCTCGAAGCCGTCGGTGGTGCCGTTGAGCGCCGGGCCGAGCGGACCGTCGATGGTTTTGTCGCCGGCGACCGCCGTGTAGGTGGCGCCGCCGTCGGTGGAGACCACCACGTAGCCGTAGTCGAAGCCCAGCTCCGCGCCGTACTTGGCGACGAAGCGCAACGTCGGGTCGGCGGTCGGCACGGTCACCGGGGTGACCGCCGCGGCGTCGGTGTTGTTCGTGTTGCCGGAGAACAGCACCGGGTTGCCGGGCCGGTCCGGGTCGTCGGTCACCACGGTCCAGGCCAGCGGCAGCGCCGGCAGCGTCTTCGCGCCCTGGAACGACAGCGACCGCAGGTCACGGCCGCGCAGCAGGGTGCCGTCGGCCTTCGCCAGCGGCACGTAGTCGGCGCCGTTGGGCGCCGCGCCGGGCGTGGCGTTGGCGGCCGGGTTGGCCAGGTTGACGGTGGAGCGCAGGCTCGCCGTGGTCACCCGGCTCTTCGGTACGCCGAGCATGATGCCCCGGCGCGACTCCCCGACGATCTTGTCGACCAGCGTCATGGTCTGGTAGTCGTGGATCACTTGGTACATGTCCTTCGCGCCCTCGGCCTTGAGCGCGGCGTCCAGGCTGGCCAGCCCCTGCAGGTCGGCGTCGTTGTGCAGCCGGTGCACGATGTCGTTGCCGTAGCGGTCGTAGAGGAACTGGATGAACGCGTACGCGTTGCCGTAGTCGGCGAGCACCGCGTTGGGGTTCGGGCTCTCCCCCCACAGGTTCAGCGAGTTCTCCGGCCCGCCGCAGTCGCGCGGGTTCGCGTTGTACGGCGTCTTGACCGTGCCGAAGCCCTGCTGGCAGTAGAGGTGGCTGTCCGCGCCCCGGTCGAAGACGGTCGCCTTCGTGTCCACGTACCCGGTGAGGGTCTGCGCGAAGTCCGACAGGCCCTCGTTCATCCAGGTGGTCTCGAACGGGTCGGTGTAGTAGTGCGCCAGGTGCTGCCACTCGTGGGCGAACGTGCCCTCGTAGCTGAACGGGCGGGCCGGGCGGCTGGTGCACAGGTCGTCGGTCGGCTCGTCCGGCGGGTTCGCGCCGGTGCGGTGCAACCAGTCGAACGCGTCGACGGTCATCACGTTGCGGTCGAACAGCTCGTTGAGCTGCGCCGAGAAGAAGCCGGCGATGTAGGTCGGCGCGGCCGGGAAGTCGTAGAAGTTGTCGTCCCGGACGTTGTCGACCAGGGTGACCGTCTTGTTGCCGCCGCCGGAGTAGTCGCCGCCGTTGCCCTGCGCGTCCGGCGGGATCTGCGCGTTGCTGCCGTCGCGGTCCGGCGGCCGGCTGAACGCCACCGTCTCCTTCGGATACATGTTCGTGTCGAACTCGTGCACGAAGCTCTGCACCTGCGCGTCGGTGACCTGCGTCGACGTGGGGATCTGGTTGCGGCAGTCGTCGGCCGGGAACGCGATGTCGTTGGCCACCCACACCTCGACGTTGTCGCCGACGCCGCGCAGCGTGTAGTCCTTGCGGTAGTAGGTGCCCTGGTAGTCGTCCATGCCCAGCCACTGCCGGACGGTGCCGACCGGCGGGGTCTGCGCCGCGGCGGCCTTCGACCGCGACTGGGCGCGCTTGTGGTAGCGGGCCGGGGTCTTCACCGGCTTGCCGTCGAGCGTGAAGTCCTTGCGGGTCAGCTCGCGGGTGTCGTCGACGACCGGCTTGGCCTTGGGCTTGGCCGGTGCCGCCGACGCGGTCGTGGCGGGCAGGACGCCGAGGAACGGTAGGACGAGTGCGATGGCTGCGGTACCGGCGATCCGGCTGCGTGCCATTTGCCCCCCTTGTCGGGTGTGCGGATCCGGCCGACGGGGTGACCGTCGTATCCACCGGAGTGACATTCATCGTCGTTCGTACGCCACACCGTTGCCTTTGGCAACCAGTCGAACGTGTTAAGAAGGGGCCCCGCCTATACGGAATGCGTTAAGAAGGGGCCCGGCCTTGCACGTCATCGAAAGTGTGCTGAGCGATGTGCGCTCCGGTGCCCACCGGGGCGTGGTGGTCGACTCGCCGCCGGGCGCCGGCAAGAGCACACTCGTCGTCCGCGCCGCCGCCGAACTGGCCGCCAGCGGTGACCCGCTGATGGTCGTCGCGCAGACCAACGAGCAGGTCGACGACCTCGTCGACCGGCTCGCCCGCCGGGCGCCCGCGCTGCGCATCGGCCGGCTCTCCGCGGCCGACTACCGGCCCAGCGACCGGGTCGGTGGCCACCAGACGGTCCGGGTCGCCGCGAAGGTCGCCGACCTGGGCGGGCCGGCCGTGACCATCGGTACGGCGGCCAAGTGGGCCACCGTCACCGAGGGCACCTGGCCGTGGGCGATCCTCGACGAGGCGTACCAGATGCGCGCGGACGCGCTGCTGCGGGTGGCCGGGCGGTTCGAGCGGGCGTTGTTCGTCGGCGACCCCGGGCAGCTCGACCCGTTCTCCACCGTCGAGACCGCCCGCTGGACCGGCCTGACCTGGGACCCGATGCAGTCGGCGGTGGCCACGCTGCTGCGGCACAACCCGGAGCTGCCGGTGTCGTGGCGGCTGCCCGCCTCCGCAGCCCCGGTCGTTTCCGCCGCGTTCTACCCGTTCACCGGGTTCCGTGCCGGCACCGGGCCGGCCGACCGGGCGCTCACGTTCACCGAGCCGGGCCCCGGCGACGGCTACGACGCCTCGGTCGAGCTGGCCGCCGCCACCGGCTGGGCGTTGCACGAACTGCCCGCCCGGCACACCGTGCGTACCGACGCCGAGGCCGCCGCGGCCTGCGCGGAGCTGGCGTTGCGGGTGCTCGCACGCGGCGCGGTCGCGGTCAGCGAGGCCGCGCCCGGCGGCGCGCCGGTGACCGCGGACCGGATCGCCGTCGGCGCCGCCCACCGCGACCAGGTCGCGGCCGTCCGGGCCCGGCTGGGCGCGGCCGGCGCGGGCGTCACCGTGGACACCGCCAACCGGCTCCAGGGCCGGGAGTACGACGTGACGATCGTGCTGCACCCGCTCTCCGGCCGGCGCGACGCGACCGCGTTCCACCTGGAGTCGGGGCGGCTGTGCGTGCTGGCGTCGCGGCACCGGCACGCCTGCGTGGTGGTGACCCGGGCCGGCATCGGCGAACTGCTCGACGCCTACCCGTCGACCGACCGGGTGCACCTGGACGTGCCGGTGCGGTTCCCGGACGGCTGGGAGGCCAACCAGACGGTGCTCACCCACCTCGACGCGCACCGGCCCTGACCGGACGGGCCCTCGTCGTCGCTGGCGGGGGTGCAGTAGAACAGGATCATGACCATGAGCGTGCTGCCCTGGCTGGGCGGGACCGTGGTGGCGGTGGCCGCCGGGTTCGTCGCCACGCTGCTGCCCGGGCGTCGCGCCCGTGCCGCGCGCCGGAAGGTCGCCTGGTCGTCGGCCCGGGCGGCGATCCACGACGCCACCGTCAGCCGGGACGCGGCGGTCACGCCGGTGCCCGAGGCCCAGCGGCTGCTGGCCCGCGCCGAGCTGCTCGCCGCCGCGCGCGGTGGCGGCGCGGACGCGGCCCGGGAGGCGGCCGAGCACGCCCGCCGCGCCGACGAGCTGTGGCGGGCCGGCGCGTGAGGGTACGCCGCGAGCTGCTGCGCTGGTCGCTGCTGGCCGCCGCGGCGGCGGTGCTCGTGGTGTTCCTGGTCGCGCAGCGGCAGAGCGTCCAGGTCAGCTACGGGCGGTCGCCGTCGTCGGCGTCGCTGCCGGCGGAGGGTTCCGCCGGCGAGCTGAGCGACGCGAGCGTGCCCACGGTCGAGGAGATGACCGCGCTGGTGGCGGCCGACCCGGTGGTCCGCCTGCCCGGCGCGGTCGCCCGCTGGGACGAGGGGCGGGTGCGGGCCGCCGCCGGTCCCGGCGGCACCCGGATCCTGGTCGCCCCGCCCGGGCTGGACGAGGCGGAACGCCGGCGGGTGAAGGACGTCGAGAACGCCGAGATCCGGATCGTCGGCACCGAGGTCAGCGGCGGCGTGCTGGCGGCCACGCCGGACGACCTGCCGGGCTGGCGGGCCCAGTTCGCCACCGGCGACGTCACCGGCCAGGTGCTCACGCTGCTCGCCGCGCTGCGTGAGCAGCCGTCCCCGCCGGACCGCGACGACCTGCGCTGGCGGGAGCCGACCACCGCCGAGCTGGCCCCGGTGACCGCCGCGCTGCGGGCCACCGGCCGGTGGGTCGCCCCCGGCGCCACGCTGCCCCGGCTGCCGGAGCGGGGCGCGCGGGAGGCGTTCCCGGGTGGTGCCTGGTTCGTCGTGCTCCCGGCCCAGCCGTACGGGACGCCGCTACCGGCGTACGGGCCGGCGCTGCACCGGCTCGCCCCGGACCGGCCGGTGGTGGTGATGTACGGCGGCTGGGTCGAGTACCACGGCCCGGGCGCGGCCCAGTTCGCCGAGGTGGCCGGCGCCAGCTTCTACGCGCAGTACGGCAGCCGGCTAAGCCGTTACGACTATCCGCAGCTCAACGTGCTCGGCGCGTATCTGGCCCGGGTCACCGACGTGCGCTACGCGGGGCTGTTCGACCGGCCGCTGCCGTACCGGCCGTTCGACCCGCTGCGGGTGGCTTTGCCGGCGCTGCCGTGGCTCTTCGCCGGCTGCGTGGCCGGTTTCGTGGTGCTGTCGATCCGCACCGTGCGTGGCACCGGCCGGGGCCGGCCGGGCGACCTGGGGCCGGGTGGCACGCCGGCGCGGCTGGCCGGGCTCTGCGCGCTGGCCGTGGAGCTGTCGCTGCTGACCGACGCGCGCACCGACCCGGCGCTGGTGCGGGGTGTCGGCCGGCTGCGGTCGGCCCGGTACGCGCTCGACGACGGGCTGCCCGAGCAGCACGTACGCGGGCTGCTGGCCGACGCGGAGGCCGAGCTGGACGGCGTGGCCCGGGACGTGCGGATGCCCGGCTACCGGCCGGACGTCTACCTGCGGGGGAGGCTGTGGTGACCGCTGCCGTGCGCCGGCTGCCCGGCCGGCTGGTCGGCACCGCGTTCGGCCGGGCGGTGCTGGCCTGCCTGGCGCTGGCCGGCTGGGCGTTGTGGTCCGGCGGCCTGTTCGACGGGCCGGTGGCCCGGCAGGTGCGCGCCTCGTCGGTCTATGCGGCGCCCGGCGTCGACCTGGACCGGGCCGCCGCCGAGCGGGTGATCGGCAACCGGCGGCTGGTGGTGCTGATGATGCGACCGGGCGCCGACCTGCCGGGCGCCTGCCACGACACCGAGCGCGCCACGCAGGGCACGCTGGTGCTGGCGATGAGCCGCGACGGCGACGACTGGGACACGTACGGCTGCTCCCGTATCGGCGGCGACAGCCCGCGCGACATCGGCCGGTCGATGGCGGTGGAGACGGTGATCGGTCGCGGCGCGGACGCCTTCGTGGACCGGCCGGTCGAGGCGCTGAAGGTGGTCGTGCTCAACTACGACCGGATGGTCCGCGCCGGCCTGGTGCCCGACGGTGGGCGCACCATCAGCCCGTCGCTGCCCCGCTATCTGCTGGCCGGCGGCGCGGTAGGTGGCGTGGTGGCCGGCGCGGCGGTGCTCTGGCTGGGCGGCCGGCGGGCCGGGAGGCTGGCCGACGCGCGGCGGGCCGGGCGGGACGCGCGCGCCGACGAGCGGGCCGCGCTGGGGGCCGTGACCGCCGTCCTGGCCCAGCAGATCATCGATCTGGACGCCACCGGCGGTCCGGCCTACCGGCGGTTGGCCGGCGACTACGCCGGGCTGCTCGACGAGGTGTCCGGTGCGGACTCCGGTGACTCGGTGGGTCGGCTGCGTGAGCGGGTCGAGGAGCTGAGCCGGCGGGCCGCCGACCTGGCGTCCGGCGGGAAGCCGCGTGCGACGCCGCGGCGGGCTCCCGGCGCGACGGCGGGGAGGGGCCGCAAGCGGACGCGCGGACGGGGCCGGCGGTGAACCGCCGGCCCCGTCGATGGTGCGTCGTCAGCGACCGGCGCCGACCACCGTGGCGGCCGGCCAGCTACCGCTGAAGACCTGGGCGGGCGTCGCGCTGCGGGCGGCGAAGCCGAACAGCGAGTCGACCCGGGCGGCCTCGGTGGTGCTGGGGTACGGGTTGGTGCAGCTGGTGCCGGCGCTGCCGCCGGACATCAGGATGGCGCAGTTGCCGTTGTAGTTGTCCGGCAGGCCGAGGATGTGGCCGATCTCGTGCGTCATGATGCGCAGCGGCGAGTACTGCTGGGCCTGGTAGTAGTCGATGACCACGCGGCCGTTGCCGAGGCTGGTCCGCTGGGCGTACGAGCCGCCGCCGTAGGTGTAGTAGATCATCAGGTTCGACCCGCACTGGGCCATGTTGATGTTGTTGGTGCGGTTGTTCCAGATGGACGCCGCCTGCACCGCGTAGCTGGCGAACGGGCCGGCCTGGCTGGTGTTGTAGCAGACGTTGCGGACCGCGGCGGAGGCCGGTGCCGGGTTGACGGCGACCGCGCCCAGCGCCGTCAGCGTCACGGCCGCGAGGGTGGCGAGGATCCGGGACAGCTTCGGCGTACGCATGGTTCACACTCCTGGGGGATGGGGGGTGTGCGGGAACGCCGACAGCCTATAGATAGGTTCCTGTCGATATCAAGAGTGTCGATGTAAAGGGGTCCGCCGGCGGTCAGGTGGCGGCGTGCGGGTCGGCGGCGTTCAGCGCCGCGACCACCTGGTCGTAGTCGCCACGCGCCTCGGCGTGCCGGAGGAACTTCACCCGCTCGACCTGGATCTCGGCGGCGTCCGGCCGCGTCTCCAACAGCCCCACCACCTCGGACACGAACTCGTCCAGCGGCATGGCGAACTCGCTCGTCTCCTGCTCCGGCAGCAGGGCGGTCCGCACCGCCGGCGGCACCAGCTCCACCACCCGGACGCCGGTGTCGGCGAGTTGCAGCCGGATCGACTCGCTCAGCATGTGGATCGCGGCCTTGGAGGCGTTGTAGCTCGGCGTGACCCGCAGCGGCACGAACGCCAGGCCGGACGAGACAGTGACGATTGTGGCGTCCCCGTGGCGCGTCAGGTGCTCGACGAACGCGCCGATCAGCCGGATCGGGCCGAGCACGTTCGTGGTCACCACCTCCTCGGCCGAGGCGAGGAACGTCTCCGGCGAGCGCCAGTCCTCGATCCGCATGACGCCGGCCATCGCCACCAGGACGTTCAGGTCCGGGTGCCGGGCCAGCACCGTCTCCGCCGCCGCCGTGATGCTCGCCGGGTCGGTGGTGTCGATGGGTACGGTGTCCAGGCCCGGGTGGGCCGCGGCGATCTCGTCGAGCAGCTCGGTGCGCCGCCCGCCGACGATCACCGTGTTGCCCCGGTCCCGTAGGGCGAGCGCCAGCGCCAGGCCGATCCCACTGGTCGCGCCCGGAATGAAGATCGTGTTTCCGGAGATGTTCATGGCCCCAGCATGGCCCGGCGGCCCGGCCGGGTGCAGAGATCCGTGATCGGGGGACCGCCGATCCCTGGTTCCCGCCGCCGCGCGGCGGATACTCGGATCATGGACCGTGCTGCCCTGGCCGACTTCCTCCGCCGCCGCCGTGCGGCGCTGCGCCCCGCCGACGTGGGGTTGCCGCCCGGTGCCCGGCGACGGGCGCCCGGCCTGCGCCGGGAGGAGGTCGCCGCGCTCGCCGCGATGTCCACCGACTACTACACCCGGCTGGAGCAGCGGCGCGGCCCGCAACCCAGCCCGAACCTGCTCGCCGGGCTGGCCCGGGCGCTGCGGTTGACCACCGACGAGCGTGACTACCTGTTCCGGGTGGCCGGGCACAGCCCGCCCGAGGCGGTCGCCGCCGCCACCCACGTCGCGCCGGCGCTGCTGCGGGTGCTGGACCGGCTGACGGACACGCCGGCGCTGATCCTGTCGAACCTCGGGGAGACGCTGGTGCAGAACCGGATGTCCGCCGCGCTGCTCGGCGACCGTTCGGGCTACACCGGGCTGGCCCGCAGCGAGATCTACCGGTGGTTCACCGAGCCGGGGGACCGGTGGCGCTACCCGGCCGCGGACCACGACCGGCAGAGCCGCGCCCAGGTCGCGAACCTGCGCGCCGCGTACGGGTCGATGGGCCCCCGGTCGCGCGCCGGCGAGCTGGTGCGGGCGCTGCGCGCGGCCAGCGCCGAGTTCGCCGAGCTGTGGGACCGGCACGAGGTGGCGCAGCGCTTCGCCGACCACAAGACGCTCATCCACCCGGAACTGGGCCCGATCGAGCTGGACTGCCAGGTGCTGTTCACCGAGGACCAGTCGCAGGCACTGCTGGTGCTCACCGCGCCGCCGCGCAGCGAGGGCGCGGAGAAGCTACGGCTGCTCGCCGTGCTCGGGCACGAGCGTTTTCCCGCCTGACCGCCTTCGGGCGCGTGACTCAGGCACAGGAACGGGCCGACGATGAACGACGACGGACACCCGCTCGACCCAGCGGTGGCGGCAGCCGCTGAGCCTCACCGCGAATATGGCGTTCCAGGCTGTCGGAGGTGTCGACTAGCGTCGGGAGGTCATGGGGCCGCGGTTCGGCGAGGAGATCATCGGGCGGGAGCACCCGGCCGCGTTGCTGCGCGCCGAGGTGACCCGCGTGGTCGACAGCCACGGTGGCCTGGTCCTGGTCACCGGCGAGCCGGGCATCGGCAAGACCACCCTCGTCTCGGCCGCCGCCGACGAGGCCCGTCGGCGCGGGGCGCTGGTGCTCGGCGCCGCCTGCTGGGACTCCGACACCGCCCCCGACTACTGGCCGTGGGTGCAGGTGCTGCGCCGGCTGGCCCGCTTCACCGACGATCCGCCCGCCGCCCGGGAGGCCGCCGCGGTCGGGCTGGCGGCCCTGTTCGGCGACCGCGCCACCGGCACCCCGACCGCCACCGGCGGCCCGGGCGAGGTCGGGCCGGAGGAAGACGGCGGGCCGGGTGAGCCGGGTGATGACGGCGGGCGGGCCGAGTTCGCCCGGCACGACGCCGCGACCAGCGCGCTGGTCGCGGTCGCCCAACACCGGCCGGTCGTGGTGGTCCTCGACGACCTGCACTGGGCCGATCCGGCGTCGCTGCGGCTGCTCCAGTTCGCCACCCAGCACACCTGGTTCGAGCGGCTGCTGCTGATCGGCACCTACCGGGACGCCGAGGTCGAGGCCGGCGACCACCGCCTGCGACCGCTGCTGCTGCCGTTGACCGCCAAGTCCACCACGGTGACGCTGACCGGTCTCGGCCGCGACGAGGTGGCCGCCCTGATGAGTCGGACCGCAGGCCGGGAGCCCGGCGCGGGCCTCGTCGACGAGGTGCACCGCCGCACCGGCGGCAATCCGTTCTTCGTCGAGCAGACCGCCCGGCTCTGGCACACCGACGGCCTCGCCGACACCATCGCCCCCGGCGTCCGGGAGGCGGTGCGCCGCCGGCTCGACCAACTGCCCGCCCCGGTGGTCGAGGCGTTGACCGTGGCCGCCGTGCTCGGCCGCGAGTTCCACCGGCAGACGCTCGCCGCCTGCGTACCCGGCCCGGCCGCGCAGGTCGACCTGCTGCTCGACCGGGCCGCCGCCGCCCGGCTGGTGCTGGCCCGGGGCGGCGGCCGGTTCGCCTTCGTGCACGACCTGGTCCGCGAGACGCTCTACGACGGGCTGCCGGAGAGCGATCGCCGCGCACGGCACGCCGCGGTGGTCCGGGCCGTCGACCGGTCCGACGTGCTCGCCGGCCGGCTCATCGCGGCCGACCTGGCCCGCCACGCCTGGCTCGCCGGTGCCGACCTCGATCCGGTACGCGCCGGTGACCTGCTGGTGGCCGCCGCGCGGGACGCCGGCGGGCGGCTGGCGGTGGAGGAGTCCGTGCGGCACTTCCGGCGCGCGTTGCACCTGACCGACGAGCCGGCCCGGCGGGTCCGGGTGCTGCTGGAGCTGGCCGGGCTGCTGCACCACGCCGGCACCCCGGGCGAGGCCGAACAGTTGCTGGTCGACGCCGCCGCGCTCGCCCGTGGGCTGGCCGAGCCGGCCGTGCTGGCCCGGGTGGCGCTCACCGCCCGCAGCCAGCACTCGGTGACCCGCCGCCGCCTCGACGCCGACGCGCTGGTCCGGGAGGCGTACGCGCGCTTGATCGGCCCGCCCGACCCGGAGCGGTCGACGCGTGCCCTGGTCACCGACCTGATCACCGCCACCGAGACGCTGGCCCGGCACGGCCGCGACGACGAGGCGCTGACCTTCAGCCTGTGGGCCCGCCACGACACCACCTGGGGGCTCGGCACCGCGCAGGAGCGGGCCGTGGTCACCGCGGAGATCCGGGAGGTGGCCCGCCGCGGCGGCGACCGTGACACCGAGCTGTGGGCCACCTCGCTGCGTTGGGTGGCGCTGCTGGAGCTGGGCGACCCGGGCTACCGGCACGAGCTGGCGGCGTTCGTCGACGGCTGCCGGACGGGCGACGTGGCCCGGCAGCGGATGGCGGCGGCCGTCGACAGCGGCATCATCGCCGCCTTCCGGGGTGACTTCGCCGCCGCCGAGGCGTGCTACGCCGAGATGGCGCGCTTCGGCGAGTGGGAGCACTCGGACCACGCCTTCATGGCGCACCACCTGCGCTGGTCCCTGCTACTCCTGCGCGGTCGGCTCGCCGAGGCCGAAGCGCTGCTCGACCGGCCTGGCGCGGCCAACCACCCGCAGGGGGAGCTGTTGCGCGCGATCACCGCCGCCGAGCGCGGCGACACGGCGACCCTGCTACGGCTCACCGACGGGATCGAGGCCGCCGGCACCGCGTACCCCCGACCGGTGTCGGCGCTGTGGCTGCGGTCGCGGGCCCAGGCGGCGGCCGTGAACGGTGACCCCCGCCGCTGCGCCGAGGCGCGGGCGGCCCTGACCCCGCACCGCGGGCGGTGGATGGTCGCGCTGTTCGGCTGCGACATCGGCGGCCCGGTCGACCTCTGGCTGGCCGGGGTGGACGCCGCGGAGCGGAGGTGGGACGACGCGGTCGCCGGCTACGCGGCGGCCCGGGACGCCGCCGACCGGCTCGACGCCCGGCCCTGGTCGGTGCTCGGCCGGGCCGGGCTGGTGACCGCGCTGCTCGGGCGCGGCGGTCCGGGCGACGCCGCCGAGGCGGCCCGGCTGCGGGCCGAGACGGAGGCCGAGGCGCGTGAGCTGGGCATGGCGCACGTGGTCGAGCGGCTGGGCGCGGCCAGGCCGCCGGCCGGCACTCCGGCTGCTTCCGCCGGGGCATCGGGTGGTTCCGCCCCGGCGGCGGGCGCTTCCGCCCGCACGGGCGCTGTCTGCGGCGAGGATGCCCCCGGCGCGGTGGCGACCGCCCGACCCGTGTCGGCGGCATCGCCGGTCGGGGCGGTCTCTTCGGGCGTTCGGGTCGGCATGGAGGGCGGTCCCGGTGTCAGCGGTTGGTCCAGCTTGGCCGTCGACACGGCCGGTCGCTCGGGCCGGCCCGAGTTCTGCTTCGACGGGTCGGTGTGGCGGCTCGCCTGGGCGGGCACGGTGGTGCACCTGCCCGACGCGAAGGGCCTGCACGACCTGCGGTTGCTGCTGAGCCGACCGGGGGTCGACGTGCCCGCGGTCGAGTTGCTGGATCCGGCGGCCGGCGCGGAGTTGGTCGCCGCCCGCCGGCTCGGGGCCGACCCGGTGCTCGACGACGAGGCGAAGGCCCGCTACCGGCAGCACCTGCGGCGGCTCGACGGCGAGATCGACCGGGCCGCGTCGCGCGACGACGAGCGGCGGCTGGCCGCCCTGGACGCCGAACGCGCGGCCCTGCTCGACCAGTTGCGGGCCGCCGCCGGGCTGGCCGGGCGCAGCCGCCGGCTCGGCGACCAGGCCGAACGGGCGCGCAAGGCGGTGACCGGCCGGATCCGGGACACGCTCCGGCGGATCGAGCAGCGGCACCCATCACTCGCCGCGCACCTGCGCGAATCGGTCACCACGGGCGGCACCTGCCGCTACCTGCCGGCCGAGCCGGTGCCCTGGCGCCTCTGATCGGCACCGTTACGCCGAGGTGGCGGGATCCACGCACGGTGGACCCCACCACCTCGGCGAGCTGGTGTGGATCGAAGGATCAGCGGTGGTTGTAGCGCCGCATGGTCAGCGTGCCGAACACCACCACGAACCCGACGCTCCACAGCAGCAGCCACATCGTGTTCGTGGCGTCCGTGGAACCGGCCATCGCGGCGCGTACCGAGGCGACCAGGTGGGTGACCGGGTTGACCTTGACGAACGCCTGCAACCAGCCGGGCATGGTGGCCGGCTCGACGAACACGTTGCTCAGGAACGTCAGCGGGAACAGCACCATCATGCTGACGCCCATCACCGACTTCTCGCTGCGCAGCACCAGGCCGAAGAACGTCCACACCCAGGAGAACGCGAACGAGAAGACCACCAGCAGGCCGATCCCGGCGAGCACCCCGACCAGCCCGCCGTCGGGCCGGAAACCGAGCACCAGCCCCACGGCCAGGATGACCACCGCGGCCAGGATGTAGCGCAGCACGTCGCCGAAGATCATGCCGACCAGCGCCGCCGGCCGCCACACCGGCAGGGTACGGATCCGGTCGAAGACACCCTTCTCGATGTCGTTGTTCAACCCGACCCCGGTGTACATGGTGATCATCACGACGCTGGTGACCATGATGCCGGGCAGGAAGAACTGGAGGTACGCACGAGGGCTGTCGGCGAGCGCGCCGCCGAACAGGTACGTGAACATCAGCACCATGATGATCGGGAACGCGGTGACGTCGAACAGCTGCTCCGGCACGTGCTTGATCTTGAGAATGGCACGCCAGCCGAACGTCAGCGACGCGGACAGCGCGCTCGGCCGGACCGGCCGTTCCCCGGGCGCGAGCACGGTGGCCAGCGCCTCGGTCGACGGCACATAGACCGACGGCGCCCGCCCGGTCGTGGTGGTCGCGGTGTCGCTCATCGGGCCGCCTCCAGCTCGTCGTCCCGCTCGTCGGTCGCGACGGCCGGGTGGTCGGTCAGGGCCAGGAACACCTCGTCCAGGCTGGGTTGGCCGAGGGAGAAGTCGTCCACCACGATGCCGGCCCGGGCCAGCTCGCCGAGCGCACGTGCCGCCTGCTCGCCGGCCTCCAGGTCGGTGCCGTCCTCGCCGACCCGGGCGGTGAGCGCCACCGGGTCCGCCGCGAGCTGCACCGGCACGTTCAGCGCGGTCCGCAGCACCTGCTCGGCCCGGGACCGCTGCCCGGCGTCACGCAGTCGCACGTGGACGGTGCCCGAGCCGACCGACGACTTCAACTCGCCCGGGGTGCCCTCCGCGATCACCCGGCCGTGGTCGACCACCGCGATCCGCCCGGCCAACTGGTCGGCCTCGTCCAGGTACTGCGTGGTCAGCAGCACGGTGGTGCCGTGCGCCACCACCGCCCGGACGATCTCCCACACCTGGTTGCGGCTGCGCGGGTCAAGCCCGGTGGTGGGCTCGTCCAGGAACAGCAGGTCCGGCGTGTTCAGGATGCTCGCCGCGATGTCGATGCGCCGCCGCATTCCGCCGGAGTACTTCTTCACCTGCCGGCCGGCCGCCTCGGTCAGCCCGAACGCGGCCAGCAGCGCCTCGGCCCGCTCCCGCGCCGCCGGGCGGCCCAACCCGAGCAGCCGGCCCAGCAGAACCAGGTTCTCCGCCCCGGTCAGGTCCTCGTCCAGCGAGGCGTACTGACCGGTCAGGCTCATCCGGGCGCGGACCGCGTCGGCCTCGGTGACGACGTCGTGGCCGAAGACCCGGGCCGTGCCCGCGTCGGGACGCAGCAGCGTCGCCAGCACGCGCACGGCGGTGGTCTTGCCGGCGCCGTTGGGCCCGAGCAGCCCGTACACGGTGCCGGCGGGGACCCGCAGGTCCAGGCCGTCGAGCGCCCGGGTCGAGCCGAACGACCGGACCAGGCCGTCGGCCTCGACGGCCAGACCGGTGTTCCGGTTACTCATGATCAGTCCCTCTCTGACGTGGGTGGTTCTCAGCAGGCGTACGGGCGTGCCGCGCGACCCTCGCGCAACGCCAGGCCCCACCAGCACAACTCGTCGAGGAGCACCCGGACGTCCTGCCGGAGCCGTTCCTCGCCGTGCCCGGTGGGCTCGCCGTCGAGCAGGTCGACGCCGACAGTGTCCCGCACGGTCATCGCGTGCAGCGCGGTGAAGACCGTCCGGAGCTGGTCGACCGCGTGCAGGCCGACCGACCGGCAGCCGTACGAGACGAAGCCGACCGGCTTGGCCTGCCACTCGTCGTACGCGAAGTCGATCGCCTGTTTCAACGAGGCCGGGAAGCTGTGGTTGTACTCCGGGGTGACCACGACGAACGCCTCCGCCTCCGCCACCTGCCGGACGAACTCCCGCATCGCCGGCGTGGGCTCGGCGGGCAGCGCGGCCGGGAAGGCGTACCCGGCCAGGTCTAGTTCGTCCACGACCAGCCCGGCCCGGCCGCGGGCCTGAGAGACGAACCAGCGCCCGATCCGGTCGCCGACCCGCCCCTCCCGGGTGCTGCCGATGATCACGGCGAGCCGTAACGGCGTCATGCCACCCTCCCTCGCTGCCGGCCTCACCCCGCAGGCGCCAGAAGGCCCGCCAGATCTCTTCTGGCGGGCCTTCTGTCAGGGGTTCCTGGTCCGATCGGCGGCATGACCGAGGTGCGCATCGTCCGGTGGAGCACCGACGACCTGGCGCTGCTGGCAGGTCAGTGCGCGGCGTCCAGCCGGGCCCGCTGCTCGGCGGTCAGCTCCAGCTCCACCGCCGCCAGCGCCTCGTCCAGTTGCGCCACCGACGAGAAGCCCACCAGCGGGATCGCCGGCACGTCGCCGCCCATCAGCCAGGCCAGCACCACCTGGTTCACCGTGGCGCCGGTCTCGTCGGCCACCGCCCGCAGCGCGGCCAACCGGGCCGGGGTGCCGGGCAGGGCGTACGCGTCGTCGAGCCGCTCCGGCTTCGCGTACGCGCCCTTGAGCAGCGGCGAGTAGGCGACCAGGGTGAGCTGCGGCTCGGCCCGCAGATAGCTGGCCAGGTCGGGGCCGACCCAGCCGACGTCGCCGTCCGGGTCCAGGTCGCCCGGCCGGTCCACCCGCGGGGGCAGGTAGCTGCGGTGGTGTTGCAGCACCTCGTATCCGGGCAGGCCGGCCGCCGCCGCGATCGCCCGGGCCCGCTCCACCCGCCAGGCGCGGTGGTTGCTCGCGCCGAGCAGCCCGACCGTGCCCTCGGCGACCAGCTCCGCGAAGCCCTCGACAGTCTCCCGCAGCGCGACGGTCCGGTCCTCGATGTGGGCGTAGAGCAGGTCGATCCGGTCGACGCCGAGCCGGTCCCGGCTGCGCTCGGCGGACTCGCGGATCACCTTCGCGGACAGGCCCTCCGGGTTGTCCAGATAACTCGTGCCGGGTGCCAGCGGGCGGGCGCCGAGCTTGGTGGCGAACACGATCTCGGCACCGATCCCGCGGCTGCGCCGCCAGCGGCCGAGCAGTTCCTCGCTCTCCCCGCCCTGGCCGCCGTTGTGCCAGAAGGCGTAGTTGTCCGACGTGTCGACGAACGTGCCGCCGGCCGCCACGTAGCGGTCCAGGATGGCGTACGAGGTGGCCTCGTCGGTGGCGGTGCCGAAGAGCATCGCGCCGAGGCTGAGCACGCTGACCTCGCGGCGGGTGGCCGGGTCGGTGCCGATGGTGCGGTAACGCATGGAAGTCCTCCCCGTCGGAGCGTTCCCGCCACCCTGCCCCTTCGAGCGCACCCGAAGTCAAACCCCGATCGCCGGCCGGTCCAGCAGCCCGTCACCGGAGGCCGA
Organism: Micromonospora sp. NPDC050980; assembly: GCF_040653835.1. Lineage (NCBI taxonomy): Bacteria > Bacillati > Actinomycetota > Actinomycetes > Micromonosporales > Micromonosporaceae > Micromonospora > Micromonospora sp. NPDC050980. The sequence goes on along the minus strand of NZ_JBFAGS010000003.1, from coordinate 355,554 downwards.
ACGCTGGTAGAGCACCCGGTGCCGGTCCCGCCGGCGGCGCACCAGACCGGAACGGAGCAGCACGCCCAGGTGGTAGGAGACGGTGGCCGGCGCCAGGTGGTGCCGCCGGCTCAGCTCGCCGGTCGAGCGCGGCACGTCCAGGTCGGCGAGGATGTCGGCCCGGCTCGTCCCGACCAGGTCACCGAGCAGCCGACGACCCGGGCCGGGCACCGGCGGGCCGGGTGCCGGATAGCCGAGCACGGCTTCCCGGGCGTCGCAGAACTGCACCGTGACCTGGGGCCAGGCCAGCACCGACGGGGTCACCACCACCTCGGTGTCGCGCAGCGTCGCCTCGGTGTGGAACCGGCTCTCGACCGACAGCGTCCCGGCCGTCCAGCAGGCTCCCCACGCCGCCGGTGGCCATCCGGGCGGCCCGCCCGGCCAGCTCGGCCTCCAACAGCGTGCGCACCTGCGGCCACCGGTCGGCCAGGGCCTCCTGCCAGAACCGGCGCAGGCCCACCGCCACCCGCGCGGCAAGCGTCCCCTCGGCCAGCGCCGCGCGCACCATTGGGGGCGCCGGACGGCCGCCGTAGCGGGCCGCGACCTGGGTCGCCACCAGCTCCGCCGGGGTGGCCGCGACCGCCGCCAACTGTCTCTCCAAAACGGTCTCGGGTGGCCCCGGCGGCGGCTTCGGGGTCAGCAGGTCCGGCATGTAGCCCGGCCGACCCGCCGGGGTGAGCAGGTGCGCGGCCAGCGCCACGTCCGGGTGGCGCAGCGCGGCGCGGGCGACCGGGCCGGGATCGCCGTGCACCGGGTGCCCGGAGCGGGTCAGGGTGACCCGCATCCAGTGCGTCGCCTCGGCGACCGGCGACGCGGCCAGCCGGAGCCGGGACAGGCTGAGGCCGTCCAACCGCGCGACCATCACGACCGCAGCGTACCGGGGCGCGGGAGGCGGCGCGGGGGCCGCCGTTCGAGCAGGTTCGAATCAGTACCACTCGATGGGCGTGCCGGGGTGCACTTGCGGTGCACCCGCCGAGCGAGGAGGCCACATGGGAGCCGTCCGAACCACCGCCCGCACGCTGGCCCTGACCGGGATGGCCGCCGGCGCCCTGGCCCTGCCGTCCACCGGCGCCGCGTCCGGAGCGCCACCGACCGGGTGCCGCGCCGCGTTCGACCGGGCCGTCCAGGCGTACGTCGACACGACCGCCCGCCACGACCTGCCCGGCTTCGCCGCCCTGCTGCACCCCGACGTCACGGTGGTCTTCGCCTCCGACGGGCAGGTGCTCGACGGCAGGCGGGAGACCGTGGACTGGCTGGCCGGTTTCTTCGCGGACCCGTCCTGGACGCAGTCCTTCACGGTCGCGAAGCGCACGGTCAGCGGCTGCCGGACCGGTTTCGTGCTCTTCGACTCGGTCTACGCCGAGCCGGCCGGGAACGTCCGGGTGCCGCTGCTGATCGGGGTGAGCTTCACCCACCAGCACGGACGCTGGCTGGTGGTGCAGAACCAGGACTCGGTGGGGCCGGATCTGACGGGGGCCGGCCCACCGTGGGCGCGGAGGAGGGGCCGCCGTGGCCCCTCCTCCGGAGGAGGTCAGCTCGGCACGTAGTCGAACGTGTCCGGGTTCGGGCCCTGCCGGCCGTCCTCGCCGCGGTCCAGCGAGGTGAGCCGCTCCATCGCGGCGTCGTCGAGCGTGAAGTCGAAGATGCCGAAGTTCTCCTCGATCCGCTTCGGCGTGACCGACTTCGGGAAGACGATGTCGCCGCGCTGCACGTGCCAGCGCAGCACCACCTGGGCCGGGGTCCGGCCGACCTGCTCGGCGAGGTCGACCACGGTCGGGTCGTCCAGCACCTTGCCCTGCGCGATCGGGGCCCACGCCTCGGTGAGGATGTTGTGCGACCGGTCGTACGACCGCACCTCCTCGTTGCCGAAGTAGGGGTGCGCCTCGACCTGGTTGACCGCCGGCACCACCTCCGCCTCGGCGGCCAGCCGCTCCAGGTGCGCCACCTGGAAGTTGGACACCCCGATCGACCGCACCCTGCCGTCGCGGCGGAATTCCTCCAGCACCTTCCAGGTGGAGACGAAGTCGCCGTCGTAGCGCGTGGGCAGCGGCCAGTGGATCAGGAACAGGTCGAGGTAGTCGAACTTCAACTCCCGCAACGACTGCTCGAACGCCTTGCGGGCGTCGTCCGGGCGGTGGAAGCCGTTGTTCAGCTTGCTGGTCACGAAGACGTCGCCCCGGTCCAGCCCGGAGGCGCGGACGGCCTGGCCCACCTCGGCCTCGTTGCCGTACATCTGGGCGGTGTCGATGTGCCGGTAGCCGACCTCCAGCGCCGTGCCGACCGCCCGCACGGTGTCCTTGGGCTCGATCTGGAACACCCCGAAGCCGAGCTGCGGGATGGAGTTGCCGTCGTTGAGCGAGATGTCCGGAACGGGGTTGGCGGCCATGTCGTGTCTCATCTCCGATCGTTCGGGGGTGCCCGGAAGCGCTTCCACCCTGGGGGCTCCCGGGCCGTGCTGCCACCCGCTGTTCCTACCCGCTCGGCGCCGGTCCTCACGCCGTCGCGGGGTGATCCGGGACAACGTCAGCCCCAGATCGCCCGCGCCCACTCCGGGTGGTCGACGAACGGGTTGCGGTTGCCCTGCCAGCGCTCGTAGATGCGCTGGTTGCGGCGCTGCTCGAAGGCGTCCGGCGGGTCCTGCTCGTGCCAGGCGAGCAGCTTCGTCAGCCGCCCGAGCCGGGGCGCGGCGCCGTTGGCCACCGAGTCGTTCGGCTCCAGGTCCGGCCAGCCGTCGTCGCCCTCGTACCGGATCGCCATGTAGAGGATCATCCGCGCGACGTCGCCCTTCACCGCGTCGCGCGGCTCGAACGAGTCGGCGTCGGTGTAGCAGCCGGGCGCCTGGGCGACCGCGCTGCCGCCGGTGTCGAAGTCCTTGTTGCCGCGGGCCGAGTTGACCGACACGTCCTCCGGTCGCAGGTGGTGCACGTCGGTGCCGGGACCGGTGGCGGTGCCGAAGTCGCCGTGCGACTTGGCCCAGACGTGTTCCCGGTTCCAGTCGTCGGGGCCGCCGCCGCTGGCGGTCTTGCTCTGCGAACGTCCGCTGTAGAGCAGCACGACGTTTGCCGGGTTCGCCGGGTCCTGGTCGGTGTCCCTGAGCGCCTCCCACACCTGGTCGTAGGTGAGTCGGGTCTGCACCTTGATGATGGCGTGCAGGGCGGTGCGCAGCGCCGGCCCGGTCTTGCCGGTGGCGGCGGCGTAGTAGCCGGTGGGCGTGCCGGTGCCGCTCGGCGTGGGGGTCGGCGTGGTGCCGCCGCCGAGGCTCATCGCGGTCGGGTTCTTCAGGCCGCCGTGGCTGAAGTAGGCGGTCAGGGTGCCGGTGGCGGTGACCTGCCGCCCGCGCAGGGACGGGTTGGCGAGCAACCCGAAGGTGCTCCGCCAGGCGGCCGTGACCTGCACGTACAGCATCCGGCCGGTGCTGGTCTCACCGGCCTGGTCGGCGATCGCGATGGCGGTGTCCGCGGTGTAGCCGGACGTGATCACCGTGTTGGTGGCGGTGGGCTGGCCGATGACCCAGCCGGTGACGGTGGCGGCGCGGCCGTCCTGGGCGGCCAGCGCCTGCGCGACGGTCAGGGTGGTCGCCGCCGACGCCGCGTTTGTCACCACCAGCGGGGTGGTGATGGTGACGGTCAGCGCGACCGCCGCGATCAGCCGCCCGGGTCGCGAGCGGGTGACGCTCCTAATATTCATGAACAGCGATGTTAGTCGCGATCGGGTGAACGCCGGGAGATCACGACGTCAACTTTCCGTCGACCGGTCAGCCGGCGGTCAGGTCGCGCAGGGCCAACACCGACTTCCAGTTGCGGGCCGTCGCCACCACACCCAACTTCCTCTCCAGGTACGCGGCGGTGAACTTGGTCCGCCCGTAACGGCCGGCCGGGAAGTGCAGGTGCACCTCGCGGCCGACCACCGCGTACTCCATCTCCTCGCCGGCCGGCACGGCCAGCTCGCCGACCCGGGCCGGGTCGGGCGCGGCGGACAGGAACACCACGAGCACCCGGGTCGGGTCGTCCTGGCGTCCGGCGTACGGGCTGGACCCGGCCACGGCGGCCAGCTCGCCGCCGTCGCGGACCAGGACCGGCACCCGCAGGCCCAACTCGTCGGCGAGCCGGGCCGCGATGCCCTCGGCCAGCACCTCGCCGCGGGTGGGTGGGCTGGTGAAGACCACGTTGCCGCTCTGCAGGTAGGTCTTGACGTCGGTGTGGCCCAGGTCGGTGACGACTCGGCGCAGGTCGGCCATCGCCAACTGGGCGTTGCCGACGTTGACGCCCCGCAGCAGGGCGGCGTAGCGGGTCATGGTCGCCAGCCTAGGTCAGGCGGACACCAGCCGGGCGTAGACGTCACCGGAACGGCCGGCCGGGCGGTACGTCTCCAGCAGCCGCACCAGGCCCGCCGCGTCGAGCCACTCGGGCGAGGCGAGGCGCATCGTCTCCACCGGCGAGTAGTTGTAGCGGTAGCCGCCCGCCCCCGCGCCCAACCGGTCCACCAGGTCGAGCGCGGCGAGCGCCGCGTCGTGCGCCGGTGGGAGATATTCGAAGGAGAGCCCGCGCACCGGCCGGCTCAGCCCGGCCAGCACGTCCACCTCGAAGCCCTCCACGTCGACCTTGCAGAACGCCGGTACGCCGTGCCGGGCGACGAGGTCGTCGAGCGTCACCACCGGCACCTCGACCGACCGGTCCCACCGCACCCCGGCGAAGCTCGGGTCGGCTGTGACCGAGTCGATCCAGGTCGACGACATGGTGGACACCGTCGGCGTCGCCGACGACAGTTCCAGCCGCGCCCGGCCGGCCCGGGCGCCGACCGCTGTCGGTTCGATCGCCACCTCGTCGTCGCGCCCGAAGGCCAGGCGCAGCACCCGCAGGCAGTCCGGCTGCGGCTCGACCGCGACCACCCGGGCGCCCAACCGCCGCCAGGTGCGCACCCGGCCCCCGACGTGGGCGCCGATGTCGAAGCCGAGGTCGCCGGGGGAGAGGAACTGGCCGTACAACTCCCGGGCGCGTCGGTGCTTGGCCGGCTGGCCGTGGTAGATGGCCAGGGACCGGGTGAGCCCCCAGGCCCGCGCGAGCATCGTCACGACGTTCCTAACTGTGAGTGCTGGACTGCGGACCGAAGGCCCGCAGGAACCGGTCGCGGAACGACTCCATCGGCCAGACGGGGGCGTCCGGGCCGGGGTTGAGGCCGTCCTGCCAGCCCCAACCGGAGATCCGGTCGAGCACGGCCGGATCCTTGGCCACGATGGTGATCGGCACGTCCTTGCCGGCCCCCTCCCCGGTCACCGCCCGCGCCGGCTGGTGGTCGCCGAGGAAGACCAGCACGAGGTTCTCGTCGCCGTACCGCTGGACGTAGGAGATCAACGTACGCAGCGAGTAGACGATCGACTGCCGGTAGGCCGTCCGGGTGCCCTCGTCCGCGCGGTTCGCGCGGTTGGTGCCCGCGAAGACCGACCCGTCGCCGAGGTCGTTCCAGTCGACCAGCTCGGGCACCGGCGTCCACGGGATGTGGCTGGAGAGCAGCGGGATCTCGGCCATCACCGGGGCGTGCCCGGGCGTGCGCTCCTGGCGCTGGAACGCCTCCAGGGTGAACTGGTCCGGTGGCGAGGAGAAACTGAACAGCGGCCCCCGGTAGCCGAGGTCCTTCGCGCCGTACACCCGGTCGGCGGCGAAGAAGTCGGCCTCCGGCCAGGCCCGGGTGAGGGCCGGCATGACCAGCGAGGTCCGCCACCCGGCCCGCTTGAACGCGCCGTTGAGGGTCAGCCGGTCGCTGTGCACCAGGTTCGTGTAGCGCAGTTGGTTGTCGGCGCGGATGCCGGTCATCAGCGTGGCGTGCGCCAGCCAACTCCCCCCGCCGGTGGTGGACGAGGTGAGGAACGCGCTGCGGCTGCCGTAGCCGGCCGCGGTCAACTGCCGCGTCCCCTCGTCCAGCGCGGCGTCCACCGCCGGGGCCAGCTCCGGATCCTCCACCGCCACCCGGCCGTAGCTCTCCACGAACGTGACCAGGACGTCCTTGCCGCGCAGGCCGGTCAGCAACCGATCGCCGGGGGTGTCCTGGAACCTGTCACCGGCGAGCTGGTCGTTGAGCCGCTCCTGGTCGTGCAACCCCGCGTTCACCTGCCGGGTCCGGTCGTAGACACCCGTCGCGACGGTGCCGGCGGCGACCGGCAGCCCGGGCACGAGCTGCGCGCCGAGCACGGCGCAGACGACCCAGGCGGCGGCGAACGCCGCGGTGGCGCGGGCGCTGACCAGCCGGTGCTCGCCCAGCAGCCGGGCCAGCCGCCGCGCCGACAGCGTCATCAGCACCGGTACGGCGACCACCGCGACCACGGCCACCGCCACCGCGCCCACCTGGGCGGCCCGGCCGTACGACTCGGACAGGAACTCCGCGCCGGCACCGAGGAAGGCCCAGTCGGCGATCAGGTCGAAGCGCCGGTCCAGGACGGCCGAGAAACCGAGGTCGGCGAGGGTGAGGACGAAGACCACGCCGAGCAGCGCGCCGAGCCCGGTGGCCACGATCCGGCGCGGCCTCGGCGGCAGCACCAGCAGCAGGACGACCGCGACCAGCCCTTCCACCGGGATCCGGAGGAACGCGGCGGGGGTGAGGTCGTCGACGTCGGCCGGCGCGACCAGGGCGGCCAGCACGAGCGCGGCGGCCAGCACGGTGCCGGCCACCCAGCGGCCCCGACGGCGACGCCCGTCGACGGTGGCCGCGTTCGTGGCCGCCGGGGGCGCGGTGGCCGGGTCGGCGGTGGCCGGGTCGGCGGCCTTGGCGTCGGTCGCGGTCGGGTCGGCCGGTGCGGAAGCCGGGGGCGGGGCCAGGTCGTCGTCGCTGGTCACGGGCGCGGACCGCCGACCTCGGCGCGGGCCACCAGCACCGCAGCGCCGGGCTCCCAGCCACTGTGGCGGGTTGCCGGTGTGGCGGCGCGGACCGTCCCCGGCCGCGGGAACGACGGACGGGCGACGGTGGGACGGGCGACGGTGGGACGGGCGACGGTGGGACGGGCGACCTCTGGACGGGCGACCTCCGGGTGGACCGCCTCCGGGTGGCGGGCCGCCGGCCGGACCGCGCGGGCGCGGTGCCGCCACCGCCAGCGCACGTCACGACCGAACGACTCGACCAGCAGCGCGAGCGCGCCCACCAGCACCGCCGTGGCGAGCGCGCCGGGCAGCGCGTCCGCCGCCACCACGGCCAGCGCGATGCCCTGGATCGCGGCGACCGTCTTTCGCCAGTAGCGCGGCGGCAACGAGCCGTTCAGCCAGGGCAGCATCCAACCGGCCGCGACGAAGGCGTACCGCATCGCGCCGATCATCAGCACCCAGGGACCCACCTGGCCGGTCACGTACACGCAGAGCACCAGGACGAGGAAGGAGTCGACCTCCATGTCGAACCGGGCCCCGAGCGCGCTGACCGTGCCGGTACGCCGGGCCACCTGCCCGTCCACCCAGTCGAGGGAGAGGGCAACGGCGGTGAGCGCGACCAGCACCGGAACCACGACCGGTCGGCTGAACGAGTCCGCCACCAGCGCGGTCACGCCGCCGGCCAGCGTGGCCCGGCCCAGCGTCACCCAGTCGGCCGGCCCGAGCCGGTCCGCGCCGGAACGACGCAGCCCGTGACCGAGCACGGCGAGCGTCACCACCCCGTATCCCAGGCCGGCCAACCAGCCCGCCGGGCCCAGGCCGACCGTGCCGGCGAGACCCGCCAGCACACCCATCTGAAGGATAGTCCCCGCGAATGGATCAGTCCGAACCAATGACACTGTGCCTCCGAGTTGCGCGTCACGACCCACCGGTCTGTACGCAGAACATGCCCTAACGGTTCGCTCTGATGCCGAAACTCGCCCTCACGAGTGGCTTCGCGTCGAGGACCCGCACCGGATGCACCGCGCACCAGCCGGGTGTCGGCGCCGACCGCGGGGGTCGGCGGGGCCGGCGCGCCGGATTCGGCGTCTGGTCCACCGCCGAGGACCTGGCCCGGCTCACCGCCGCCATGCTCGCCGGCACCGCGCCCGGCGCCGACGCGGCCACCCCCCGCTTCGACGACGAGGACGGCCGCCGGATCGGCTACGGCTGGTTCACCAGCCGATACGGCGACCGGGAGATCGTCTGGCACAACGGTGGCACCGGCGGCTTCCGGGCGTACGTCGGCTACGAACGCGCCACCGGCCGGGGAATCGTGGTGCTCAGCAACAGCGCCCACGACGTCGACGCGCTGGGTCTGCGGCTGCTCGGCGTGGGCGGCGACGCGGCGAACGAGTCCATCGGCCTGCCCAGCTGGATCGGCGCCGCCCTGGCGTTGGCGTTCACGTTCCTCGGTGGCCTGTCGCTGTGGAGCACCGCCCGGGGCGGCCCGGACCGGCTCACCGTGCTGTCCGCCGCCGTCTGGGCGGTGCTCAGCCTCGGCCTCGGTCATCGGCTCGGCGACTGGTCGCTGGTGCCGGGCTGGATCTGGCCGCTCGGGGCCGCGCTGACCGGGGCCGCCGCGGCACTGGCCGCCCGCCACTGGCGCGACCTGCCGGTCGTCGCCGGGGGGCCGTCGTGGAGGCGGTGGGCGGGATCGGCGCTCTCCGCCGCCTTCGCCGTCGCGGCCGTGGTGGTGATCGCCGCGTGACCAACGTGGGCGGGTGCGGGTTCGGCCTGCGCCGGACGCCGCCGCAGTACGCATGTTCGAGTTCGATTGGTGTTGCTTTCGAGCAAAAATGCGCTCACTTGATGCTTCGCATGGCTCACGTGGTGCCGGTCACACTCGAAGGTGGTGGGTGAATCCGTTGACAGCGCAAGCTGTTACGGCGGGTCGCACGGTTGGTTCATCAGCGACATACCCGGACACTCATACTGTGAGCGGCTTCTATGAGCTGATCGTGCGATGTCGCCTCGGCCGAGAGGGTGGGGCCGTTCGGTGGACCTATTATTACTGGCTGGTCACATGGTGACCGCCGTCACGTTTCCCCTGGTCAATGAAGAGGGGGCCGATCCGCGCCCACGGACGGCCCCCAGGTCCGGCGACGACCCACGTCCTGAGAGAGCGTCTTCCGGTGAGCGGCGGAGGCGATGCCCGAGCCTCGCTCGGGCCTCCGCTGCACTTGCACTATAGAACGTTGTTCGCCAACCGTCCGGCAACTCTCGCTGCGGTAGGAGTAAACAACTCACCGGGTTGTTCGGGCACGGAGAGTGCGAAACTGACGACATTTCGCGGCAATGAATTCATGCATAGCGATGTAATCACGTCTCGCCGGCCGGTCGTCTGAGAGGATTCCGGGAGCGGTCAGCGAGGATCCGTCAGGCGCCCACCTGGCGAACTGCCCGGACTGTCCGCCTCTTCACGACCCACGTCCGGGTAGGCGACCCGCAGCGGGGGCTGCGGGTCTCTACTCACAGTAGAGAGGATCCTCGTGAGCGCGCAGCGTCCACGGGGGTCGAGGACGTCATCCTCTTCCGGTGACGTCCCGACCCTGACCGCCACCATCGCCGTCTCCGCGACCGTACTCATGTTGATGCTGTTCAGCGTCGTCTCCTGGAGGCTGGGTAACGCCACTCTCGCCGCGCTCGCCGGTACGGGAGCCTGCACGCTTGCCGCAGAGGCTGTTCGGCGGTATCTCGGGGATGCCACGAGGCGTCGCGAGGCGGAACAGAAGGTCGACGACACGACGAGGTCCGCCGAGTGACCGGCCGGCCGGAAAAGCCGCTGGACCCGTCCGGAGGGCCTGCGGTGCAATTCGCGGCCCATCTGCGTCGTCTGCGCCAGGAGGCCGGCACACCGACCTACCGAACCATGGCGAGCCGTTCCTTCTACTCAGTCTCCACCTTGTCGGTCGCTGCCAGCGGCACCCGTTTCCCGAGCTGGCGGTGCGTCGAAGCGTACGTCCGTGCCTGCGGCGCGCGGGACGAGGACGTCGTACTCTGGATGCGGCGTTGGCGCACAGTCCACCGTCGACTCCAGCACGAGAAGCAGGTCGCGCGGCGTGCGGCCAGGGTCGACGCGGCATCTGGGGACGCAGGGCGGCCACGATCCGCCGCGATCCGCCGTACGTCGCTCCCGATGCTCGATGTCCGCTTCGTCGAAGTCGGACCGAGCCCGGTGATGGACTTGGCGGAATACCTCGTTGCCCTGGGGCACATCCGTGGTGAGACGGGCCTGAGTCTGCGTCGCATCGCTGCACGCTCACGGCTCATGACATTGCCCGGCACCGACGTTTCCGGGGGCCTCACTCGTTCCCAGCTGCACGAGATGCTCAATGGCCGAGCTCCGCTGCGTCCGCGTCATGTGCTCGCCTACCTGCTGGCATGCGGCCTTCCGGAGGACCGCGCCGGCGAGTGGGTAGCCCGGCTCCACCAACTCCACGACCAGGAACAGCGGGCCAAGAGCGCGCTCACCGCTCTCAAGTCCGGCACCGACGAGTACCACATCCTCCTGCCGATCCACAGCGCCGATCCGCAACGGCCTCTGGCTGGCGCACATGCGCCTGCGGTCCGATCGGTGCCCAAGCCCCAGCGCGAGGCGGAGGTAGGAAGGGGGAAGCATCGTCTGCGCAGGCCTTGGACGGCATTGCTGGGCCGGTTCGCCGCATCGAAGAGAAGCGAGCCCAGAACCTGACGACACTGCCACAGCCCGAGTTGGTAGGAGCGGCCCTCCTCTCGGTCTCGTCAGCGATCTGCTCGACCTCCCCGGCGCGAAGATCGGATCGGGTCAGGCGGCGCGAAGCGGCGGCAGGCCCAGCGCGGCGCGTACCTTGGCCGCCTGCCGGACGCCGTCGTGGGCGCGGGCGGCCCGGATCTCGCGGCGCAGCTCGGTGGCGCTGCGGGCCCCGGTCGCCAGCCTCCAGTGCCGCAGTGCCACCTCGTGCTCGGCGAGCAGCGTCGCCATCGGCGCCTGCACGGTCGCCGGCCAGCGGACGGCCCGCAGCTCAGCGGCGCAGGTCTCGTTGGCGGCGACGATCGCCGCGGCCCGCTCCCGCACCGACCGCCACGGCCGGCCCGCCTGCTCGGCCTCCGCCAGCTCGTCCCGGGCGATGTCGTACGCCGCCACCACGGCCAGGTAGCGCCCCTTCGCCTCCTTGACGGTCAGCGGCGCCGCCACGGTGCTCGGCGTCGGGCCCGCCGGTGGCGGCAGGGCGACAGGCTCGGCCCCGCCGCCGCAGCCGGCGAGCAGCAGAACCAGGACCGGAGCTATGAGCCGAGCACGCACAGAAACTCCCATCACCCGGCCCCCGAGTATAGGACGCCCCCCGCGCCCCGACCCCCGCCACTGATTCACGGAAAGAGTGGTGATGCGGGCCCGAATGAGCCCTCTTTCCGTGAATCAGCGAAACGGGGGTGGGGCTCGTGGGGCTCGTGGGGCTAGTGGGGGTGGGGGAGCAGGCGGTAGTACTGCCGCCTGCCCTCGTCGCGTACCACCACGCCGAGCCGGGCCAGCTCCCCGTGCAGCTCCCGGACCTCGGCGTCACGGCTGTCCTTCAGCGCCCGCTCGCGGGCCCGCAGCAGCGCGTCCGCGCCGGTCGGCAGTCCCGGCAGCCCGGGCACCCACCGCCGGTACGCGTCCCGGTGCGGATCCTGGTCGAGCCACAGCCAGCCCTGCCCGGTGAACGCCGTCCGCAGCCGCCCGGCGTCCAGGTCGGACCGCTCCCGGGCCAGCTCGCCGCCGGCGGTGTCCAGCAGCACCAGCGCCTTGCCGTCGACGAACACGCCGGCCACGTCGGCCCGCGCCACGTCCCGGCCGTGCCCGTCCCGGTGCAGCCGCACCGACCGGCGCCCGACCGTGACGGTCAACCGCTCCCGGGTGCCCACGACCGCCAGGACCACCCCGGCCAGCGCCACGACCGCCGCACCGAGCGGGTACGACCGCTGGTCCGGCCACCTGTCGAGCAGCTCGAACACGCCCTGGAACGGGAACCAGGCCAGTCCGGCGAGCCAGCTGGACAGGGCGGTCAGCCCCACGCCGACGCCGGCCCCGAACAGCGGGAATCCGGCCCACATCAGCACCAGCTCGCCGACCCCGCCGTCGACCACGGCGTCGCCGGGCTCCCGGGGCGGCACGGTCAGGACACCTCCCGCCGCATCGTGCGGATCAAGCCGGCGACCAGCGGCAGCAGCATCCAGAGGGCCAGCGAGACGCCGAGCCGTTCCCACTGCCCGACAGTCACGTCCGGGCTCAGCAGCGGCTCCATGGTGCGCGAGGTGTCCAGCCAGCCGGCCGGCCCGCGCAGTCCTTCGATCATCGCGGCCAGCACGCTCCACACGGTCGGCAGCAGCAGGTAGGTGACGATCGCCAGCGGCGTGTTCAGCAGCAGCAGCCCGAATCCGGCCCCCATCAGCACGTTCGCCACCTGGAACACCGCCGCGTACGGCAGCAGTTGCCAGTCGAACGTCCAGGCGCCCGCCCCGCCGGTGGCCCGGGCGGCGAGCGTGCCGGCGGCGGCGACGGCGAGGCTGACCAGCACCGAGGCGAGCGCGGCCAGCACCACCGCGGCGAGCTTGGCGACGATCACCCGCTCCCGGCGGGGCACCAGCGCGAACGTGGTCAACGCGGTGCGCTGGGACCACTCGCCGGTGATGGAGAGGATGCCGAGCACCGGCAGCAGCAGCCCGACCGGCAGCAGCGACGGCGTGAAGAACGCGGTGAACGTCTGCTCCGGTCCGTCGGTGACGAAGAGCTGCACCACCACGATGGCGACCGCGATCGACCCGATGCTGATCAGCAGCCAGCGCCCGGCCCGGGTGTCGGCGAGCTTGCGCAGCTCCACCCGGGTCAGCCGGCCCAGCGAGGGCCCGGCGGCGGTCGGCTCGTGCCGCGCCGGTGCGGTGGGAACGTCAGCGGTGGCGGTGGTCATCGGACGGCCTCCTTGGTCGACGCGCCGGCGGTGAGGGTGAGGAAGAGCTGCTCCAGCCCGCCGGTGCCGGCCGGACGCAGTTCGGTGAGGACCAGCCCGGCGTCGGCCGCGGCCTGGCCGACGGCCTCCGGCTCGGCCCGGACGACGAAGCCGCCGTCGGTGCCGGCGGTGGCCGGGAGCGCGGCGCGGTCCAGGGTGAGCCGCAGCGCGTGCTGGTCCCGGGCCCGGACCAGGGTGCCGGCGCCGGCCAGCAGCTCGTCCTTGGCGCCCTGGGCGACGACCCGGCCGCCACCGATCACCACCAGCCGGTCGGCCACCGCCTCCACCTCGCGCAGCAGGTGCGAGGAGAGCAGCACGGTGCCGCCCCGGTCGGCGAAGTCGCGCAGCAGGCCGCGCATCCAGTAGATGCCCTCCGGGTCGAGGCCGTTGGCCGGCTCGTCCAGGATCAACACCCGTGGGTCGCCCAGCAGCGCCAGCGCCAGGCCGAGCCGCTGCCGCATGCCCAGGGAGTACGCGCCGACCCGCCGCCGGGCGGCGGTGTCGTTCAGCCCGACCAGGTCCAGCTTCGCGGCCACCTGCCCCCGGTCCACGCCCATCACGCGGGCGGCCAGGGTGAGCGTCTCCCGACCGGTGCGCCCGGCGTGCTGGGCGGAGGCGTCGAGCAGGACGCCGATCTCCCGCCCCGGGTTGGGCAGCTGCCGGTAGGGCCGGCCGGCCACCGTGGCCCCGCCCGAGCTGGGCGGCGTCATCCCGCAGATCATGCGCATCGTGGTGGACTTGCCGGCGCCGTTCGGGCCGAGGAATCCGGTCACCGTGCCCGGTTCGCAGCGAAAGGTGACGTCCTCGACGGCGGTGTGCGGGCCGTACCGCTTGGTCAGGTGGTCGACTTCGATCATGCCGGAAAGCCTGCCGGGGCCACCCGGTGATCCGCTGCGGCCGGCGGTCGCCGCCGGCACCGACCTCGGTTCACCGCCGGCGTCGACTTTGGTAGCTGGCCGGTGGCCCGGCCGGCTCCCTAGCATTGGGCAGGTGAGCAGCGTCGTCGTACCCGACCACCCCTGGCTCCTGCCGGGCTCCCTGGTCCCGGCCCGAGCCCCCCGCCGTACCCCGCGGGACTGGTTCGTCGACGGCCTGCTGTTCCTGATCGCCCTGCTCTGGGTGCTCGTCGCGCACGAGGACGCGGTGAGCCGCGACCCCGAGTTCGCGCTCAACATCGGGCCGGACTGGCTGATCGGGCTCGACCTGCTCGCCGGTCTGCTGGCGACCGGCGCGCTCTGGCTGCGCCGCCGCTGGCCGATCGGGCTGGCCGTGGCCACCGCGCCGCTGGCGCTCTTCTCCGTCACCGCCGGGGCCGTGCTGCTGATCTTGCTGTTCACCGTGCTGGTGCACCGGCCGCTCCCGGTGGGGCTGACGCTGCTCGGCTGGCACCTGATCACGGCGCTGCCCTACATCGCGCTGCGCCCCGACCCGGCCATGCCGCTCTGGGCGGCCATGGCCTGGACCGTGCTGTTCCTCGGCATCGCGGTGGCCTGGGCGTTGTTCGTCCGGGCCCGACGCCAGCTCGTGCTGTCGCTGCGCGACCGGGCCGAGCGGGCCGAGGCCGAGCAGCAACTCCGGCTCGACCAGGCCCGCCGGCTCGAACGCGGCCGGATCGCGCGGGAGATGCACGACGTGCTCGCCCACCGGATCTCCCTGCTCAGCCTGCACGCCGGGGCGTTGGAGTTCCGCCCGGACGCGCCGCCGCAGGAGGTCGCCCGGGCGGCCGGGGTGATCCGGGCCAGCGCGCACGCCGCGCTGCAGGACCTGCGCGAGGTGATCGGGGTGCTGCGGGCCGAGGTGGGTTCCGAGGCCACCCCGGAACGGCCGCAGCCGACGCTCGGCGACGTGCCCGCGCTGGTCGCCGAGAGCCGGGAGGCAGGGGTACGCGTCAGCGTGGTCGACGAGGTGGCCGAGCCGGCTGGGGTGCCGGTGGCGATCGGGCGCAGCGCGTACCGGATCGTGCAGGAAGGGCTCACCAACGCCCGCAAGCACGCGCCCGGCGCGGTGGTCTCGGTCCGGCTGGCCGGCGGCCCCGGCGCCGGGCTGACGGTCGAGATCAGCAACCCCTGGCCGGTGGGCGGTCCGGCGACCGCGATTCCCGGCGCCGGCACCGGGCTGGTCGGCGTCGCCGAACGAGTGTCGCTGGCCGGCGGGCGACTCGACCACGGCCGCGACCCCGACGGCGACTTCCGGCTGACCGCGTGGTTGCCCTGGGCGGTGCCGCATGAGTGAACGCACCGAGCGGAGCGAGGGCCGTGGGCGCATGCCCGGTCGGTGCGGCGTGAGTGAACGCACCGAGCGGAGCGAGGGCCGTGGGCGCATGCCCGGTCGGTGCGGCATGAGTGCGGTCCTGCGGTCGGCGGCGGGGGTGGTCCGATGAGTGACCAGGTGCGGGTGCTGATCGTGGACGACGACCCGCTGGTCCGGGGTGCGCTGTCGATGATCCTCGGCGGCGTACCCGACCTGACCGTGGTGGGTGAGGCCACCGACGGCGCCGAGGTGCCCGCGGCAATCGCCGCACACGCCCCGGACGTGGTGCTGATGGACATCCGGATGCCCCGGGTGGACGGGCTGGCCGCCACCGAGGCGCTGCGGTCGGCGGCGGAGCCGCCCGAGGTGCTGGTGCTGACCACCTTCGACGCCGACGAGCAGGTGCTACGGGCGTTACGTGCCGGGGCGAGCGGCTTCCTGCTCAAGGACACGCCGCCGGCTGAGATCGTGGCGGCGGTACGCCGGGTCGCGGCGGGGGAGGCGACCCTGTCCCCGGCGGTGACCCGCAAGCTGATCGCACACGTGACCGCCGTCGCGCCGGCGCCCGGGCCGGACCCGAGACAGGAGCGGGCGACGCGGCTGCTGAGCGGGCTGTCCGAGCGGGAGCGGGAGGTCGCGTTACTGCTGGGCCGGGGGCGAACCAACGCGGAGATCTCCGCCGAGCTGTTCATGAGCGTGGCGACCGTGAAGGCGTACGTGTCGCGGCTGCTCACCAAGCTGGACCTGAACAACCGGGTGCAGGTGGCGCTACTGGTGCAGGACGCCAACCTGGCCTGACCCCGCCCCGTGCGGTCCACGGCTGGATGGAGATCTTGGAAGGAAAGTGCCCCTGGAGGGGCCGGGAGCTTCCAAGATCTGCGGCCGAGCTGGTCTGCGGCGGAGCGATCTTGAGATCGACTTGAGCCGGCTACGCCACCGCCGTGCCAGCTGGGGGCCACGGCGTGGCCGTGAGCGGGTTGGCGGAACTGCCCACCGCGTGCCGGCATTGAACTGCTGCCGGTGTCCGGCCGTACCAGTGGGCGAGGATGTGGTGCGGCCGGTCCGCCGCACCGCTGCCGAGCTGCGGGAGGCCTGCCGTGCGAGTTGGTGAGCAGTCGAGGGATCCCATCGACCAGATCCTGGGTGACGTGCCGGTGCCGGCGACGTTGACCCCCGAGGACGTGCGCCTCGCGGTCCGGGCGGTGGTGGTGCACGCCGCCGAGGAATGGCCCGCGGGGCCGAAGTGCCGCAACGACGGTGCGGCGTTCCCGTGCCGGTTGCACCGCTGGGGGCGCCGGGTGCTGGAGACACACGGGCTGAACGAGCGCCAGATCGACGCGCTGATCCGGCACGGCAACCCGTTCGTGCACGTACCGTTCCCGTTCGTGCTGACCGGCCCGTCTGCGCGCCCGGCCGCGGCGCAGGCCGTCCGACCCGGCCTCGCTCAGACCGCCCGGCCGGGCGCGGGCCAGGCTGTCCGGCCGGGCCCCGCCGCTCCGGCCGCCGGTCAGCGCGGCGCCGTCCCGCGGGCTGCGGCGCCGCCGGTACGACCCGGGCCACGTCCCGCCGCCGGCCGGTCGGCGCCCACCGCCCGACCGAGTTGGCCCCGGGCGAGCTGATCCTCCCGCCCGAGCGTGGTGTTAAGCGGGGGCCCCGCCTCTACCGAAAGCGTTAACAGGGGGCCCCTCCTTACCTCGGTCAGTTGATGCCGCAGGTCGGGGCGGACCAGTTGGTGGTGTTTGCCGACCTGTCCTTGTTGTTCTCCCGGCGTGAGTCCACGTGCACGTGGTCGCCGTGGTCCGGGTAGCCGGGGCCGTAGATGCCGCTGAAGCCCCTGTCGCGCGCCGACCGGGCGATCTCGCAGAGGGTCCGGCTCCGCGAGATCAGGTCGGCCGCGTCGCCGTACAGGTGCTGGCTGTCCGAGGTGCCGCCGACCTGCCGGTTGCAGGCGACGCTGCGGAAGCCGCTGGTCACGTAGAGCGGCTTGTCGCCGAGGCTGCGCCGCAGCGCCTCCAGCTTCCACATGGCGCGCACGGCGTTCTCCCGAGTCGCGGCCGGGGAGAGCGGACCGCCGCTCCACCCGCCCTTGCCGCAGCCGTTGTCCAGCTCGGCGTAGCTGAAGTGCTTCGGCGTGCAGTCGTCGTCCTGGAGGGCGTAGATCTTGGCGAACGTCTGCGGGCCGGCGATGCCGTCGGCCCGCAGCCCGTACGCGGCCTGGAAGCGCCGCACCGCGGCGGCGGTCTCCGGCCCGTACCGCCCGTCGACCCGGACGATGCCGCGGTACGCGGCCCAGCCGGCCACCCGGATCTGGAGCTGCCGGACGTCGGCGCCCGAGCTGCCGGTGGCGAGCGTCCGGGCCCAGGTGTAGCAGCCGTCGGCGTGGGCCGGTGGTGCGGCGACGACGGTCGCGACGGCAGCGCCGGGCAGGGCCAGCGCGAACGCGACGGCCGCCCGCTTGAGGGTGTTGACGCGCACAGGAGTCCTCCCGATGAAGAGCGGATCTGGGGTCGGGACGGCAGAACGACCGATACGTCCCGTCCTTCTCACCGTGACAGCCGCCGGGGGTCTTCGTGGTGATTAGCGGAAATTGTCTTCACATTCGGTCGCGTCGGAGGCGCGCGGTAACGTCTGCTCCCGGGCCCGGATCGACCGGCCCGGGCGGCGGCCTGCACACGGGGGAGGTGGGGGGTTGGCGCGAGGCGGCGTGTTCTGCGTCGAGGGGCAGTGGCACCGAGACCTCAACGAGCGGGGGTCCGTCCTGCCCACGCTCGAACTGCTCGAACGACTGGGTCGGATCCGCTACATCCACAAGGACGCCGCCACCCGTGACGAGTTGTTCTACTTCCTCGACCGCTGGCTGCTCAAGCAGTACGCCGACCACCGGGTCGGCTTCTTCGCCATGCACGGCGAGCCGAGCCGGCTCTGCCTCACCGACTGGGACTCGGTCGAGCTGGCCGACGTGGCCGAGCGGATGGCCGGCCGCTGCGAGGGGCGACGCCTCTACTTCGGCAGCTGCTCCGTGCTGCGCGCCTCCGACGCCACGCTCCGCGGCTTCCTGGAGGTCACCGGCGCGGCGCTGATCTGCGGCTTCACCCGCGACGTCGACTGGGTCGAGTCGGCGGCCTTCGAGACCGTGCTGCTCGACGTGCTGGCCAACGGGCATCGGCACAACGCCGCCGAGCTGCGGATGGGTTCGGCGCACTGGGCGCCGCTCGCCGCGTACCTCGGTTTCCGGGTGATCTATGCCAACGGCCGTGCCTGGCGGCCCACCGCGCGCCCCCGCGTGCCCGAGCAGGTCTCCCCGCGCCGGGCGCCCGCCCGCCCGCGCTGAGAACCGCCCGCCGGCCTGGTAGAACCGAGGCATGCCACGCAGCATCGCGCGCAACACCCGGGTCGACCGGGACGCCCTGACCGAGTTCCTCCGCCCCCGGCACCGCGTCGTGCTCATGACGACCCGCGCCGACGGCCGGCCCCAGTCGTCCCCGGTCTCCTGCGGCGTCGACGCCGAGGGTCGGCTGGTCATCTCCACCTATCCCGAGCGGGCCAAGGTGACGAACATCCGCCGCGACCCCCGCGTCTCGGCGTGCGTGCTCTCCGACGACTGGGACGGCCCGTGGGTGCAGGTCGACGGCGTGGCCGAGGTGCTCGACCTGCCGGCGGCGCTGGACCCGCTCGTGGACTACTTCCGCAGCATCTCCGGTGAGCACCCGGACTGGGACGAGTACCGGGCCGCCATGGTCGCGCAGGGCAAGTCGTTGATCCGGGTGACGATCTCCGCCTGGGGTCCGATCGCCACCGGCGGCTTCCCGGCCCGGCTGGCCGACTGATCAGTACGCGGCGGTGAAGCGCGCGTTGCCGAACCTCGGGTTCTCGATCTCGTCGACGATCGCCACCGCCAGGTCCTCGTAGGTGAGCACCGAGCGGCCCTGCGCGTCGGTCACCGGGTGGTCGGTGCCGGTGCGGTAGTGCCCGGTCCGCTCGCCGGGGTGGAACTCCAACGGTGGCGGGGAGACGTAGGTCCAGGTCACCCCGTCGGCCGAGGAGCGGTAGAACTCCAGGGCGTCGGCCTGCCCCTGCGCCGAGTCCCGATATTCGGGTGGAAAGTCCGACTCGTCCAGGAATCGGGTGCCGTTCGACGTGAGCAGCGTCGCGCCACCGCCGACATGGATCACCCGGGGTGGCTCGGGCAGCTCACGAAGCGTGTCGACAAGCGTCCGCGCGGCGTCGCGCCACAGCTCGCGCTCACCGCCGCCGATCGCCACCACCAGCACGTCTGCGCCCTCGGCCAGCTCGCGCACGCTCCGCGCCGAGGTCGCGTCGCCGGTCACCGTGCGTACGCCGGGCGGCAGGTAGCCGACCGCCTCCGGCCGGCGGACCGCCGCGGTGACCCGGTGCCCCCGCTCGACCGCCTCGGCGGCGATCCGGGAGCCGGCCGTCCCACCGGCGCCGAACACGACGATGTCGCTCATGCCTCACAGGCTAGGCAGCGTGGCGGCGACCGGGTGCCGTTCCGCCGGAACCCGCCCGGCCGGTTCGATCGGCGCGGCCGGCCCGGCCGCGCTCAGTCGACAAGCGCCGAGTAGACGAGCTGGCGCAACTGGCTGCGCAGCGGGTAGGTGCTCGACGGCATGAGCTGGGTGAAGAGCAGCGCGGTGACCTGCTCCACCGGATCCACCCAGAACGCGGTGCTGGCCATGCCGCCCCAGTAGTACTCGCCCGTGCTGCTGGGCACCCGCGCCGGCACCGGGTCCAGCACCACGGCGAAGCCCAGCCCGAAGCCGATCCCGTCGAGGACGGTCTCGCTGAACCCCTCCGGGGAGAACGAGGCGAGGTCCCGGCCGCCGGGCAGGTGGTTGCGGGTCATGAAGCGCAGCGTGCGGGGGCCGAGCAGGCGTACCCCGTCCAGCTCGCCGTCGCGGAGCAGGAACTGGGTGAAGCGGTGGTAGTCGGCCGCGGTGGAGACCAGCCCGCCGCCGCCGGAGTGCCAGCTCGGCTCCGCCAGCGCGGCCCGGCCGAGCTTGTCGGCGCGTACCGCCTGGCCGGTCGCGGGGTGCGGGGCGTAGAGCGCGGCCAGCCGTTTGGCGTCCGCCGGGTCCACCCACCAGCGGGTGTCGGTCATCCCGAGCGGACGCAGGATCCGTTCGGTGAAGAACGCGGCCAGTGACTGCCCGGAGACCACCTCGACCAGGCGGCCCAGCACGTCGGTGGAGACGCCGTAGTTCCAGCTCGTGCCCGGCTGGAAGAGCAGCGGCAGCCGGGCCAGCCCGGCCGAGGCGGCGGCGAGGTCCGTGCCCGGGGGCACGCCGAGGTCGAAGCCGGCCGCCCGGTAGAGGCCGTCGACCACCGAGACCTGGGCGAAGCCGTACGTCAGACCGGAGGTGTGGGTGAGCAGGTGCCAGATGCGGATCGGCTCGGTCGCCGGCACGGTGTACGGCTTGAGCACCGACCCCCGGTCGTAGACCCGGACGTCGGCGAACTCCGGCAGCCAGCGGCTGACCGGGTCGGTCAGCTCGAACCGGCCCTCCTCCCAGAGCATCATCGCGGCGACCGAGGTGATCGGCTTGGTCATCGAGTAGATGCGCCAGAGCGTGTCCGCCTCGACCGGCGTGCCGGCCTCCCGGTCGCGCTGCCCGTACGTCGACGAGTGGGCGATCTCGCCCCGGCGGGTGACGACGATCTGCCAGCCGGCGAGCCGACCGTCGTCGACGTAGCGGGCGAAGTGCTCGTCGATCCGGGTCAGCCGGGCGGAATCGAAGCCGAGACGGTCGGGGTCGGTGCTCACTGCGACGCTCACCTCCGCGAACCTACCCGCCGGTACGGCGCGCCGGAAGTGTCGGCCGGCCACACTAGTCTCGGCGGTATGCCGGAGCCCGCCGAGGACGTCACCTACCGCCACCAGGACTGGTACGCCGAAGAGTTGGCCGACCGGCGCTACGTGCGGTGCGAGTTCCTCGACGTCGACCTCACCGAGGCGGTCAGCCGGGGCGCGGTCTTCACCGAGTGCGTCTTCGGCAACGTGGCGTTCAACGCCTCCCGGCACACCGACTCGGCATTCACCCGGTGCACGTTCATCCGGTGCAACCTGTTCGAGGCCGAGTTCACCGGCTGCAAGCTGGTCGGCAGCAGTTTCGACCGCTGTGACCTGCGCCCGTTGCGGGTCGACCGGGGCGACTGGTCCTTCGTCGCGCTGCCGGCAGCCGACCTGCGCGGGGCGCGGATCACCGACGCGCGGATGCGCGAGGTCGACCTGACCGGCGCCGACCTGACCGGCGCGGTGCTCACCGGGGTCGACCTGTCCGGCGCCCAGTTGCGCGGCGCCAAGCTGACCCGCGCCGACCTGCGCGGCAGCGACCTGTCCACGCTCGACCCGACCGCTGTCGAACGCGCCGGGGCGCGCGTCGACGTCGAGCAGGCCGTGGCGCTGGCCCAGGCCCTCGGTTTCCAGGTCGGCTGACCCTTCACTCACGAGCGACATACCCGAGAGTCATAACTATGACGCTCAGGTATGTCCGTTTCTACCCCACCTTCCTTCCCGACCCGACACGCCCGGGCCGGCCGGGCGGCGATCGGTGTGCTTCGACGGCTTTTCGAAGATCGGAGCGTGTGTCATCCTGCCCTGCGGCGAGCCATGGTGACGGCCGCCCGCGTCTGCGGCCGAGGGAGGGGCATTGGCTGAGGACGACAGCACGCGGTCCGGGATCCGGGTCGGTGGCTGGCTGCCGGCCGCGCCGGTCGAGTCGGCCGGCCCGCCGCCACCGCCCGCCGGTCCGCGTCGACTGCCCGACGATCCGAACCTCGCGGCGGCCGAACCGCCGACGCCGACCGGGCCGGTGCCGCTGGTCGGCCCCGCTGCGGCCGGGCCCGGGCTGACCGGCCTGCCTCCGGCCGGGCCCGGGCTGACCGGCCCGGCCTCGGGCTGGCCGTCGGCGCGGGGCGACCTGGACGCCTCGTGGCCTCCGGGCGGGCTGCGGCCGATCGGTGCGTACCCCTCGGGGGGTGGGGGAGCGGCGCCGGTCGCACCCGGGCGGCACACCGCCCCGGAGAGCCTGCGCGCGCGGCTCGCCGGGCTGGCCGGCCCGCTCGCGGTCCGGCTGCGCGAGGGCGCCACGCGGCTGCGCGCGGCGTACCCCCGGTTGCGCGGAGGTTTCCGCCCGGCGGCCGGGTCCGCCGCCGAGACCCCGGCCACCCGGGTCGGCGCGGCGCGGGCCCGGCGCCGACGTCGGCGGGCGGTGCTGGCCACCGCGGCGCTGGCCGCGTCGGTGGTGGCGCTGGCGTACTCCGTCCGGCCGCCGGACGCGCCCCCGCGCCGCCCCGCGGTGCCGGCGGCCGCGCCGACCGGGTCGATGCCCGCCCCGACCGCGGCACCGCCCACTGTCGTGCCGGTCACCGGCGAGCCGGCGCTGCCGGGCGGCCCGCTGCTCGGGGTGGACCAGGAACCGGTGCCGGCGGCGGTGTCGCTCACCCTGCTCGGCGTACGGGACTGGCGGCACTGGGGCGGCGCGGGCGCGGGCAGCGTCCAGCGCAAGCAGCGCAGCACCGGGGAGATCCAGGACCCGAGCGGCGCGCGGCTGGAACACAACGCCGGACCGTCGGGGCTGACCTGGACCGACGGCACGCCGACGGTCCGGGAGGAGGGCACCCGGGCGGGCGTCTTCCAGCGCGGCGCCGGGAAGTCCTTCGCGCTCGCCGTGGCCGGCAGCGGGGATCTGCGGACCGTGCGGCTGTTCGTCGGCGCGTTCTCGGCCGGGGCGCGGCTCGACGTCTCGCTCTCCGGCGGCGGCGGCGATCCGGCCGTCCGGGAGGTGGCCCTGGCCCGGGGGGACCGCTTCTACCAGTTCGTCATCCACTTCCGGACGCCGCGCGACCAGCGGCTGCTGATCAGTTGGCGGGCCCTCACGGTGACCGGCGGGCAGAACGACGGGGTGTCGCTGGAGGCGATCACGGTAAGCTGACCGACCGCGCAGCCGGTCCGCGCGACCGGCGCTTGGTAACGAACTGGAAACGCCCGCCGATGCACATATGGCGCAAACGGCCGGGCGGTGACACGGTTAGGCCCGTCGCGCTCCGGCCGCTCCCCGGCGGCGTCGCGTCAGACGAAGCGGAGGTGTGGTGGGCGAGGAGGACCGTGCACGAACCGGCCCCGGCTCGCACCGAGAGGGCCGTCCGCTCACCCGGTCCGCGCTGCGCCGACTGCGCCGCCGGCGGCGGCTGATGCTGGAGGCCCTGGCCGCGCTCCTCTGCCTGGCGGCGCTGGTGGCCTACCTCGGGGCCGAGCGGCACGACACGCCCCGCGAGGAGAGCGCGGCGCTCCCGGTGGCACCGCCCGGCCGGGTGGGGCTGCCGAGCGAGGGCGACGGCGCGGTCGTCACCCCCGGGCTGCGCCCCCGCCAGCACCCGCCGTCGCCGAGCCCGTCCCCCTCGACCGCGGCGCCCGCCACGTCCGCGCCGCCGACCGTCGCGGTCAGCCGTGCCGAGGTGCCCGCCTCGGTCGACCTCACCGCCGCGGGCGTCGCCGACTGGGTCCACTGGGGCCTGCTCGGCGCCGACCGGACGGTCCGCAAGCGCGGCGGCTCCGGTGAGATCCGGGACGAGGGCGGCCGAGGGAAGCGGGAGAGCTACCGCAACAACCCGGAGGCGTACGCCTGGCGCGACGGCAGCCCGGTGGCCTCGGCCAGCGGCACCATGTCCGGCGTCTACACCTGCGACCGGGGCAGCGGCTTCCGCCTGACGGTGACCGGCAACGGCCAACCCCGCACCGTGCACCTCTACGCCGGGCTCTGGATGGCCCGCGGCCGGCTCGACGTGCGGGTGGGTGGCGGCCCGGCCAGCACGATCCGGATGGAGGACCCGCACACCGCGATGACCGCCGACTTCACCGTCCGGTTCCGAGCCCCGCGCGGCGAGAAGCTGCTGCTGACCTGGACCGTGGAGGAGGCCCTCGGGCAGTGCGGCAACGTCAGCCTCCAGGCCGTCGCGCTGCGCTGACCGCCGGCCCTCCCGGGTCACCGGGACAGTTTGTCCGTCGCCGGCCGGACCGGGCGGCGTACGTTCTCGATGTCCCGTCCGACCGTCCCCTGTGGAGGTCCGCCCGATGAGCCGCCCCGCGCCCGTGGCCCTCGCCCGCCAACCCGTCGACGGCGGTGTGCTGCGGGAGATCCCGCTGCCGCCGTACGTGACGGTCGAGGACGTCCAGTTCGCGGTGCGGGCGGTGGTGGTGCACGCGCCACGGATCTGGTCGGGCGGGACGATCTGCCGCAACGACGCCAGCCCGTACCCGTGCCGGCTGCACCGCTGGGGGCGCCGGGTGCTCGCCCTGCGCGGACTGCCGCCGGCCGAGATCGACGCGCTGGTCGAGCGGGGTGACCCGGCCGCCGGCCCCGGCCCGTACCGGCCCGGCGCCTGACCGCCGGGCCGGCCCGGCGGTCAGCAGCGGACCGGCTTGACCCAGGAGCACTCCCGCCCCTCCGGCACCCGCGGCGAGTCGGGCGCGGCCGGCACCGTCCGCCGGGCCGTCGCCGTCTCCTTCTCGGTGTACGCGGCCAGGGCGATCGCGATCTGGTCCTCCAGCCCCTTGACCGACGAGGTCAGGTAGTTGTTGAGGACGATCGAGAAGGCCAGCAGCCGGCCGTCGGCGTCGGTGACGTAGCCGGAGAGGCCGGAGACACCGGTCAGGCTGCCGGTCTTGGCGTGCACGTTGTTCGCGGCGGCGGTGCCGGCCATCCGGCTGCGCAGCGTCCCGCCCACGAAACGGTCGGCGTTGCCGGCCACCGGAAGCGCGGCGTACCAGGTGTCGAACCAGGGTTCGGCGCGGACCGCCGAGAGCAGCGTGACGAACTGCGCCGACGGGATCAGGTTGCGGCGGGACAGGCCGGAACCGTCGCGCTGGCGCAGCGTGCCGGTGTCCATCCCGGCGTCACCGACGTACTCGCCGATCGCGCTCAGGCCGGCCGACCAGGTGCCGGAGCCGGAGAGCATCCGACCCAACTCCTTGGTGAGCACCTCGGCGTGCCCGTTGTTGGAGAGCTTGAGGAACGGCACCAGCAGGTCGGCCAGCGGCATCGAGTCGTGCCGGGCCAACGGTCGGGCGTCGTCCGGAGTGGACACGCCGAGCACCGTGCGGCCCAGGACCCGTACCCCGTGCCGGCGCAGCGCGGACCGGAACACGTCGGCGGCGTACCCGGTCGGTTCCCAGACCGTCACCCAGTCGCTCTCGGTGGCCTCACCGACGGCGATCTGCCCGGTCACCACCACGGTGTTGCTCCCGTGCTCCCGCTCGACGGAGATGGTGGTCTCGCCGTCGGCGACCGTCTCGGCCCGGTTGTCGATGCGCAGCCAGCCGTTGGCCGGCGTCATCGAGATCTTCGGCCGGGCGCCGGCCCGCGCGCCGGGCGTCGCGTTGACGATCACCGTGCCGGCGTCGTAGTCGGTGTCCGGGGCGACGGTCAGCGCGGACACCTGTGCCGCGTAGTAGTAGGGCTCGTCGTCCCAGGTCCAGTCCGGACCGAGCCGGCTGCCGTCGTAGCGGGTGTCGTCCGCGACCAGGTTGCCGGTCACCACCCGGACGCCCGTCGCGGCGACCTGTGCGGCGAGCCGGTCGTAGTCCGCCGCGAGCATTGTCGGGTCGCCGCCGCCGCGCAGGTAGAGGTCGCCGGAGAGCAGACCGGCGCGGCGCGGCCCGTCGGCGCTGACGTCGGTGGTGAACCGGTGGCCCGGGCCGAGCAGTTCCATCGCCGCGGTCGAGGTGAGCAGCTTCGTGTTGGAGGCGGGGACGAGCCGCCGGCTGCCGTTGCGGTCGTAGAGGGTGCGGCCGGTGGTGGTGTCGACCACGACCACGCCCGCCTGCGCCCCGTCGAGCCGGCTGTCCGCGAGGACCGCGTCGATTGTCGCGTGCAGCCGAATCTGCGCCGGGGTGGGCGCTTCGGCCGTCGCGGTGGGGGCGCCGGCGGTGGCCGCGGTGGCGACCAGCACGAGCGCCGCGAGTGCCCGGGGAAAGAGACGAGGATGCATGCGCCGATGCTGCCATGGAGCTTTCCTCCGGGAAAGGGCCCGGAGGGAAAGGTTGTTGCCGTTGCCGCCGGTGGGTCACCTGTGCGGCGTCATCACCCGTTCCGCCGGTCCCCGCCCGCCCGTCCCCGGTCGCAGGATCAGCGGCGCGGCCAGCGCGGCGAGCGCGCCGCCCAGCAGCGGGAAGACAATGAAGACCCAGAGCTGGCGCAGCGCGGTCCCGCCCTCGAACAGCGCCGGGCCGAACGAGCGCGCCGGGTTGACCGAGGTGCCGTCCAGGGTGAGGCCGACCAGGTGCGCCGCGGCCAGGGCGAGGCCGATCGGCACCCCGGCGAACGCGGCGTGCTCGCCGCGACCGGTCACCACCAGCACCACCAGGACGAACAGGAACGTCAGCACCGTCTCCAGCACGGCAGCGCCGCCCAGGTTGATGTGCGCGCCGTAGCCGTTGGTGCCGAGCGCGCCGGTCTGGTCCACCACGTCACCCCACCGGGTGAGCGCCCAGATCACGAACGCGGCGAGCGTGGCGCCGGCGAACTGCGCGATCCAGTAGGCCACCGCGCCCAGCGGGGAGATCTTCCCGGAGAGCAGCACACCGAGCGTCACCGCCGGGTTGATGTGACTGCCGGAGAGCGGCCCCATCGTGTAGACCAGCGCCAGCATGGTGAAGCCGAAGGCCAGGGCGACCACCACCACGCCGCCCTGAACCCGGGCGAAGACGGCGCTGCCCACGCCGAAAAAGATCAGCAGCAGCGAGCCGAGGAACTCGGCGGCGTACCTGCGTGGGTCGTCCACACCCCAAGCCTAGGGACTTGACCGGCCCTTGGAGGGAAAACCCCTGTTCACACCGCCGAGGCCGATCACCCGCCTCCATTTGACGGATCCGCCGCCAGCGGGCACGGTGGATAGGGAGGGGCCGTCCGACCGCCCCGCTTCCTGCGGCGAGCATCGCTTCGCCCGCTTCCCGGTCGCGAGCCGACCGCGTGGGCCATGTCGCCCGCGAGACTTCCGAACCCCAGCCATGAGGAGTTCCGCCATGCTGACCATGACCGACAACGCCGTGCTGGTGATCCGTGACCTCGCCGCCCAGCAGGACCTCGCCGACGCGGGCGGGCTGCGCATCGCCGCGGACACCGAGGCCGGATCGCTCTCCCTCGAACTGGTCCCCCAGCCCGTGCAGGGTGACCAGGTGGTGGACGACCAGGGGGCGCGGATCTTCCTGGACTCCGACGCTGCCGAGCTGCTCAACGACACCGCCGTCGACGCGGTCGTCGACGACGAGGGCATCGTCCAGTTCGGGTTCACCGAGAAGGAGTGACTCGGCCGGCGCGGCGGGACTCCCCGCCGCGCTGCGGCCGGCCGGCGCGTCCCCAGTCGGGGGCGTCCTGGTCGGCCCGCCAGGAGTCGCCGCGCTGCCCCCGCTCCGGCCGGACCAGCGCGGCCAGCACGTGCGCCAGGTGGTGCGAGGTGCTCCAGGCGATCCAGAAGGCCTCCGAGCCGGCGCCGGCGCCCCGCCGGGCCCGGCGCAGCACCTCGTGGTCGCCCCACGAGAAGCCGGCCCCGGCCGCCGGCCAGTGCGGCGCGGCCACCAGGGTGCGGCACAGGTTGGCGAAGCGCTCGTCGCCCCGTCCGCCCCGCCGCGACCAGCGGTAGATCCACCACGCGTCGCCGGCCGTCCAGCGCAGCGTCGGCAGCCGGTCGCCCGGGGCCTCCGCGCCCCGTGCCGCGCAGCCCACCCCGTAGTCGCCGTAGCCCAGCCGCAGGTCGGCCAGGCGCTGCCAGAGCAGCCAGTCGTAGCGGTCCAGGCGCACCGGTTCGTCGGTCGGTAGCCGGGCCAGCGCCGGTGGCATTCCGCCCGCCGCCACGGTCACCGACCGCCAGGCGTGCCGCCGGGCCCACTCGGCCGCGCGCCGCACGCGCGGCTCGGCCAGCCGCACGTCCGCCGGGCAGCACACGTCCCCCGCGTCCAACAGCAGGTCGCACTGCTCCGGCGCCAGCCCGGTCGAGCGCCACACCCGTTCCGCGGCGGCGGTGGTGGCGTCCGGCCCGGCGCGGTCCGGTCCGGTCCGCAGCCGGATCACCGCCCGACCTGCCCAGGCCCGCGCCGCCGCGCCGTGGGCCGCCAACCGACGGTCGCTGTCCGCGAGACCGACCACCGGCACCAGCGGTACGCCCCAGTGGACCGGATCGTGCTCCGGGGTGTCCGGCAGCGCCGTCGCGTCCACGGCGGGCAGGATTCCGGCCGGGAGTCGACCGAGCGCGTCCGCCGTGCCCGGATCGGCCGAGGTGAGGTCGAGGATCGGCGCGAGCCGGCCGGCGGCGGTGTCGTCGAGGTGGGTCAGGGCATCGAGTTCGCCCCGGCGAGCGGCCAGCACGGGACGGTAGACCGGGTCCGGCGGCCTCCCGCCGGGTACGGGCACCATACTTAAATGTAGCGACCCGATTGCTCAGCGTCACCATCCCGCCGGTCCGGCGCGGAACCACTCCGCACCCGGCCCGCCGGTCATCCGCTCCACCGCGGCCTCGGCCGCGTCGCTGCCCCGGACCCGGCAGGATCGACGTATTCGCAGCTCAGATGCGGTGACTGTCCTTGATCGGACAGTGCTGGCGCTGGTTGGCGGGCGGCGGCGCGGCATAGCTTCGGAATCAGCAGGTTGATCGCCGCTGATCGCCGGGACGTACCACGAACGCCTCCCGCCGGCGTACCGGTGGGAGAGAGGATCACCATGCGCAGCCCCAGACCGCGGAGGGGAGTGACCGGCCAGCCCACCCCGAGCGCGCAGGAGGCCGCACGCATCGACAACGAGATCAACTCATGCTCGTCGGTCGGCCTGCCGCCCACCGCGCGCGTGCTGTTCGCCGTGGTCGACGCCGGCGGCGGCCTGATCCGCGGCCTCGGTGCCACGTCGGCGACCCGGCTCGCGGTCGGGATGTATCAGGTCGCCTTCGACCAGGACGTCGCCCGGGCCGCGTACGTCGGAACGGTCGGCCCGGCCACCGGCGGCCTCGCGCAGCAGGGCGTCGTCACCGTGGCGCCCCGGGCCGGGATCGCCAACGCGGTCTTCGTCGAGACGCACGCCGCGAGCGGGCACGTGGACCGGCCGTTCCACCTGGCCGTGCTCGCCTGACCGGAAACGAGCGCACGGCGCCGCACGACCTGCCGGTCGTAGCGTCGCCGCGCTCTGGCCGTCTCCCACCGGCGCAGCCGTGCGGCGGTACGTCAGCGGGGACCTGGCTCGACCGGTCCAGCCCGCACCGGTCTTGTCGCCAGCAGATGCCCCGTTCCGGCGCGGTCAAACCTGGCCCGGGTGGGGAATTCCACCATCTGCCACTCGCGGCGTGGCGGGCGCGGGAACGGGGTATGTGCGGGCCATGGAGCATTTCACGATCGCGACCGTCGCCGAGAAGAGTCCCGACTTCCGCCGCGTGCTCTGGACCGGGGAGCAGACCCAGTTGGTCATCATGACCATCCCGCCGGGCGGCGAGATCGGCGAGGAGGTGCACGAGGGCATCGACCAGATCCTCACCTTCGTCAGCGGCACCGGCGAGGCGCGGGTGGCCGGGGAGAAGCAGGAGGTCGTCGCCGGCGACCTGGTGGTCGTGCCGGCCGGCACGAAGCACAACTTCGTCAACACCGGGCCGAACCCGCTGGTGCTCTACACCGTCTACGGCCCGCCGGAGCACGCCGACGGCGCGGTGCACCGGACGAAGGAGGAGGCGGACGCCGCCGAGGAGGCCGGTGAGGACGAGCCGCCGACGTCCTGAGCGCCAGTGGTGAGAAGGGGCCCCTGCTATGCCGGAGGCGTTAACAGGGGGCCCCTCCTTACATCAGGTCGGGGTATTTGATGCCGGCGCCGGTGTTCAGGACGACGACCCGCTCGCCGGGGCGGATCCAGCCGCCGGCGCGCAGGTGCCGGGCCGCGGTCAGGCAGGCCGCGCCCTCGGGGCACAGCAGCAGCCCCTCCCGGGCCGCGAAGTCGCGCAGGTCGGCGACGATCTCCGCGTCGTCCACCGCGATCGCGGTGCCGGCGCTCTCCCGCAACGCGGTCAGGATCAGCTCGTCGCCCAGCGGAGCGGGCACGGTGATGCCGAACGCGACGGTGCGCGCGTCCGCCCACGGGGTGGCCCGCTCCTCGCCGGCCGCGAACGCGCGCACGATCGGCGCGCAGCCGGTCGACTGCACGGCCACCAGCCGGGGCAGCCGGTCCTCCACCCAACCCAGCTCGCGCAGCTCGTGCAGCGCCTTGTGGATGCCGATCAGCCCGACGCCGCCGCCGGTCGGATAGATGATCACGTCGGGCACCTGCCAGCCGAGCTGCTCGACGATCTCGTACCCCATCGTCTTCTTGCCCTCCAGGCGGTAGGGCTCGCGCAGTGTGCCGGCGTCGAAGACGCGCCCACCGGACGCGCCCACCAGCGCGGCGACCTCCCGGCCGGCGTCGTTGATCAGGCCGTCGATCAGCCGGAGGTCCGCCCCGGCGGCGAGGCACTCCTGACGGCAGATGGTCGGCGCGGCCAACGGCATGACGATCGTCGCGCCCATCCGAGCCCGGGCCGCGTACGTGGCCCAGGCCGCACCGGCGTTGCCGTTGGTCGGCATGGCGATCCGCTCGACCCCCAGCTCCCGGGCCCGGCTCACGCCGACCGCCGCGCCCCGGGCCTTGAACGACCCGGTCGGCGTCAGCCCCTCGTCCTTGACGATCAGCTCGTCCACACCGATCTCGTGGCCGTACGCCGGGGCCCGCCACATCGGCGTCCAGCCCTCGCCCAGCGTGGTGACGAAGCGCGGGTCGGCCACCGGCAGCAGTTCCCGGTAGCGCCACAGGTCGGCCGGGCGGAGCCCGAACTGCTCCGGTGCCGTCGTGGCGGCCACCGCGGCCAGGTCGTAGCGGGCCAGCAGCGGGGAGCCGCACCCGCACAGGTTCTGCAACGTGTCGGCCGGGTGGTCCAGGCCGCAGCGCGGGCACTCCAGGTGCGTCAGGTGCACGGTGGTCCTCAGCTCGCGTCGATGCTCAGCCAGTGCCGGCTTCGCCGGCCCGGTTCATAGCGGGAGTCGAGGCGCTTCGCCACCACTCCCGGGAGCCCCTGTTCGTTCGCGGCCCGCAGGGCGTCCGCGCCGACTCCCGGGAACCACGGCGGAGTCTGCCAGTGCGGGCCGGCGAGCGCCAGCGAGTCGAGCAGCTCGCGGCGTTGCGCGTACGGCACGTCGAGGCTGGACACGCCCTCCAGCCAGCGCAGGTCGACGGCGAGGAACTGGTCGTCGCGCCGGGTGGGCGGGTGGAGCCGGCCGGCCGGGTCGATCCGCACCAGCACCCCGTCCAGCACCACCTCGGTCGGGGCCAGCTCCTCGGCCATGGCCCGCAGCCAGGGGTAGGCCCCGGTGACGTCCGTGTCGTCACCGTCGAGCAGCCGCAGCCGGCCGCCGGAGACGTACGCCGTCGCCCGCACGCCCACCCAGCGCGGCTCGTACCCCCAGGCGGCGGCATCGCGCGGCAGCCGCTTCCCGGCGACGGCGCGCATCGGGCGGACCAGCTCCGGCATCGGTGTCCAGCCCGGTCCTCGGTGTGCACGGCGAGGTGGTTGCGGCCTGGATCGCGGGGCAGGCCGCGTGGCACCGCCCAGGAGGCCAGCACCCCGTCGTGCTCCAGCCGCAGGTCCCAGTGCAGGCTGCGGGCGTGGTGCTGCTGGATGACGAAGCGGGGCGCGCGCCGCGCCGGCCGCCCGCGCCGCGGGGACCGCTCGGGCACGGGTTCCGGGGTACGCGCCGCGTCCCGCTTGCGCCGGTAGTCCTCCAGCCGGTCCCCACACCCGTATTCTCCGGCACACCCGCCCCGGGCGCCGGCATGGCGGCGGCGATCATGGGTAGAACCGTCGGCATGGACCTCGACCAGCCCACCCTCCCGCTCACCGGCGACGTGCGGATTCCGCTGCTCGGCTTCGGCACCTGGCAGGCCACCGGTGAGGACGGCTACCAGGCCGTGCTCGCCGCGCTGGACGCCGGCTACCGCCACCTCGACACCGCCACCATGTACGGCAACGAGAAGGAGGTCGGTCGGGCGGTCGCCGAGAGCGGGCTGCGGCGGGAGGACCTCTTCATCACCACCAAGTTGCCGCCGGACCGGGTGGGCCGCGAGCGGGAGACCATCGAGGCGAGCCTGGACGCGCTGGGCACCGGGTACGTCGACCTGTGGTTGGTGCACTGGCCGCCGTCGGCGCCGGGGGACAGCATTCCGGTGTGGCGGGAGATGCTGGCCGCCCGGGACGAGAACCTGGCCCGCGCGGTCGGCGTGAGCAACTACTCGATCGGGCAGCTCGACGAGCTGATCCAGGCGACCGAGGAGACGCCCGCGCTCAACCAGATCCGGTGGAGCCCGTCGCTGTACGACCGGCAGACACACGTGGCGCACCGGGACCGGGGGGTGGCGCTGGAGGGTTACAGCCCGTTCAAGACCAGCGACCTGTCCGACCCGGTGCTGGTCCGCATCGCCCAGGCGCACGGCGTCTCGCCCGCGCAGGTGGTGCTGCGCTGGCACATCGACCACGAGATCGTGGTGATTCCGAAGTCGGTCACGCCGGAGCGGATCCGGGCCAATGCCGACGTGTTCGGGTTCTCGCTGACCGCCGAGGAGATGCGCGACATCGACGCGCTCGGCGGTTGACCCGAGGTGCGGCGCGGGGCGCGGTCCGATGCGGACCGCGCCCCGCCGTGCGCTCCGGTGGTCAGCCCCGGGCGCAGGTGGTGCCGTTGAGGGTGAAGCTGCTCGGCGAGGAGTAGCTGCCGTTCAGCGTGGCCTGGTAGCCGAAGCTGGTCGACGCGCCGGGTGACAGCGTGCCGTTGTAGCTGAGGTTCCGGGCGGTCACCGCCGAGCCGCTCTGCGTCACGGTGGCGTTCCACGCGCCGGTGATCGTCTGCCCGGACGGCAGGTTGTAGTTCATCGTCCAGCCGTTGATGGTGCTGTTGCCGGTGTTCTTGACCGTCACGTCGGCGGTGAAGCCGTTGTTCCACGCGTTCGCCTTGTAGGTCACCGTGCAGGCCGCGTTGCCGGAGGGCGGCGGGGTGGTGGTCGGCGGCGTGCTGGTGGGCGGCGGGTTGCCACCGGTGTTGACGCTCTGCGAGAACGAGTTGACCGCCAGCCCGACCCCGCCCTGCCACGGCTCGAAGCCGGCCTGGATGCTGGTCAGGTACCAGTCGTTGGTGATCGCGCCCCGGTTGCGGGTGTCGTTGATGAACGCCAACGCGTCGAAGCTGAAGCTGGACACGGCGGACGGCGCCACGTAGGAGATGACGTTGTTGGAGCCGTTGCTGCCCCGCCAGACCTCCCAGCTCCGGCCGGCGATGTTGGCGTTGCCGACCGGGGAGCCGATGGGCTGGATCGGACCCTGCCGGTTGAGCCAGATCATGATCTCCATCTGGTTCACGCCGTCGCGCTTGGGCGACGGGTCGAGCCAGATGTCGTAGGCGGCGTCGTAGATCGCGCCGCTGACGTAGTTGTAGCTGATGCTGGCCGGCGCGCTGCTGATGTTCTTCACCTGGACCGGCAGGTTGGTGCCGGGCGAGCAGTTGGTGTAGTGGCAGCCCACGAAGACCGACGGGTACGAGACCGGCGCCCCGTTGGTCGGCGCGGAGCCGTCCGCCCGGGTGATGGAGAAGCCGGTCGAGGTGACGTTGATGCACTGCTGGGCGCTCGTGCCCCAGCGGTTGTTCTGCACCACGTACTTGCCGCCGATGGTGGTGGAGCCGTACTGCTCGCAGATCTGGGTGTCGGCCGAAGCGGTGCCGCCGAGCGCGACGGCGACGATGCTGCCGGCGGCCAGCAGGCCGGCCGCGGCGAGGGCTCTGAGTGAACGCTTCATGATGCTCCTTGGTTCGGCGCCCAGGCGCCGGGGCTGACGGGGGGTACGTGCGGGAGCGCTCCCATGCTCAGGAACACATTTACATGTCTGAAACCGTTGTGCAACTGAACCGGTTAAGAAGCATGCGAAAGGGTCGCCGGACACTTCCGTCGCCTGATTGCGGCGAGTAGTGTCTTGCCTCCAACGCGTCCCGACCCCCCTCCGGAGGCGTACCCCACGATGGGTGGTTCTCCCGCACGCATCCTCGTCGTCGGCGCGGGCATCGCCGGCCTCGCCGTGGCCCGGGCGTTGCGCCTCGCCGGATTCCGGCCCGACGTCACCGAGCGCCTGCCACCCACCGAGCGCACCGACACCGGCCTCTACCTTCCCGGCAACGCGGCCCGGGCGATGCGCCGGCTCGACCTCGACGGTCCGCTGCGACCGCTCGGCGAGGTGATCCACCGGCAACGCTTCCTCGACGCCGCCGGAGCGCCGCTGTGCGAGGTGGACCTCGACGCGCTCTGGGCCGGCGTGGGGGAGTGCCGGGCCCTGCCCCGGGCCGAGCTGCACCGGGTCCTGCTCACCGGGGCCGGCGGCGCGGTCCGCCACGGCGCCGAGGTGAGCACCGTCGAACCGTTCCCGGGCGGCGTCGCGGTCGGCTTCACCGACGGCACCGGCGGAGAGTACGACCTGGTCGTCGGCGCGGACGGGCCGCGCTCCGCGGTGCGCACCCTGGCCGCGCTCGGTGGGCCGCCCCGACCGGCCGGGCAGGTGGTCTACCGCGCCCTCGTGCGCGGCGGCCCGCACGTCGCCGACTGGACCGCCCTGCTCGGCCAGCGGGCCGGCTTCCTGGTCGTGCCGCTCGGCGCCGGCCGGCTCTACTGCTATGCGGACGAGGCGGGCAGCGTCCTGCCGGCCGACCCGCTCGCCCGGCTCCGCGAGCTGTTCGGCGACTACGGCGGGCCGGTGCCCGAGGTTCTCGCCGCGCTCGAGACGGTGCACGTGGAGCGCACCGAGGAGGTCGAGCTGGGGCGATGGTCACACGGCCGCGTCCTGCTGGTCGGTGACGCCGCTCACGCCGTGGCGCCGACCCTGTCCCAGGGCGCCGCGATGGCGCTGGAGGACGCCGTCGTGCTCGCCGAGTCGCTTCGGGCCGCCGGCAGTGTCGACGCCGCGCTGATCGCGTACGAGAGTCGCCGCCGGCCGCGTACCCGCTGGGTGCGGGACCGGACCCGGGACCGCAACCGCACCCGCGACGTGCCGCCGGCGCTGCGCGACCCGGTGCTGCGCGGGCGCGGCGGGCGGATCTTCGGCGAGCACTACCGGCTCCTCACCGGGCCGCTGTAGGAAGGCGAAGATCGTAGCCGCCCACCCCACGCGGCGGGGCCACCTACCGGGGACTATCCTCCTTGCGGATGACGGCTGCGCCGATGACCAGCGCGCCGAGCGGGACAACCCAGAACCGGAGGCCACTCGTGACCACCGTCGCACCCAAGCCGGTCGTGACCCGGCCCTGGCCGGTCCGCGAGCCGGTCAAGGGGTCGGCCATCGCGCGGCTGCTGCGCACCACGGACGCGAAGCAGATCGGGATCATGTACATGGTCACCGCGTTCGCGTTCTTCATGATCGGCGGTCTGATGGCCCTGATCATGCGCGCCGAGCTGGCGCGGCCGGGCCTGCAGTTCCTGTCGCCCGAGCAGTACAACCAGCTCTTCACCATGCACGGCACGATCATGCTGCTGTTCTTCGCGACGCCGATCGTGTTCGCCTTCGCGAACTACGTGGTGCCGCTGCAGATCGGCGCGCCCGACGTGTCGTTCCCCCGGCTCAACGCGTTCGCCTACTGGCTCTACCTCTTCGGCGGCACGCTGGCCGTGGCCGGCTTCATCAGCCCCGGCGGGGCGGCCGACTTCGGCTGGACGGCCTACACGCCGCTGAGCACCGTCGAGCACTCCCCGGGCGTCGGCGCCAACATGTGGGTGGTCGGCCTGGCCATCTCCGGTCTGGGCACCATCCTCGGCGCGGTCAACCTGATCACCACGATCCTGACCCTGCGCGCCCCGGGCATGACCATGTTCCGGATGCCGATCTTCACCTGGAACATGCTGGTCACCAGCCTGCTGGCGATCCTGGTCTTCCCGCTGCTGGCCGCCGCGCTGTTCGCGCTCGCCGCCGACCGCATCATCGGCGCGCACGTGTACGACCCGGCCACCGGCGGGCCGATGCTGTGGCAGCACCTGTTCTGGTTCTTCGGGCACCCCGAGGTCTACATCGTCGCGCTGCCGTTCTTCGGCATCATCACCGAGATCATCCCGGTGTTCTCCCGTAAGCCGATCTTCGGCTACAAGGGCCTGGTCGCCGCCACCGTCGCGATCGCCGCGCTGTCGATGAGCGTGTGGGCGCACCACATGTTCGCCACCGGTCAGGTGCTGCTGCCGTTCTTCAGCTTCCTGAGCTACCTGATCGCGGTGCCCACCGGGATGAAGTTCTTCAACTGGATCGGCACCATGTGGCGCGGCCAGATCAGCTTCGAGACGCCGATGCTGTGGGCCATCGGCTTCCTGGTCACGTTCCTCTTCGGCGGCCTGACCGGGGTGCTGCTGGCCAGCCCGCCCATCGACTTCCACCTGCACGACTCGTACTTCGTGGTGGCACACTTCCACTACGTGCTGTTCGGCACCATCGTGTTCGCCGTCTTCGCCGGCATCTACTTCTGGTTCCCGAAGATGACCGGCCGGATGCTCGACGAGCGACTCGGCAAGATCCACTTCTGGCTGACCATGATCGGTTTCCACACCACGTTCCTGGTGCAGCACTGGCTGGGCGCCGAGGGCATGCCCCGCCGCTACGCCGACTACCAGGCCGACGACGGCTTCACCGGGCTGAACATGGTCTCCACCATCGGCGCGTTCATCACCGGCATCTCGACCCTGCCGTTCATCTGGAACTGCTGGAAGTCGTACAAGACCGGCCCGGTGGTCGAGGTCGACGACCCCTGGGGGCACGGCAACTCGCTGGAGTGGGCCACCTCCTGCCCGCCGCCGCTGCGCAACTTCGACCGGATGCCGCGGATCCGCTCCGAGCGGCCCGCCTTCGACGCGAAGTTCCCGGAGCTGGCCGCCGGGCAGCAGAGCCTGGCCGGCCCCCCCGAGGGTGGTGCCAAGCCGCTGACCAGCGAGACCAACGGTGGTGCCAGCTACCAGGAGGACACCGCCGGCAACCTCGACCAGCGCTGATCAGCAACCCCGCCGCTGGCCCCCCCCGCACCACTCGCAGCGTTGATCATGAAGTAGGCGGCACTCCGCGCCCGATCCGTCGCCGCCAACTTCATGATCAATGCGCGAGGGTGGGGGCGGGAACCGCGGTGGAGGACCGGCAGGGCGAGCAGCCCGGCCAGGGACGCGGTGGGCAGCAGCACCGGGAAGGGCAGCGCGGGCCCACTCTGGGCGGGGGTACGACAGCCGCAGGCGATTACCCGGTCAAGCGGCCCTGATCACAGGCTCGCCGACCAGCTCCACGCCGGCGCCGTCGAGCGCACGCAGCGCCACGTCGAGCGTGTCCGGGGCGACTGCGGCCGTCAGCTCCAGCAGCACGGTGGTGCGGAAACCCTCCCGCGCCGCGTCCAGCGCGGTCGCGCGGACGCAGTGGTCGGTGGCGACCCCCACCACGTCGACCCGGTCCACGTCGTGGCGGCGCAGCCAGTCGGCCAGGCACTCGCCGTCGGGCGCGTGCCCCTCGAAACCGGAGTACGCGGCCGCGTGCTCGCCCTTGTGGAAGATCGCCTCGACCCGGCCGGTCTCCAGCTCCGGGTGGAACTCGGAGCCGGACGTGCCGACCACGCAGTGCCGGGGCCAGGAGTCGACGAAGTCCGGCGGATCACCGAAGTGCGCCCCCGGGTCGACGTGGTAGTCCTTGGTGGCGACCACGTGGTCCCAGCGGTCCGGCTCGGCGGCGAGCAGCCGGGAGATGCCGCCGGCCACCCCGGCCCCGCCGCCGACGGCGAGGGAGCCGCCCTCGCAGAAGTCGTTCTGCACGTCCACGATGATCAGGGCGTTCGCCATCTGGTCGGTCCTCCTCAGGTCGCGGGTACGACGGTCACCGGAACGGCCGGGTCGCCGGCGGAGAGCTTCAGCCCCTCCCACGGGATGGAGATGAGGCACTGGCGCAGGTGATCCCGGGACTCGTCCAGCGCGGGCAGCGCCACCGGCTCGCCCGACACCACGTACGAGTGCTGGAGCAGCCGGTCGTTGGGCTGCCGGTCCGGTACGCCCTGCGGCACGATGACTTCCTCGGTGGCGGTGCCGGTCGGCTTGTGCCGGCGGACGGCCACCTTCCGGCCGCCGATGGTGGCCTTGTGCTCGGAGCGCTTGACCACCGGCCGCCCCGCCACCTCGACCAGCTTGTAGACCAGGCCGGCGGTGGGTGCGCCCGAGCCGGTGACCACCGCGGTGCCCGCGCCGTACATGTCCACCGGTTCGGCGGCGAGCGACGCGATCGCGTACTCGTCCAGGTCGCCGGAGACGATGATCTTCGTCTCGGTGGCGCCGAGCGAGTCGAGCAGCTCGCGGGACTGCTGGGCGATCACCGCGAGGTCGCCCGAGTCGATCCGGACCGCCCGCAGCTCCGGGCCGGCCACCGCGATGGCGTTGCGGATGCCCTGGGCGATGTCGTACGTGTCGACCAGCAGGGTGGTGTCCTTGCCCAGCGTGGCCACCTGGGAGGCGAACGCCGCCCGCTCGTCGTCGTGCAGCAGGGTGAACGCGTGCGCGGCGGTGCCGGCGGTCGGGATGCCGTAGCGCTGCCCGGCGGCCAGGTTGGAGGTGAACCGGAACCCGGCCAGGTAGGCCGAGCGGGCGGCGGCGACCGCGGCCTCCTCGTGCGCCCGGCGGGAGCCCATCTCGATCAGCGCCCGGCCCCGGGCGGCGGTGACCATCCGGGCCGCGGCGGCGGCGACCGCGCAGTCGTGGTTGAGCACCGACAGCACCAGCGTCTCCAACAGCACGCACTCGGCGAACGTGCCCGAGACGGTGAGGATCGGCGAGCCGGGGAAGAACAACTCGCCCTCGGCGTAGCCGTCGACGTCACCGGTGAAGCGGTAGTCGGCGAGCCACCGCGCGGTCCGCTCGTCGGCCACGCCGGTGCGACGGAGGAAGTCGATCTCGGCCGGGTCGAAGCGGAAGTCGCGGATCATCTCGACGAGTCGGCCGGTGCCGGCGACCACCCCGTACCGGCGGCCGGCCGGTAGCCGCCGGCTGAACACCTCGAAGACGCAGTGGCGGTCGGCGGTGCCGTCGGAGAGCGCGGCGCTGACCATGGTCAGCTCGTACTGGTCGGTCAGCAGCGCGGGGCGAAGGGTGCTCACCACCCCAGCCTAGAGTTCACGCCGGATCCGCGCCGTCGTGCCCCGGCATCGACCGCAACGCCGCCCCCAGCTCGCTGCGGCGGGTGACGCCCAACTTGCTGTAGACCCGCTGGAGGTGGTTCTCCACGGTGCGGGTGGAGAGATAGAGCCGCTCGGCGATGGCCCGGCTGGTCGACCCGCCGGCGGCGAGGTGGGCGATCTCCCACTCCCGGTCGCTGAGCGCCGGGCGGAGCAGCCGCAGCGCCGGGGTGGAGATGTCGTCGCAGCGGCGCAGCAGGTCGGCGAGGCGTTCCCGGGCCGGCCCGGTCGCGCCGGCCCGCGCCTCGCGTATCCGGCACAGCGCCATCGCGGTCGCCTCGGCGGCGTAGACGACCAGCTCCCGGGCGGCGAAGCCGTCGGCCACCGCGAGCAGGTCGTCCGGGGAGCCGTCGAGCGCGGCTCGACCGTAGCGGGCGACCAGCGGCGGCAGCGCGCCGTCGATCTGTTCGGACAGCTCCGTCAGGCGTTGCGCCACGCTGCGCCGGCCGCCGTCGGTGCAGGTCGGCCCGACCGGCGCGGCGGCCTGGTCCAGCCGGACCAGGTCGAGCAGGACGAGCAACTCGTGGCCGGCGAGGCCGTCCTCCCGCAGCCGGTCGGCCAGTGCGCAGAGGTGCTTGGTGGCGCCCGGCAGGTCGCCGGCCGCCGCCTGCGCCGCGCCCCGGGCCTGTTCCAGCCACGGATAGAGGACAGCCATCCCGGGCGCGTGCGTCCGGTCCGCCTCGGCCATCGCCTCGGCCGCGTGGACGGCGTCCCCGCGCAGCGCGGCGGCCTGCGCGCGTTCGGCGTGGGCCAGGCCGGCGTAGACCCGGCTGGTGGCGAGCACCGCGCAGGCGCCCAGGCTGGTCTTGAGCGCGTCGTCGCCGCGCCCGCGCAGCCGCGCCGCGTACGCCTGGAGGATGGCCAGGTAGCCGGTGCCGAGCCGGAAGTCACCGGCGCCGGCCAGGTCGGCGAACTCGTCGGCGACGATCGCGTCGATGCCGGCGAGGTCGCCGGAGAGCGCCAGCCGGGTGCCCCGGGCCAGTTCCATGGCGAGCTGGAGGTAGGGCATGTCGGACCGCCAGCACGCCGCCTCGGCCTGCACCCGGGCGATCGCGGTGGCGCTGCGCCGGCATTGTCCCTGAGCGGCCTGGAGGTGGGCGAGGGTGCACCGGGCCAGTTCCCGGGCGGCCATCGGGGCGGCCGGGCGGTCCAGCACCTCCTGGGCCAGCCGCACCGCGACGTCGAGGTCCAGCCGGTGCAGCCGCATGGTGGCCTCGAAGGCGCGCACCCGGGCCCGGTCGGCGGGGTCGGCCAGCTCGTCGCCCCGGGCGGCGATCTCCTCCACTGTGGACTCCCGGTTGAGACCCCAGTAGCCGACCATGCCCCGGACGGTCAGCCAGCGACTGCGTCGCCGGTCGTCGCGGATCTCCCCGGCGACCTGGTCGAGCACCCGGAGGGCTTCCTCCGGCCGGTCGCCGAACATCAGGATGGTGGCGAGCAACTCGGCCGCGTCCGTGCCGCCGCCGGCCTCCAGGGCCGCCCGGGCCAGCCGGGTGGCCAGCGGCACGTCGTACCGGCCGAAGGCCTGGGTGGCCGCGTCGAGCAGCAGCGCCACGTTCTGCGCCGTACCCGAGTCGAGTCGCCAGACCGCGACCCGCAGCAGGTCGTCGCGGCGGCGCTTGCCGACCTGCTCCAGCAGGTCGGCGAGGGTGGCCTGGAGCCGCCGGGTGCGGCTGACCGGGCAGTGGCGGCGCATCACCTCGCCGTAGAGCGGGTGGGCCAGGCGGACGTTGAGCCGCCGGTCGTCGCGGACCATGGCGATCAGCCCGCGTTCCTCGGCCACCTCCACGTCGGTCGGCTCGACCGCCTGTTGCAGCAGGTGCAGGCCCAACGGCTCGCCGAAGGCGACCAGCTCCACCACCGCCCGGACACCGGGGGTGAGTTGGCCGATCCGGGTGTCGATCAGGTCGGTGAGGCTGGGTGCCAACTCCAGCCGGCCGGTCCACTTCCAGATCCCGTACGTGCGGGTGAGCTCGCCGTCGGCGGCGAGCACCAGCTCGCGCAGCAGCAGCGGGTTGCCGGCGGAGAGCCGGAACAGTCGCTCGGACGAGCCGGCGTCGACCGGGCCGCCGAGGATGGCGGCGAGCAGACCGGTGGTCTCGCGACGGCCGAGCGGCCCCAGCTCGACCAGCTCGACCAGGTCGTCGGTCCACAGGGCGCGGATCGGCAGCGGGACCTGCTCGCCGTTGCGCAGCGTGCCGACCACTGTGGCGTTCTCCGAGCGGGCGATCAGGTGCACCAGCGCGGCGGACGGCGGGTCGAGCAGGTGCGCGTCGTCGACGGCGAGCACGATGGGCCGGCCGGCGGCCTGCTCCTGGAGCAGGTTCACCGCCCAGCGCAGGATGCCGGCGGGGGAGAGGCCCTGCGGCTGCGGCTCGGGGAGCACCTGGACCAGCCCG
This sequence comes from Micromonospora sp. NPDC050980, assembly GCF_040653835.1. Taxonomy (NCBI): domain Bacteria; kingdom Bacillati; phylum Actinomycetota; class Actinomycetes; order Micromonosporales; family Micromonosporaceae; genus Micromonospora; species Micromonospora sp. NPDC050980. The sequence continues at coordinate 313,736 of NZ_JBFAGS010000003.1, read as the reverse complement.
CCGAACGGCAGGGCGGCGGTGGTGGCGCTGGCCGCGACCGACCAGACGGCGTGCCGCTCGGGGGAGAGCGCGGCCACCCCTTCGCGCAGCAGCCGGCTCTTGCCGACGCCCGCGTCACCGCTGAAGAACAGCCCGCTTCCGTGCGGGCCACCGACCGCCGACGACAACCGGTTGAGTTCATCCGCTCGGCCGACGAACTCCCACCTGGTCATCGGTGCAGCATATCGATGGTGTGCCGTAGGCGTGCGCGTCGTCACGCAGCGAAGTTGAGTAATCTGTCCATTACTCGTGAGTACCGGATGCGTTCGCTGTCGGATGCCCGACACCCGTAGGCTTCCAGCATCCGTTTGGCCGGGAAAATCCGCGACCGCGCTGATGCGCCGGCCGCCTGACCGGGAGGCCACCTGATGAGGCCAGGTCCGCTCCCCTCGGTCGACGTGCCCGAGCACGGCGGGCGCGGCGAGCCGTCGCGGTGCGCCCCGCTGCCGACCCGGCTCGGCGCGGTGGAACCCGGGCCGGGCGAGCCGCTCGCCGTCGTGGTGGCCGGGCCGGCCGGCGCGGGCCGCCGTGAGCTGATCGCCGGCCTGCTCGGGTCGGACGCCGGCACGCTCGTCGTGCCCGCCGGCAGCTACCTGCTGATCAACCACGCCAAGGTCGCCACCCGCGCGGCCTACGTCCCCGGCTACCGCCAGCCGCACTCGTACGGCGCCGACCCGCTCGCCGCCGGCCCCGCGCTGGCCCGGCCGCCGCGCCGGGTCGAGCTCAGCCTGCCCGACCCGCTGCTGCGGCACTTCGCGGTGCTCGACCCGCCGGACACCGCCACCCTCGGCGCGGCCGGCGGCCGGGTGCTGCGCGACGCCGTCGGCCGGGCCGGCGCACTGCTCTTCGTGATCTCCGCCGACCAGGCGTTCAGTGCGGCCGAGCTGCACCTGCTGGCCGAGGTGGCGCGGGCCCGGGTCGCGGTGTTCTTCGCCGTCACCCCCGGCGTGACCGGCCGGGCGGCGCCGGCGGACGGCACGACGGCGGAGGGCACGGGGGCGTCCGTGCCGTCGCCCGCCCGGTCCGGCCCGCTCGGCCCCGCCGGTCGGCTCGACCCGGTGGGGGTCTCCATCGCGGCCCACCGTGCGGCGTTGCTGGCCGCGGTGCCCGCGCTCGCGTCGGCCCGATGGTTCCCCGGCCGGCGGGCCGAACTGCCGAACCTGCGCCGCGCGCTGGTCGGGTGGGCCGCCGACGAGGGGCTGCGCCGCGCCGGCGCCCGGCCGCCCGAGCCGCCCGGCGCGCACGGCCGGGTGCCGGTGCTGGCCGGGGTCGACCCGACCGAGCTGGGCGACCGGATCCACCGCCGGGCGCGCTCCTGCGCCCAGCGGATCCGCCAGCACCTCGCGCTGGCACTGGCCGACATCCATCTCCGGGTGGTGCAGGAGATCGTCTTCGGGGTCGGCTGCGGCGGCCTGCCGCAACTGCTCGACCGCGAGCTGGAGGCGTTGTCGATGCTCGCCACCGCGCAGTGCGACGAGGCGGTCCGGAGCATCGTCGACGACGCCGCCGCCCGGGTCTTCGGCGCGCCGCTCGCCGAGGGCGTGCGCCTGCGGATCACCCGCGCGGTGCGCTGGGGCCTGGCCGACCACCCGGACGGCCGGGAGCTGGACCGCGTGCTCCTGGTCACCAGCTCGGCCGGGGTCGCCGGGTTGGCCGGCGCCGGCGCCCTGGACGCGCTGGCCGGCCTGCCCGGCGCGGAGCGTGACGAGGTGCTCCCGCCGGTCGGGGTGGCGCTCAACGGCGGGTGCTGGCAGCACTGGCGGGCGCCCGGCAACGACGACCCGAACGTGGCCCGGTCCTGGGCGCAGCGCGCGCTGCGCGAGGTCGAACTCGAACTGTCCCGCGAGGTGTCCCGCCGCTTCGAGGTGATCCGTCTCTCGCTGGGCGTGGTGCTCGCCGATGCTGTCGACAACGGCATCCTGCTTGCCTGAGGCCGGGGCCGCCGCGCGGGGCCCCGGGCCCGCGCGACCGCTCCGGGCGGGCGATCCGGACCGCCGCGCCGTTCCGGTTCATCGGTTCGGCGGATCCGGTGGCACGATGGGGGGCATGGCGGCTCCACAGGTTGCGCCGGTCGAGACGCCGGACACCGAAGAGGTGCCGGTCCCCGACCGGCCGTGGGTGACCATCGTCTGGGACGATCCGGTCAACCTGATGACGTACGTGACCTGGGTTTTCCAGAAGCTGTTCGGATACAGCCGGGAGAAGGCGGAGCAGCTCATGCTGGACGTGCACCACAAGGGCAAGGCGGTGGTCTCCAGCGGGGCCCGGGAGCGGATGGAGCACGACGCGGCCCAGCTGCACGCCTACGGGTTGTGGGCGACGGTGGAACGCTCATGAGCATGTTCCGCCGCCGGGGCGACCACTACGTGGCGAGTTTCGCGGTCGACGAGGCGCGGGTGCTGCGCAAGGTCGCCTCCGAGGTGGTCGGCCTGCTGACCGACGGGTTCGACCACGGCGACCCGGTGGTCGGCCGGCTGTTCCCCGAGGTCTACCCGGACGACGACGCCGGCACCGCCGAGTTCCGTCGCTACACCGAGGGCGACCTGAAGACCGCGAAGATCGATCAGGCGGGTGCGGTCCTCGCCGCGCTGCCCGACGGCGACGCCGGCGGCGAGGTGCGGCTGGACGCGGAGGCGGCCGAGGCGTGGCTGCGGGCGCTCAACGACGCCCGGCTGGCCATGGGCGTCCGGCTGGAGATCAAGGACGGCACCGATCTGGGTGAGGAGCTCGACGACGCGGTCGCCGCCGACCCGGCTTCGTCCCGGGTGTTCCAACTGTCGGTCTACGCCTATCTCGGATATCTCCAGGAGTCCCTGCTCAACGCGCTTGTCGACTGAGTGGTGACGGTCACCACCTCGCCGCCCGGCACGGCCAGGCGCTAGTCTGGTCGGCGTGCTGAGCATCGACCGGTCGATCATCGACGCGATCGTCGCCCACGCGCGTCGGGACCACCCGGACGAGGCGTGCGGCGTGGTCGCCGGCCCCGCCGGCAGCGACACCCCGACCCGGCACATCCCGATGGAGAACGCCGCCCGCTCGATGACCTTCTACGAGTTCGACTCGATGGAGCATCTGCGGGTGTGGCGCGAGATGGACGACCGCGACGAGGAACCGGTCGTCATCTACCACTCGCACACCGCGACGGAGGCCTACCCGTCCCGCACGGACGTCTCCTTCGCCGGCGAGCCGGGTGCGCACTACCTGCTCGTCTCGACGCGCGAGCCCGACACCGAGGAGATCCGGTCCTTCCGGATCGTCGACGGCGTCGTGACCGAGGAGCCGGTCGAGATCGTGGACGCCGCCGTGGATCCGAACGCCGTCCAGTCCTACATGTTCGGGCAGAGCCCGGCGACGGTCGACTACGAGTGTTCCGGCCGCTGACCCCCAGCGCACCGGCACACCTTCCCTTCCCGTCACCCGGCACGATCCTGAACGAGGAGCACGAGACACCATGGCCATCGAGGTTCGCATCCCCACCATCCTGCGCAGCTACACCGGCGGCGCGAAGGTCGTCGAGGGCAGTGGCGACACGCTCGCCGACCTGCTCGCCGACCTGGACTCCCGGCACGCCGGCCTGCGGGGCCGGCTGGTCACCGACGCCGGCGCGCTGCACCGGTTCGTCAACGTCTACGTCAACGACGAGGACGTCCGCTTCCTGGGCGCGCTCGACGCGAAGCTCACCGACGGCGACAGCGTGACGATCCTGCCGGCGGTGGCCGGGGGCGCGTTCGGCTTCGCGGCGGCGGCCGCGATCGCCTCGCACGCGGTCTCCACGCGCGCCACCGCCGCCCGCTGAGGGCGGCCGGCATGGCGCGGTACGACAGCCTGCTCGACGCCTGTGGCGGCACGCCGCTGGTCGGCCTGCCCCGACTGTCGCCGACGGTGCCCGACGGGGCGCCGCCGGTGCGGCTCTGGGCGAAGCTGGAGGACCGGAACCCGACCGGCAGCATCAAGGACCGGGCGGCCCTGTTCATGGTGCGGGCGGCCGAGGAGGCGGGTCGGCTGCGCGCCGGCGACACCATCCTGGAGCCGACCAGCGGCAACACCGGCATCTCGCTGGCCATGGTGGCGAAGCTGCGCGGCTATCGGCTGGTCTGCGTGATGCCGGAGAACGTCTCCACCGAGCGGGTGCAGTTGCTCCGGATGTACGGTGCCGAGATCATCTTTTCGCCGGCCGCCGGCGGTTCGAACCAGGCCGTCGCCACGGCGAAGCAGATCTCCGCCGAGCACCCGGACTGGGTGATGCTCTACCAGTACGGCAACGAGGCGAACGCCCGGGCGCACTACGAGACGACCGGCCCGGAGCTGTTGCACGACCTGCCCGGCGTCACCCACTTCGTGGCCGGGCTCGGCACCACCGGCACGCTGATGGGCACCGGGCGTTACCTGCGCGAGAAGGTCGACGGCATCCAGATCGTGGCCGCCGAGCCGAGGTACGGCGAGCTGGTCTACGGCCTGCGCAACATCGACGAGGGCTACGTGCCGGAGCTGTACGACGCCGGGGTGCTCTCCCGGCGCTTCTCGGTGGGCACCCGGGACGCGGTGCTGCGCACCCGGCAGCTCGTCGAGGTGGAGGGGATCTTCGCCGGGTTCTCCACCGGCGCGATCCTGCACGCCGCGCTGGCCGTGGCGCACGAGGCGGTCCGCGACGGCCGCCGCGCCGACGTGGCGTTCGTGGTCTGCGACGGCGGGTGGAAATACCTCTCCACCGGCGCGTACGGCGGAACGCTCGCGGACGCCGAGGACGCGCTCGACGGTCAACTCTGGGCCTGACGGCCGGCGACGGTCCGGCCGGCGGGTACGCCTCCGGCCGGACCGTCGCGGCGTGCCGGATCCGGACGTGTATGGGTGTCACGTTGATGACAACTTCCGCCAGATGATTCTTGCCAGCGCGGGCTGCCGCGTAGGCTGCGCAGCGTGGCGAGCGCGTCGGTGGAGATCAACGGCGGGGCGGCTGCCGATGCGTCGACTACCCACGGTGAGATCGAGGCAACCGGATGCGACTGACCGTCCTTGGCTGTGCGGGCAGCTTCCCGGGTCCCGAATCGCCCTGCTCGGCCTACCTCATGGAGGCCGACGGGTTCCGCCTCCTGATCGACTTCGGAGCGGGATCGCTCTCCACGCTCCAGCGCTACGTCGGGCTGCACGCCCCCGACGCCATCCTCCTCACCCACCTGCACTGCGACCACATGTTCGACGCGGTGAACTACGTGGTGGTACGCCGGTACGCGCCGGACGGCCCGTACCCGCCGCTGCCGATGTACGCGCCCTCCGGCGCGCCGGACCGGCTGGCCGCCGCGTACGGGCAGGAGGACGCCACGGTCGAGGACGTCTACCAGTTCTACGGCCTCCAGCCCGGCACGTTCCCGATCGGCCCGTTCACCGTGACCGTGGACCGGATGAACCACCCGGTCGAGACGTACGGGGTGCGGCTGGAGCACGGCGGCCGGGTGTTCTGCTACTCCGCCGACACGGCTCCCTGCGAGGCGTTGCTGCGGCTGGCCCAGGACGCCGACGTGTTCCTCTGCGAGGCCAGCTACCTGGACGGGATGGACAACCCGCCGGATCTGCACCTGACCGGCCGGGAGGCCGGTGAGGCGGCCACCAAGGCGGGCGTGGGCCGGCTGCTGCTCACCCATCTCGTCCCCGCGTGGGGCAGCGAGTCGCACACCGTCGAGTCGGCGGTCGGTGCGTACGCCGGGCCGATCGAGGTGGTCCGGGCGGGCGCCGGTTACGACATCTGACCGGTGGCCGGCCCGTGCGTTGCCGCAGTGTTCGCCGGCCGGTCAGCGTGCGGTCGCCTGCCGCATCCGTGCGGCCCGCACCCTCGGGCCATGCGGATCGCCATTGTCACCGAGTCGTTCCCGCCGGACGTGAACGGCGTGGCGCACTCGGTCGTCCGGGCCGCCGAGCACCTGGTCGCCCGGGGTCACGAGCCCCTGGTGGTCGCGCCCGCCCCGGCCGGCGGCCGGCGGCGGCGGGTCGACCACCACGCCTATCCGGTGGTGCGTATCCCGAGCGTGCCCCTGCCCCGCTACCAGGGCTTCCGGCTCGGCGTGTCGCGCGTCGGGCTGACCGGCGCGCTGCTCGGGCACCGGCCCGACGTGGTCCACCTGGCCAGCCCGTTCGTGCTGGGCGCGGCGGGGGCCTCGGTGGCCGCCCGGCACGGACTGCCCGCCGTCGCGGTCTACCAGACCGACGTGGCGGCCTACGCGCGGGCGTACCGGGTGGGGTGGGGCGAGGCCGCCGCGTGGCGACGGATCCGCGAGATCCACAACTCCGCGCAGCGCACCCTGGCGCCGTCCACCCGGGCCGCGGCGGATCTGATCAGCCACGGGGTACGCCGGATCTGGCTGTGGCGGCGCGGCGTGGACGCGGTCCGGTTCCACCCGGCGCGGCGGAGCGTTCGCCTCCGCGCGACTCTCGCACCGGGCGGCGAACTGCTGGTCGGCTACGTCGGCCGGCTCGCCCCGGAGAAGCGGGTGGAACTGCTGGCGGCGACCATTGACCTGCCCGGGGTGCGGGTGGTGGTGGTCGGCGACGGACCGGCCCGGCGGCAGCTCGAACGCGCGCTTCCGGCGGCCCGGTTCCTCGGTGTGCGACGCGACGACGCGCTTGCCGAGGTGTACGCCAGCCTCGACGTCTTCGTCCACACCGGACCGCACGAGACGTTCGGGCAGACGCTCCAGGAGGCTGCGGCGAGCGGCGTACCCGTGGTGGCGCCGGCCAGCGGCGGTCCGGTGGATCTGGTCGAGTCGGGGGTGACCGGGCTGCTGGTGCCGCCGGACGACGGCGCGGCGCTGGCCGCCGCCGTGGCCGAGTTGGCGGCCGATCCGTCGCGCCGGGCCCGGTTCGGCGCGGCGGCCCGCGCGGCGGTGGCCCGGCGTAGCTGGGACGCGGTCGGGGACGAGTTGATCGGGCACTACGAGGCCGTGCTGGCCGGTGCGCCGACCGCCGGGCGGCAGCCGGCGTGACCGGGGTCGGCACCCGCGGGCGGTGCGATCACCGCACCGCATAGGGTGCAGGCATGGCGCGACCTGACGGGCGGCGGCCCGACCAACTCCGACCGGTGACGCTGACCCGGGGCTGGAGCACCCATCCGGAGGGTTCGGTGCTCGTCGAGTTCGGCGCGACCCGGGTGCTCTGCACGGCCAGCGTCACCGAGGGCGTGCCGCGCTGGCGCAAGGGCTCCGGGCTGGGCTGGGTGACCGCCGAGTACGCGATGCTGCCCCGGGCCACCAACACCCGCTCGGATCGGGAGAGCGTCCGGGGCAAGGTCGGCGGCCGGACCCATGAGATCTCCCGGCTGATCGGCCGCAGCCTGCGCGCCTGCGTCGACCTCAAGGCGTTGGGCGAGAACTCGGTGGTGCTCGACTGCGACGTGCTCCAGGCCGACGGCGGCACCCGCACCGCGGCGATCACCGGCGCGTACGTCGCCCTGTACGACGCGGTCACCTGGCTGGCCGAGCGCAAGTCGCTCACCGGCCGGGTGGAGAAGGTGATGCACCGCTCGGTGGCCGCGGTCAGCGTCGGCGTGATCGGCGGCGAGCCGATGCTCGACCTCTGCTATGCCGAGGACGTGACCGCCGAGGTGGACATGAACGTGGTCTGCACCGGCACCGGCGACTTCGTCGAGGTGCAGGGGACGGGCGAGGCGGGCGTCTTCGCCCGTGACCAGCTCGACGCGCTGCTCGACCTGGGCGTGGCGGGCTGCCTGGAACTGGCCGACGCGCAGCGGAAGGCGCTCAACCTGTGACCGACGACAAGGTGCTCCTGGCCACCCGCAACCGTAAGAAGCTGGTCGAGTTGCAGCGGATCCTGGACGGCGCGCTCGGCGCCCACCGGGTCGCCCTGATCGGCCTCGACGACGTGGCGGAATATCCGGAGCTGCCGGAGACCGGCCTCACGTTCGGCGAGAATGCGCTGATCAAGGCCCGGGAGGGTTGCCGGCGCACCGGCCTGCCGACCATCGCCGACGACTCCGGCATCGCGGTGGACGCGCTCAACGGCATGCCCGGCGTGTTCAGCGCCCGCTGGTCGGGCCGGCACGGCGACGACCGGGCCAACCTCCAGCTCGTGCTGGACCAGGTGGCCGACGTGCCGGACGAGCACCGCGGCGCGGCCTTCGTCTGCACGGTGGCGCTGGTGCTGCCCGGCGGCAAGGAGCACCTGGTCGACGGCCGGCAGTCCGGTCGGCTGCTGCGCGCACCGCGCGGCGAGGGCGGCTTCGGCTACGACCCGATCTTCCTGGGCGACGGTCAGGACCGCACCAACGCCGAGTTGACGCCCGAGGAGAAGGATGCGGTCAGCCACCGCGGCAAGGCGCTACGCGACCTGGCCAAACTGATCGCCAAGGTGCTCCCGCCCACCCCCTGACCCCCCGCTGCTGATTCACGGAAAGAGTGGCTGTCCGACGCCGGACAGCCACTCTTTCCGTGAATCAGGCGGGTGGGGGTTCAGGTGAGGGGGCCGGTGGTGTGTTCGATGGCGGTGCGCAGGGACGGGGTGCGGATCACCTCGCGGGCCGCCTCCATCAGCGGGGCGAGGAAGACGTCGGGGCCGGGGGCGCCGATCGTGTCGCCGAGCGCGGCCAGCGCCGCCCGGCCGGCGGGGGACGGCTCCAGCGGCGCGCGCAGTTGCAGCCCCCGTACCGCGGCGAGCAGCTCCACCGCGAGCAGGCTGGTCAGGTTGTCCAGCACGGTGCGCAGCTTCTTGGTGGCCGCCCAGCCCATCGAGACGTGGTCCTCCTGCATGCCGCTGGTGGGCAGCGAGTCGACCGAGGCGGGCGCGGCCAGCCGGCGGTTCTCCGCGACGATGCCGGCCGCCGTGTACTGGGCGATCATCAGCCCGGAGTTCACTCCGGCGTCGGGGGAGAGGAACGCGGGCAGGTCCCGGTTGCGGGCCACGTCGAGCAGCCGGTCCACCCGGCGTTCGGCGATCGCGCCCACCTCGGCGGCGGCGATGGCCAGGTAGTCGGCGGCGAAGCCGAGCGGCGCGCCGTGGAAGTTGCCCGTCGACTCGACCCGCCCGTCCGGCAGCACCACCGGGTTGTCCACCACGGACCGCAGCTCCCGGCCGGCCACCACCTCGACGAAGTCGAGCGTGTCCCGGGCCGCGCCGGCCACCTGCGGCGCGCAGCGCATCGAGTACGCGTCCTGCACCGCGTGTGCCAGGTCGTCGCGGTGCGAGTCCATCACCGCCGAGCCCTGCAACAGCCGGTGGATGTTCGCGGCCGAGGCGGCCTGGCCGGGGTGCGGGCGGATGGCGTGCAACTCGGGCCGGAACGGCCGTTCCGAGCCGAGCATGGCCTCGATGGCGAGCGCGGCGGTGACGTCGGCCATGGCGAACAGGTGCCGGGCGTCCGCCACGGCCAGCAGCAGCATGCCGAGCATGCCGTCGGTGCCGTTGATCAGCGCCAGCCCCTCCTTGGCGGCCAGCTCGATCGGCGTCAGCCCGGCCCGGCGCAGCGCCTCGGCGGCGTCGAGCCGTTCCCCGGCCGGGCCGAGGACCCAGCCCTCGCCGAGCAGCGCCAGCGCGCAGTGCGCCAGCGGCGCCAGGTCGCCCGACGCGCCGAGCGAGCCGTGCTCCGGCACCCACGGGGTGATCTCGTGGTTGAGCAGGTCGACCAGGGCCTCGGCGACGAGCGGGCGGACGCCGGAGCGGCCGAGCGCGAGCGAGCGTACCCGCAGCAGCATCATGGCCCGCACCACCTCCCGGGGCATCGGCGCGCCCACCCCGGCCGCGTGCGAGCGGATCAGCGCGTGCTGCAACTCGGCCCGTCGTTCGGGCGCGACGGTTGTGGTGGCGAGCGCCCCGAACCCGGTCGAGACGCCGTACACCGGGCGGCCGGCGGCCTCGATGCCGTCCACGATGGATCGGCTGGTCGCCATGGCCTCGACGGCGGCGGGGTCGAGCCGGACCGTGGCGGTGCCGCGGGCGACCGCGAGCACGTCGGCCGGGGTGACCCCGGTGGGCAGGATGGTGACGGTGGTCATCGTGGCACTCCGTTGTGCAGAACCTGGCGGATCAGTGGCACCCCCGGCCGGTAGGCCAGGTGCAGGTGGGTCGGGGCGTCGAGCACGACCAGGTCGGCCCGGGCCCCGGGGGTCAGCCGGCCGACGTCGGTGCGGCGCAGCGCCGCCGCCCCGCCGGCGGTCGCGGCCCACACCGCCTCCGCCGGGGTCATCCGCATCTCGCGTACGGCGAGCGCGACGCAGAACGGCATCGACGAGGTGTACGACGAGCCGGGGTTGCAGTCGGTCGCCAGCGCCACGGTGACGCCGGCGTCGAGCAGCCGGCGGGCGTCCGGGTAGGGCGACCGGGTGGAGAACTCCGCCCCGGGCAGCAGCGTGGCGACCGTCGCCGAGCCGGCGAGCGCGTCGACGTCGGCGTCGGACAGGTGGGTGCAGTGGTCCACGCTTGCCGCGTCGAGTTCCACCCCGAGTTGGACGCCCGGCCCGGGGCCGAGCTGGTTGGCGTGCAGCCGCACCCCCAGACCGGCGGCCTGCCCGCAGGCGAGGATCGCCCGGGCGTGGTCGGCGTCGAACGCCCCGCGTTCGCAGAACACGTCGATCCAGCGGGCGTACGGCGCGGCGGTGGCCAGCATCGGCCCGCAGACCAGGCCCACGTAGTCGTCGGGACGGTCGGCGTACTCGGCGGGCACCACGTGCGCGCCGAGGAACGTGGTGTCGTCGGTGAACTCGGCGGCGATCCGCAGGGAGCGGGCCTCGTCGGCGACGGTCAGCCCGTACCCGCTCTTGATCTCGACCGTGGTGGTGCCCTGCCGCAGCATCTCCGCGCGCAGCCGGCCCACGGCGGCGCGCAGCTCACCGTCGGAGGCGGCCCGGGTGGCGCCCACGGTGGTGCGGATGCCGCCGCCGGTGTAGGGCTCGCCGGCCATCCGGGCGGCGAATTCGGCGGCCCGGTCGCCGGCGAAGACCAGATGGGCGTGGCTGTCCACGAAGCCGGGCAGCACGGCCGCGCCGGCGGCGTCGATCCGCCGGTCGGCGGCGGGCGCGTAGCGGGCCGGCCCGACCCAGGCCACCTCGCCGTCCTCGATCAACAGGGCCGCGTCCCGGCGGACGCCCAGCGGGTCGCCGTTCCGGCCGTCGTTGGTGACCAGCTCGCCGATCCGGTCCACCAGCAGGCTGCCGATCATGGGGCGACCGCCGCGATCGAGTCCCGCAGCTCCGTCGGGACGTCCACGGTGAGGTGCCGGCCGTCGGCGACGACGGGCCGCCCGTCGACCACCACGTGCGTCACGTCGGCCGCGGTGGCGGCGAAGAACACGCCGGCCGGCGGCACCCCGGCGGTGCGGGCGCTGTCCAGCCGTACCGTCACCAGGTCGGCCCGGTCGCCGGCGGCGAGCCGGCCGGCGTCGCCCCAGCCGAGCGCCGCGTGCCCGGTGACGGTGGCGGCGGCGAGCAGCTCGGCGGCGGTGAAGTGACCCCGACTGCGGGTGCGCAGCCGCTCGTCCAGCTCCACCGCGCGGGCCTCCTCGAACAGGTCCACCACGGCGTGGCTGTCGCTGCCCAGGCTGAGCGGGCTGCCCGCCTCGGCGATCCGGCGGGCCGGGCCGATCCCGTCGGCCAGGTCCCGCTCGGTGGTGGGGCAGAGGCAGACCCCGGTGCCGCTGTCGCCGAGCAGCGCCACGTCGGCGGCGGTCGGGTGGGTGGCGTGCACGGCGGTGGTGTGCCGGCCCAGCACGCCGTGCTCGGCCAGCAACCGGGCCGGGGTGCGGCCGTGCACGGCCCGGCAGGCGTCGTTCTCGGCCGGCTGCTCGGAGAGGTGCACGTGCAGCGGCAGCCCGTGCCGGTCGGCCCAGCCGGCCACGGTGGCGAGCTGCCCGGCCGGCACCGCGCGCACCGAGTGCACGGCCGCGCCGCGCCGGACGTGCCCGTCGGCCGGGCGGAACGCGTCCACCCGTTCCGCCCAGCGCAGCGCGTCGCCGTCGCCGAACCGGCGCTGCGGGCCGGTCAGCTCTGCGCCGTCCACGCCGGCGGTCAGGTAGGCGGCGTCCAGCAGGGTGAGCCGGATCCCGGCGTGCGCGGCGGCCTCGACCAGCGCGGCGGACATCGCGTTCGGGTCGTCGTAGCCGGTGCCGCCGGGACCGTGGTGCAGGTAGTGGAACTCGCCCACGCAGGTGATCCCGGCGAGCGCCATCTCCGCGTACGCGGCCCGGGCCAGCGCCAGGTAGGAGTCGGGGTCGAGGCGGGCGGCGACCGCGTACATCAGGTCCCGCCAGGACCAGAAGTCACCGCGGCCGGCGTGGGTGCGCCCGCGCAACGCCCGGTGGAACGCGTGCGAGTGGGCATTGGCCAGGCCGGGCAGGGTCAGCCCGGGCAGCCGGGTGGCGTCCACCGCCACCCCGGCGGCCGGGGGCCCGCCGCCGGTCAGCGGCGTGACCGCGGTGAGCCGCCCGTCCGTCGCCTCGATCAGCACGTCCGGCGTCGGTTCGGCGTGCTCGGGCAGCCAGGCGTACTCGGCCAGCCAGCGGGTCACCTGCATGCCAGCTCCTCCAGGACCCGGGCCAGGGCGGCCACCCCGGCCGCGCAGTCGGCGTCGGTGGCGGACTCGGCGGGGGAGTGCGACACCCCGGTCGGGTTGCGCACGAACAGCATCGCGGTGGGCAGGTGCGCCGCCAGCACCCCGGCGTCGTGCCCGGCGCCGGTCGGCAGCACCGGCGCGTCGAGCAGCGTGGCCAGCCGACCGGCCAGCCCACCGTCGAACGCGACAGGCGGGGTCGCCGACTCCTGCGTGCAGGTCAGCGCGGTGCCGTCCCGGCCGGCCCGCTCGGTGACCTTGGCGCGTACCGCCTCGACCAGACCGTACAGCGTGTCCGTCTCGGCCGCCCGCGCGTCCAGCCAGCCGGTGACCCGGGACGGGATCGCGTTTGTGGCGTTGGGTTCGACCGACACCCGGCCCACTGTGGCGTGCGCGTCGCGCAGCCGGGCCTCCTTGTTCGCCGCCAGCACCGCGAACGCGAAGGTGAGCATCGGGTCGCGGCGGTCGGCCATCCGGGTCGTACCGGCGTGGTTGCCCTCGCCGGTGACGTCGAACCGCCAGCGGCCGTGCGGCCAGATCGCGGACGCCACCGCGACCGGCGCGCCCGCGTCGACGAGCGCGCGGCCCTGCTCGACGTGCAGCTCCACGAAGGCCGCGAAGCGGCCGAGCAGCGCCGGGTCGGCCCCCGCCGGCCGCTCGGCCAGCGCGTCGGCGAAGGTCGTCCCGGCCCGGTCGCGCAGCCCGGCCGCGCGGTCGACGTCGATCTCGCCGGTGAGCAGCCTCGACCCCAGGCAGGGTACGCCGAACCGCGCGCCCTCCTCCTCCACGAACGCGGCCACCACGATCGGCCGGTCCGGGGTGACGCCGGCGGCCCGCAGCTCGTCCACGGCGAGCCACGCGCTGACGATGCCGAGCGGCCCGTCGTACGCGCCACCGTGCGGCACCGAGTCGAAGTGGCTGCCGGTGAGCACCGCGTCGCCGGCCGCCGGGTCGCCCCACCAGGCGAACAGGTTGCCGTTGCCGTCCTGGCTCACCGGCATGCCGCGGGCGTCGGCCTGCTCCCGGAACCACTCCCGCAGCCGCAGCTCCGGCTCGGTGAGCGCGTACCGCAGGTAGCCGCCGCTGCCCTCGTCGCGCCCGACCGGCGCGATCTCGTCCCACAGGGCGCGGAACCTGTTAACAAGGGGCCCTTCCTCTACCGAATGCGTTAACAAGGGGCCCCTCCTTAAGCTTCGGTCATCGGGACGCGGACGCCGGTGCGCTGCGCGACCGCACGGGCGTCGTCGTAGCCGGCGTCCACGTGCCGGATCACGCCCATCGCCGGGTCGTTGGTCAGCACCCGCTCGATCTTCTGCCCGGCCAGCGCGGTGCCGTCGGCGACGCAGACCTGACCGGCGTGGATGGACCGGCCGATGCCCACGCCGCCGCCGTGGTGAATCGACACCCAGGAGGCCCCGCTGGCGGTGTTGACCAGCGCGTTGAGCAGCGGCCAGTCGGCGATCGCGTCGGAGCCGTCGGCCATCGCCTCGGTCTCCCGGTAGGGGCTGGCCACGCTGCCGCAGTCCAGGTGGTCGCGGCCGATCACCACCGGCGCGCTCAGCTCACCCGAGGCGACCATCTCGTTGAACCGCACCCCCGCCTTGTCCCGTTCGCCGTAGCCGAGCCAGCAGATCCGTGCCGGCAGGCCCTGGAACGCGACCCGCTCGCCGGCCATCCGCATCCACCGGGCCAGGGAGTCGTTCTCGCCGAACAGGTCGAGGATCGCCCGGTCGGTGGCGGCGATGTCCTTCGGGTCGCCGGAGAGCGCCGCCCAGCGGAACGGCCCCTTGCCCGCGCAGAACAGCGGCCGGATGTACGCCGGCACGAAGCCGGGGAAGTCGAACGCCCGCTCGTATCCGCCGAGCTTCGCCTCGCCCCGGATCGAGTTGCCGTAGTCGAAGACCTCCGCGCCCGCGTCGAGGAAGCCGACCATCGCCTCGACGTGCTTCGCCATCGACGCCCGGGCCCGGTCGGTGAACTCGGCCGGCTTCGCCGCCGCGTAGTCCCGCGCGTCGGCGAGGTCCACCCCCTCCGGCAGGTACGACAGCGGGTCGTGCGCGCTGGTCTGGTCGGTCACGATGTCGATCTCGACGCCCCGGCGCAGCAGCTCGGGGAAGACGGTGGCGGCGTTGCCGACCACGCCGACGCTCAGCGCCCGGCGGTCCCGCTTCGCGCCGAGCGCCCGCTCGACCGCGTCGTCGAGCGAGTCGGCGATCTCGTCCAGGTAACGGTCGTGTGCCCGCCTCTCCAGCCGGGTGCGGTCCACGTCCACGACCAGGCAGACGCCGCCGTTCATGGTGACGGCCAGGGGCTGCGCCCCGCCCATCCCGCCGCACCCGGCGGTGAGGGTGAGGGTGCCGGCCAGCGTGCCACCGCTGGATTGCTGCCCGTCGCCGTGGGCGCCGGCGAGCTTTTCGGCGACCGCGGCGAACGTCTCGTAGGTGCCCTGGAGGATGCCCTGGGTGCCGATGTAGATCCACGAGCCGGCGGTCATCTGCCCGTACATGGTCAGGCCCAGCGATTCGAGCCGGCGGAACTCCGGCCAGGTGGCCCAGTCGCCGACGAGGTTGGAGTTGGCCAGCAGCACCCGGGGCGCCCACTCGTGGGTGCGCATCACGCCGACCGGCCGGCCGGACTGCACCAGCATGGTCTCGTCGTCGCGCAGCTCGGTCAGCGTGCGCACCAGCGCGTGGTAGGACGGCCAGTCGCGGGCCGCCTTCCCGGTGCCGCCGTATACCACCAGGTCGTCGGGGCGCTCGGCCACCTCCGGGTCGAGGTTGTTCATCAGCATCCGCAGCGCGGCCTCCTGCGGCCACCCCTTCGCGGTGCGTACGGTGCCGCGGGCGGCGCGGACGGGCTGGTGCATGTCGTACTCCTCTCAGCCGAGGAACAACTGGCGGCGGGCGGCGGACGACTCGAACGCCTCGAGCCGGGTCTGGGTCTCGGCCGGGGCGGCGTCGCAGATCGCCTGGAGCACCACCATGGCCAGCGTCATCGGGGCGGTGTGCAGGTCGAAGACCAGATCGGTGCCGACGGCGGCGGGCAGCACCACCTCGGCGTGGTCGACGGCCGGGCTGACCGGGGAGTCGGTGATCGCCACGACGGTCAGCCCGGCGTCGCGGGCCTCGCGCAGCGCGTCCAGCGTCTCCCGGGGATAGCGGGGCAGCACGAACGCGAGCAGCGCGGTGGCGCCGGCCGCGACGGCCTGGTCGACCCGGTCGGTGAGCAGGCTGCCACCGTGGTCGAGGACGCGCACGTCGGGGTGCACCTTCGCGGCGAAGTACGCGAAGTAGGCGGCCAGCGGCGCGGCGGCGCGCAGCCCGAGCACCGGCAGCGGACGGCTGGCCGCGAGCAGCCGGCCGGCCTCGGCGATCCGGTCGGCGTCGGCGAGCTGCCCGGCGAGCCGGTCCAGGTTGGCCATCTCGGTGCGTACGGCCCGTTGCAGGGCGTTCCCGGCGTCGGTCGGGTCGGTGCCCGCGGTGACGGTCAGCTCCCGCAGCCGGCGGCGCAGCGCGGGGTAGCCGTCGTGGCCGAGCGCCATGGCGAACCGGGTCACCGAGGGCTGGCTGACGCCGGCCAACTCGGCCACCTCCGCGGCGGACAGATAGGCGACCGCGCCGCTGTGTCGCATCAGGCAGTGGGCGATCCGGCGCTGGGTGGGGGTGAGCCGCACGCCGTGCAGCAGGTCGAGCAGGCGATCCGCTCCCGCCGCGCTGCCTTCATTCATATCGAGACTCTATGCATAGAAAATTTCATCGCGCAAGCGCCCGCCGGTGGCGCGCTAGCCGGCCGGAGGGCGGAGCCCGGGCGAACGCAGGCCATCGACGTAGGACCGGCAGATGGCATGGTCGGGCAGCAGCCCCGCCGCGCGGGCCGCCGCCAGGCTCGGCGCCGCCGCGTCCCGGGCGGACAGCAGCGGCCTCCCCACCGGCCAGTCGATGCCGAGGTCCCGGTCCAGCGGGTGCACGGTGTGCTCGGCCGCCGGGCGGTACGTCGCGGAGCAGAGATAGCTGAGCGTCGCGTCGTCGGTCAGGGCGCAGACCGCGTGCCCCAACCCCTCGGCCAGGTAGACGGCCCGCCGGTCGGTGTCGTCCAGGCGTACCGCCTCCCACCTGCCGAATGTCGGCGAGCCGACCCGCACGTCCACCACCACGTCCAGCACGGCCCCCCGCACGCAGGTCACGTACTTCGCCTGGCCGGGCGGCACGTCGGCGAAGTGGACGCCGCGGACCACGCCGCGCGCGGAGATCGACAGGTTGCCCTGCGCCAGCCGCAACGGGTGCCCGACCGCCTCGGCGAGCCGGTCGAACCGGTACCACTCGACGAACAGCCCACGGGGGTCGCCGTGCTGCTGCGGGGTGACCTCCCAGGCCCCCTCGATGCCCAGCGGCCGGATCCTCACGGCCCGCTCACCGGCCGCTCCGCCAGCAGGCCCAGCAGGTAGCCGCCGTAGCCGCTGCGGGCCAGCGGGTGCGCCAGGGCGCGCAGCCGGTCGTCGTCGATCAGCCCGGACCGCCAGACCACCTCCTCGATGCAGCCGATCTTCAGGCCCTGACGTTCCTCGATCACCCGGACGAACTCGGCGGCCTGCATCATCGAGGTGAACGTGCCGGTGTCCAGCCACGCGGTGCCCCGGTCGAGCACGGTCACGGACAGCTCGCCCCATCCGCGGTAGGTCTCGTTGACCGCGGTGATCTCCAGCTCGCCCCGGGCGCTCGGGGTGAGCTTGCGGGCGATCCCCACCACCCGGTTGTCATAGAAGTAGAGGCCGGGCACGACGTACCGGGACCGGGGCCGGGCCGGCTTCTCCTCGATCGACAGCACCCGGCCGGCCGCGTCGAACTCGACCACGCCGTAGTCGCCGGGGTTGGCCACCGGGTACGCGAACACCCGGGCGCCGGCCGGGTCACCATGCTGGGCGAGCGCGACGCCGTGGAAGATGTTGTCGCCCAGGATCAACGCCACCGACTCGTCGCCGATGAAGTCCGCACCGAGCAGGAACGCCTGCGCGATGCCCTCCGGGCGGGGCTGCTCGGCGTAGGCCAGCCGCAACCCCCACTGGCTCCCGTCACCGAGCAGCCGCTCGAACTGCGGGCGGTCGTCCGGCGTGGTGACCACCAGGATCTCGCGTACCCCGGCCATCACCAGCGTGGAGAGCGGGTAGTAGACCATCGGCTTGTCGAACACCGGCATGAGCTGCTTGGACACCGCCCGGGTGATCGGCCAGAGCCGGGTCCCGGTCCCGCCGGCGAGAAGGATTCCACGCACCCGCGGAGACTACCGTCGCGTAGATTCACCACCGTGAGGATCCTCGTCACCGGCGGGGCCGGCTTCATCGGGTCGGAGTACGTGCGGATGCTGCTCGGCCGCCCCGGCGGCGAGGCGGCCTGGGCGCCGCCGACCGCCCCGGACGTGGTCACCGTGCTGGACAAGCTCACCTACTCCGGCAACCCGGCCAATCTCGACCCGGTGCGGCACGACCGGCGGCTGCGCTTCGTCCACGGCGACATCTGCGACCCGGCGCTCGTCGACGAGGTGGTGCCCGGCCACGACGTGATCGTCCACTTCGCCGCCGAGTCGCACGTGGACCGTTCCATCACCGGCGCGGCGCCGTTCGTCACCACGAACGTGCTGGGCACCCAGACGCTGCTCGACGCCGCGCTGCGCCACCGCACCGGCCGGTTCGTGCACGTCTCCACCGACGAGGTGTACGGCTCGATCGAGTCCGGCTCCTGGACGGAGAACTCGCCGCTGGCGCCCAACTCCCCGTACTCGGCGTCGAAGGCCGGGTCGGACCTGCTGGCGTTGGCCTACCACCGCACCCATGGCCTGGACGTGGTGGTGACCCGCTGCGCCAACAACTACGGGCCGTACCAGTTCCCGGAGAAGCTCGTCCCGCTCTTCGTCACCAACCTGCTCGACGGCGGCACCGTCCCGCTCTACGGCGACGGCGGCAACGTGCGGGACTGGCTGCACGTGCACGACCACTGCCGGGGCGTCGCGCTGGTGCAGGAGAAGGGGCACGCCGGCGAGGTCTACCACATCGGCGGCGGCACCGAGTTGACAAACGCCGACCTCACCGGGCGGCTGCTCGCGGCGTGCGGCGCCGGCTGGGACCGGGTCGTGCCGGTCACCGACCGCAAGGGCCACGACCGCCGCTACTCACTGGACATCGCCAAGATCGAAACCGGGCTGGGGTACGCGCCGAGCATCGACCTCGACCGCGGCCTCGCCGCGACCGTGCGCTGGTATCGGGAGAACCGTGCCTGGTGGAAGCCGCTGAAGGCGGTGCGCCGATGACCCGACTGCTGGTCACCGGCGCCGGCGGAATGCTCGGCCGGGACCTGCTGGCGGTGCTGCGCGACCGGCCGGCCGGGTCCGTCACCGCCGCCCGCCGCGCCGACCTCGACGTCACCGACGCACAGGCGGTGCGGGACGCGGTCGCCGGGCACGACGTGGTGCTCAACGCCGCCGGGTGGACCGACGTGGACGCGGCGGAGAACCGGGAGCGCGACGCCACCGCGGTCAACGGCGCGGCCGTCGCGCACCTGGCCCGGGCCTGCGCGGCGACCGGCGCCCGGCTGGTGCACGTCTCCACCGACTACGTGTTCTCCGGCGACGCCGCCGAGCCCTACCCGGAGGACGCGCCGACCGGGCCGGTGAACGCGTACGGCCGCGGCAAGCTCGCCGGGGAGCGGGCCGTCGCGCGGCTGCTGCCGGAGAGCGGCTACGTGGTGCGGAGCGCCTGGCTCTACGGCGCGCACGGGCGCAACTTCGTCACCACCGTGCTGCGACTGGCCGGCGAACGCGACCGGATCGACGTGGTGGACGACCAGCGTGGCCAGCCCACCTGGTCGCGCCGGCTCGCCGGACGGCTCGTCGCGCTGGCCGACGCGGCGCTGGCCGGGGAGGCCGCGCCGGGCGTCTACCACGGCACCGCATCCGGCGAGACGACCTGGTACGGCCTCGCCCGCGCGGTGTTCACGCTGCGCGGCCTGGATCCCGACCGGGTCCGCCCGACCACGAGCGACCGGTTCCCGCGCCCGGCCCCTCGCCCCCGCTACAGCGTGCTGGCCCACGGCCGGTGGGCCGCCGCGAAGCTGCCGCCGCCGGCGCACTGGCACGCCGACCTGACCGAGGCGCTCACCGACCTCGGCGACCGGAGTGCGCCGACGACGCCGTGAAGCCGGCGTACCCGACCAGGACGGCTGCGTCCGGCCCTTGCCGGGCGCACGCCACCGGATCGATGATGGGCACGGTATCCAGTCGACGGAGGAGTCGAGATGCAGGTGATGCACCAGCCGCGGGTGGCGTGGGACACGGCCCGGATGATCGGCGGCGCGTTCCACGACGAGCAGGTGTTCGGCTGGCTCCGCGAGGAACTGGCCAACCTGCTCGGTCCCGCCACCGAGGCGGCCCTCGCCGAGAGCCGCGACCGCGTCCGCCGGATCGGTGACGCCCGGCTGCCGGTCGAGACCGGCCTCTGGCGGGCCCGCCTGGAGGACGCGCTTCGGCACCGCCCGGAACTCGGCGCTGAGCTGGCCGGGCTCGCGTCGATCGTGCGCGCCCGCCGTCCTTAGCTTTCGCTTAGCCGGCTTGTCCGGCGGCCCGCCGGTCCGGCAGCATCGACCGGCGTGACCGACGGCAGCGCGCCCCACCCACCGACCACCACCGGCGACGGGCGTCCGCCCGCCCCGGCCGGGCACCGTCGGACCCCGCCCCGGACCCGCCGCCGGCTCGCCGCCGCCGGCCTGGCCGGCCTCGCCGTCGTGGTCGCCGTGACCCTCGCGGTACGCGGCGGCGCCGCCCCCGCCTGCGCCGCCCCGCCGGCCGGCGGCGCCACCCACACCGGCAAGGCCACCTTCTACGACTCGAAGGGCGCCGGCGGCAACTGCTCCCGGCCCGCCGCTCCCGCGAACCGGCTCTACGTGGCGCTCGGCCCGAGCGAGTACGCCGCCGGCGCGTCCTGCGGCGGATTCCTCGACGTCACCGGCCCGCGCGGCACCGTCCGGGTGCTCGTGCTGGACCAGTGCCCGGAGTGCGCGCCCGGCCACCTCGACCTCTCCGCCGAGGCGTTCGCGCGGATCGCCGACCCGGTGCGGGGGGTGGTGAAGGTCAGCTACCGGGCGGTGGTGGACCCGCCGCTGCCCGGCCCGCTCACGTTCCGCCTCAAGGAGGGCGCGTCGCGGTGGTGGTTCGCGGTCCTGGTCGGTGACCACGGCAACCCGCTGCGCGCGGTGGAGGTGCGGCAAGATGGCGCGTGGCGGGTGGCGGAGCGGGCGGACTACAACTACTGGCTGATCGCCTCGGGCGCCGGCCCCGGTCCGTACCAGATCCGGGTCACCGACGTGTACGGCCACCGCGCGACCGCGACCGGCATCCGGATGCTCCCTGGCCAGGTGCAACGGAGCACGACCCGGATGTACGGCGCCGGCCCGGCGACCACCGCCCGCCCGGCGAAGCCGTCCCGCTCGCCGTCGGCGCGCCCACGCCCGAGCGCCAGCCCGTCGCCGTCGCGCGCCCTCCCGGCGGAGACCCCGACCCTCCTTGAGGCCGCCGCCCCGATCACCCCGTCCGCCGCACCCACCGCCTGCGGTTGACGCCGGCAGCTTCCGCCGCGGCGGCTGCCTACGAACGGTAGACGTCACGCCGGTGGCGAATCGAGACACCGCCGCAAATGGTGCGGGAGAGGGGTTTCGAACCCCCACGTCCTCTCGGACACGGGCTCCTAAGGCCCGCGCGTCTGCCGTTCCGCCACTCCCGCCGGCCCGCTGAGTCTAAGGCGTCGGGCCGGGAGCGTGCGCGGTCTGGTCCGTCAGGGCGCCGGTGTGGCCGTCGCCCCTGTTGCGGCCCGCGAACGTGTCGGTCTGGCTGTGGCAGTTCGGGCAGAGGATCCGCAGGTTGGGCGGCCGGTTGTCGAGGAAGTCGCCGTTGATGTGATCGACGTGCAGGGTCAGCGGCCGGCCGAGCCAGAGCGGACCGCAGCGGCACTCCTCGCATTCCACCGGCACGCCGATGTCAGCCAGCGCCCGCCTCAGCCGGGTGCCGGGAGTGCGCCGTGAGCCGGCTGGAAGTCGCAGGAGCAGTTGGGACGAGGTGGTGCGTCGCGGGCTCGGCTGCCCTTTGTTGTGCGCCTGCCCGGTGAAGTGCGAGGTGTCGATGCCGAGGCGTTTGAGCTGCCGGCTGATGTGCGCGTGCGACCCGCCGCTGACCCGGACCCCGAGCAGCCGCATGACCTCGGTCACGCTGCGCGCCCGCGCCGCCGCTGCCGCCAGCCGCTCGGGCGAGTATTTGTAACGAACCACGAGCCGACCGTAACGGCGGCCTCCGACAGGCTCAGTCCAGCCCGAGGTCGCGGCGCAGCTTGGCGACGTGCCCGGTGGCCTTCACGTTGTAGAACGCCCGCTCGATCTTCCCGTCGGGGTCGATGACGAACGTCGAGCGGATCACGCCGGTGACGGTCCGGCCGTACATCTGCTTCTCGCCGTACGCGCCGTACGCGCTCAGCACCGCCTTGTCCTCGTCGGCGACCAGCGGGAAGGTGATCGCGTCCCGGTCGCGGAACTTGGCCAGCTTGGCGGGCTTGTCCGGGGAGATGCCGACCACCTGGTAGCCGGCGGCCTGGAGCGAGGCGAGCGAGTCGCGGAAGTCGCACGCCTGCTTCGTGCAGCCGGGTGTCATGGCGGCCGGGTAGGCATACAGGATGACCTTGCGGCCACGCAGGTCGGCCAGGGCCAGCGTGCCGCCGTCGTCGGTCGGGAGGGTGAAGTCGGGGGCGGGGTCGCCGGGGTTCAGGCGGTCGGTCATGGCGGTGACGATACCGCCGCGCCGCCGGTGGTGGCCGGCGACGACGCGCGGCCCGGCGGTGATCGACGCCATGCCTTGTTGCAAGGGATTGGCAACAAGGCCGTCCTGGAAATAGGCTCCCGGTGTGGAAACCCTGGCGATGCACATTTCCAACGGGATCATCGACGGTCCCGTCGCCGCGATCTTCGCGGCCCTCGCGCTCGCCGCGCTCACGTTCTGCGTGCTGCGCGGCCGGGCCGACCTCGACGACCGGCTGGCGCCGATGGCCGGCCTGGTGGCCGCGTTCATCTTCGCCGTGCAGATGCTCAACTTCCCGATCTTCACCGCCGGCGTCAGCGGACACCTGCTCGGCGGCGCGCTCGCCGCGCTGCTGGTGGGGCCCTGGGTGGGTGCGCTCTGCGTGGCCGTGGTGCTCGTCGTGCAGGCCCTGGTCTTCGGTGACGGCGGCGTGGCCATGCTCGGCCTGAACATCACCAACATGGCGATCATCGGCACCGCCGCCGCCTACCTGCTGATCGCGCTGCTGCTGCGGGTGCTGCCCCGCACCCCGGCCGGGCTGGCGGTCACCGCGTTCGTCGCCGCGCTGGTCAGCGTCGTGGTCGCGTCCCAGGGCTTCGTCCTCGAATACTGGCTGGGCGGCACCACCGACCTCGGCGGCAACCTCGGCGGGCTGGCCGGCACCATGGCCTTCGCCCACCTGCTGATCGGCATCGGCGAGGGTCTGATCACCGCGACCACTGTGGTCACGGTCGCCAAGGTCCGCCCCGACCTGGTCTACGCGCTGCGCGCCCGGAAGCCGGCCGCGCCGATCCCCGCCGTCCCGGTCGCCGGAGGTGCCCGATGAGCAAGCGTTCCTGGCCGTTCCTGCTCGGCGGCCTGCTGGTCGCCCTGGTGCTGGCCGGCGTGGTCAGCAACTACGCGTCGTCGCACCCGGACGGGTTGGACTCGTCGCTGCTCAAGGGCTGCACGGTGAACGCCGACGACGAGATCACCGGCGGCAGCTGCCCGGCCCAGCAGGCCAGGGACCACGAGTTGGCGGACAGCCCGCTTGCCGACTACGGCGTCCGGGGCATCGGCAACGACTTCCTCTCCACCGGCCTGTCCGGGGTGCTCGGCGTGCTGCTCACGTTCGCGGTAGGCGGCGGCCTGTTCTGGCTGACCCGCCGCCGCGACCCGGCGGGCGCCGCCGGGACCGGCCCGGCCGGTGCCGCCACCGGCCCCACGGGTGGGAGCGAGCCCGGCCCGGCGGGTGCCGGCAGGACCGGCGCGCTGGACGCCGCCGCGACCGGACCGGCGGCCGGGGCGAGCGGGTCGACGTCCACCGGCGACCGCTGAGCCCGGGGGGAGACGACGATGGGAGCCGGGCACGGGCACGTGCTCCACCGCGAGACCGACTCGCCGGTGCACCGCCTCCCGCCGGAGGTGAAGATCACCGCCATGGTGCTGTTCACCGTGGCGGTGGTCGCCACGCCGCGGGCGGCGTTCTGGGCGTTCGGCGGCTACGCGCTGCTGGTCGCCGTGGTGGCGGCACTGGCCCGGGTGGGCCCGCGCTGGCTGCTCGCCCGGGCGCTGATCGAGCTGCCGTTCGTGCTGTTCGCGTTCGCGCTGCCGTTCCTCGGCACGGGGGAACGGGTCGACGTGGCCGGGCTGAGTCTCTCCGTCGACGGGCTGCACGGGGCGTTCAACATCCTGGCCAAGGGCACGCTCGGCGTACTCGCGTCGCTTCTGCTGGCGGCGACCACGACGACGCGCGACCTGATCGTCGGCCTGGACCGGCTGCGGTGCCCGCAGATCCTCACCCAGATCGCCACGTTCATGCTGCGTTACCTGGAGGTGCTGGTCGGCGAGGCCCGGCGGATGCGGGTGGCCCGGGTGTCCCGGGGCGACGACCCGCGCTTCCTCTGGCAGTTGCGCGGCTTCGCGGCCGGCGTCGGCGCGCTGTTCCTGCGCGCGTTCGAGCGCGGCGAGCGGGTCTACCTGGCGATGGTCTCCCGCGGCTACACCGGCCGGATGCCGGCGGTGTGGCAGGGGGCCGGCGCGGCCACCGCCGGGCAGTGGGCGGTCGCCGCGTCGGTGCCGGTGATCGCGGCCTCCATCGCCGCCGCCGCGCTCGTCCTGCAATGATCGGTTACGTGCAGCAGCCGCCCTCGCTCGACGTCCGTGGCGTCCGGTTCGCCTACCCGGACGGGCACGTCGCCCTGCACGGGGTGGACCTGACCGTGCCGCGCGGGGACCGGGTGGCGCTGCTGGGGCCGAACGGCGCCGGCAAGACCACGCTGGTGCTGCACCTCAACGGCATCCTCACCCCGACCGAGGGAACGGTCGAGGTGGGTGGCCTGGCGGTCACCCGCGACCGGGACACGCTGGCCGAGGTGCGCCGCCGCGTCGGCATCGTCTTTCAGGACCCGGACGACCAGCTCTTCCTGCCCACGGTGGCGGAGGACGTCGCGTTCGGCCCGGCCAACCTGGGCCTGCGCGGGGCGGAGTTGGCCGCCCGGGTCGACGAGGCGCTGACCGCGGTGGGCATGGCCGAGCACCGGGACCGCGCGCCGCACCACCTGTCGTTCGGGCAGCGACGCCGGGTGGCGGTGGCTACGGTGCTGGCGATGCGCCCGGAGATCCTGGTGCTGGACGAGCCGTCGTCGAACCTGGACCCGGCGGCCCGCCGCGAGCTGGCGGAGATCCTGCGCGCCCTGCCGGTGACCCTGCTCATGGTCACCCACGACCTGCCGTACGCGGCCGAGCTGTGCCCCCGCGCGGTGATCCTGGACGGCGGCCGGATCGTCGCCGACGCCCCCACCCCGGAACTGCTGGCCGACGCCGACGTGCTGGCGCGACACCGCCTCGAACTCCCCTACGGCTTCGCCCCACCCCTTCACCAACGCTGACCCACCCCGCCCGCCGTCCCCGGCGCAGCGGGCAATGGGCGGGCGGTGCGGGCGGCGGTGCGCAGGCGGAGCAGGCCGGCGGCGACCGCGCCGGCGCCGGTGGCCAGCACCACGGCGACCAGCACGCGCACCAACCCGGCGGGGCCGGCCACCGGCGGGACCGAGCGGGACAGCGCGGCGACGTCGGACACCCCGGCGAACAGGGCGAGGCAGGCGCCGGCGAGGGCCAGCGTGAAGTCGGCGGCGGGGCGGCGGGCCAGCGCGTAGCCGCCGGCGGCGAGCGCGCCCAGGGCGGTCAGCAGCGTCCACACCTGACCGGTGACCAGCTCGCCGAGCAACCCGCCGGCGCCCGGGGCTCCGGTGTCGAGGGCCCGGCCGACGGTGAGCGCCACGCCGGCCGCCCCGCCTGCGGCGAGCAGGGCGCCCACCGCGCGCAGCGCCCGCACTCCCGCGGCCGTCCCGCCCGGCACCAGCCCGGCCGCGCCGATCACCAGCGCGCCGAGGGTGGCGGCGACCCACCACGGGTACGGGTCGGGCGGCGGCACCCAGTCCAGCGTGCCGCGTACCTCGGTCGGGGTGTCGCCGACGCGCAGCGGCACCACCCAGTCGCGCACCCGCTGCTCGCGGTCCGGGTCGGCGGCCACGGCGGCGGGCGGGCCGTCGCCGCGCCAGAGCGTGCGCTGGTCGTGCCAGCGGTAGGTAGGCCCGTCGGCGATCCGCCGCCAAGCCGGCGCGGCGGCCGGGTCGGCCTCGGCCGGCAGCCGGGTCTCGCCGGCGATCGTGCGGTTCAGCCAGGCGGCGGGGGAATGCCGGTTCTCGTACACGCCGCCGGACCCGATCCGCAGGTACGGCTCGCCGGAGTAGCCGAGGACGGTGACGTCGACGCCGGTGCGGTTGGTCAGCTCCAGCCGCCCGCCGGCCTCCACCATCCGGGCGGTCAGCCCCTGGCGTGGCGGGCCGACGCCGGTGACCGTGGCCCGGTAGTCGGTGCCGTCGGGCGCGTCCGCGCCGTGCGCGGCGGCCGGCGTGGCGAGCGCCAGCAGGGCGGTGGTCGCGGCGGCGGCCACCAGCGCGGCCCGACGCAGCGGTGCGGGGATCACTTCCCGGCCGCCGCCACGGCTGCCTTGATCCCGTCCGGGCTCTTGTCCTCAAGTTCGGTGCCGTTGACCTTGACGGTCGGGGTGCCGGTCACGCCGGACTTGCTCGCCTCCTCCGTCACGTGCTCGGTCCACGACGTGTAGGTGCCGGCGTTCACGCAGGAGGCGAAGTCGTCCCGGTTCAGCCCGACGCCCGCGCCGATGTCGATCAGCTCGTCGTTGCTGAGGCCGGCGCTGCCCTCGGCCGGCTGCCGGGCGAAGAGCTGGTCGGTGAACTCGCGGAACTTGCCGCCCTCGGCGGCGCAGCCGGAGGCGGCCGAGGCGCGGGTGGAGTATTGCGTGGTGGAGTAGCGGTTGAGGAACGCGACCGGGTGGAAGACCAGCTTCGCCTTGCCCTCGCTGACGAGCTGGTTGAGCGTCTCGCCGTTGGTCTGCTGGAACTGCTTGCAGATCGGGCAGAGATAGTCCTCGTAGAGGTCGATGGTCACCGGGCCGCTGCCTTCGACGATGCCGGTGCCGGCGTCGTTGGCGCCGGGCGGCGGGGTGAAGTCGTCCGACTTCTGCGAGGAGTAGACGGCCCAGCCGATGCCGCCGGCGAGGACCAGCACGAGCACCGCGGCGACCGTGGTCCACAGGGCGCGCTTGCGCCGCTTCTCCCGGGCGATCTGCTCGCGCACCACCCGGGCAGCGTCCTTGCGCCCCTTGCGACTACTCATCCTCGTCCTCCACGGTGTCGCCCGCCAACCAGCCGTCCACCGAGAACGGGGTGCGGGGCCAGATCAGCAGGAACCCGGCCAGCGCCAGGAATCCCAGGTCCCGGAGGATCTCCGGGAGGTAGCTCGGCGTCTCGCCCGCGCCGAGTTGACCGCCGCTGCCGAAGCACCCGCAGTCGATGGCCAGGCCGCGCGCCCAGGCCGAGGCGATGCCGGTGACGAAGACCACCAGCAGCGCGGCGGAGACGCCGGCGCCGACCCGGGTGGCCAGCCCGGCGAGCAGCAGCAGACCCAGGGCCAGCTCCACGAACGGCAGCGCCGCCCCGATCACCGTGGCCAGGTCGTACGGCATCACCTGGTAGGCGTTGACGGCCCGGCCGGAGGCGGCCAGGTCGCCGACCTTGGCGCCGCCGGCGATTAGCCAGACGGCGGCGAGTCCGAGGCGGGCCGCGACGCCGAGCCAGGGGCGCAGCGTCGGCCAGCGTCCGGTCCGGGTGGTGGAGGGGGTCACAGTCATTCGTCGTCCGGGGGGCATGGATGGTTCCCGCTATCCGGCCAACTCGTCGCCGACGGCGTCGACGAGTTCGTCGCGGGCACGGGCGACCCGGGAGCGGATGGTGCCCACCGGCACCCCTTCCACGTCGGCGGCCTCGGCGTAGGACAGGCCGAGCAGTTGGGTGAGCACGAAGGCGGTACGTCGTTCGGCGGGCAGCCGCCGGACCAGGTCGGCGGCGCCGAGTTGACCGGCCGGGTCGGGGTGGGGCCGGTCGGTGGCCGCCTGGGCGGCGAGCCGCTCGTCGAGCCGGCGGCGGCGCACCACGGTGCGCAGGTGGTCGGCGCAGGTGCGCCGGGCGATGCCGAGCAGCCAGGTGCGGGCGGAGGACCGCCCTTCGAAGCCGGGCAGCGCCCGCAACGCCCGCAGGTAGGTCTCCTGCGCCAGATCGTCCGCACTGTCCGGGCCGACCAGGGCGGCGGTGAACCGCCAGACCTCGGCCTGGGTGGCCCGGACGAAGGCGGCCTGGGCCTCCGGGTCGCCGTGCCGGGCGGCCAGCGCCCAGCCGGTGGCCGCCTCCCGCGCAGCCTCGGGGCCCGCCCGGTGGCGGTGGGGGGCGGTGTCGCGCGGGGCGGGGATCACGTCAGACGAGGTTACGCGGCGAACCTGAGCGGGGCAGGGTCCTTCGGCCCATTCCGTGGTCCGGGACACGCCGGGAACTTTCTCCACCCGCCCACCGACTAAACCCCCATGACCTCCGACCAGGTTCCGGTGGCGCGCGCCGCCGCGCCGATCGGGCGCCCCCGCCGGCCCGCCGGAGGCCGGCTCCGTGGGCGCGGCGCGGTTCGGGAACCATGACGGTCATGACTGCTGCCGTACGCCGCCCGCCCGGTGCCCTCGTCGCCCGCTCCGGGACCGTCGCCGGGCTGCTGCTCCTGCTGCTCTCCCTGCTGCTCGCCCCGGCCACCCCGGCCAGCGCCCACGCGGTGCTGGTGAGCAGCAGCCCCGCCGCGTCCGCGGTGGTGCCCGAGGCGCCCGCCCAAGTGGTGATCACCTTCAGCGAAAGCGTCCGCGAGGTGCCCGGCAAGATGCGGGTGATCGCCCCCGACGGCTCCCGGGCCGACCGGGGCGAGCCGACGTTCGAGGGCGCGGAGGTCACCATCTCGGTCGACCCGTCCGGCGGGCGCGGCACCTACCTGGTGAGCTACCGGGTGATCTCGGCGGACAGCCACCCGGTGTCCGGCGCCTTCACCTACTCGGTGGGCGCGCCGTCCGAGCCGCCGACCGACACCGGCTCGGACAACCGGGCGAACCCGGTGACGGAGAACGCCGTGAAGGTGGCGAAGTACGCCGGCTACGTCGGGCTGCTGCTGTTGGTCGGCCCGGCCCTGGTGCTGGCCGCGCTCTGGCCGCACCGGCTGTCCCGGCGGGGGCCGGGGCGGCTGGTCTGGGCCGGGCTGGGCGTGCTGGTGGCCGCCACCGTCGCCGAGCTGTGGATCCAGGTGCCCTACACCAACGGCGGCGGGCTGTTCGACGTGACCGGGACCGGCCTCGGTGACGTGCTGGGCAGCGCCTACGGCACGACCCACCTGGTCCGGCTGGGCCTGCTCGCGGCGGCGGTGTTCCTGCTGCGCCCGCTGCTCGCCGGGCCGATCGGCCGCACCGACGGGGTCATCCTGGCCGCCCTGGGCGGGGCGACGCTGTTCACCTGGCCGCTCGCCGGGCACCCGGCCGCGTCGCCGGCACCGGCGGTCTCCGTGGTGGTCGACGCCGTCCACCTGGGTGGCATGGCGGTCTGGCTGGGCGGTCTGGTGATGCTGGCGGCCTTCCTGCTGCCCCGCGCGCACGAGCGGGAGTTGGACGCGATCCTGCCCATCTGGTCCCGCTGGGCCGCGCTGGCGGTGGCCGCGCTGCTGCTCGCCGGCACCGTGCAGGGTCTGATCGAGGTGGCCAGCCCGGCGGCGCTCGTCGACACCACGTACGGGCGGCTGCTGCTCGCCAAGATCGTGTTGTTCGCGTTGGTGATCGGCGTGGCCGCGTACTCCCGGGCGCTGGTGCGGCGGCGCGTCGCCGCCGGGCGGCCGGGGGCGATGCGCCGGGCCGTGGTGGCCGAGCTGGCGATCACCGCGGTGGTGCTGGGCCTGTCGGCGACCCTGGTGCAGACCACCCCGGCGCGTACCGCCGCCGGTGACGTGGCCGGCGCTGCCGCGGACTACTTCTCCACCACCCTGAACAGCCCGATCTATTCGTTGCAGGTCGAGCTGGACCCGGCCGAGACCGGCAACAACTCGCTGCACCTCTATGCCTACACGACCGACAACCGGCCGCAGCCGGTGCAGGAGTGGAAGGTCACCGCCGCGCTGCCGTCGGCCGGCATCGAACCGATCACGGTGCCGCTGCTGCCGCTGAGCGACAACCACGCCACCGGTGAGGTCAACCTGCCGGCCCGGGGTGACTGGCAGCTCCGCTTCACCGTCCGCACGTCCGACATCGACCAGGCCACGGTGACCGCCACCGTGCCGATCAAGTGAACGGAAGGTCCCATCTGATGATCCGTCTCCGGCGTCCCGCGACCGCCGCCGCGCTGGGTCTCGCGGCCGTCGCCGCGACCGTGCTCGGCCTGGCCGGGCCGGCCTCGGCGCACGTCACGATCAACCCGAAGGAGGGTACGCAGGGCGGCTACGGCCGGTTCGCCCTGCGGGTGCCGAACGAGAGCGACACGGCGTCCACGGTCAAGGTCGAGGTGAACCTGCCGGACGATGCCCCGGTCGGCTCCGTCTCCACCATGCCGGTGCCGGGCTGGACGGTGGCCGTGGAGAAGCGCAAGGTCGACCCGCCGGTCGAGGTGCACGGCAGCCAGCTCACCGAGGCGGTCTCCAAGCTCACCTTCACCGCGGCCCCGAACGGCGGGGTGAAGCCGGGCGAGTTCCAGGAGTTCCCGGTGTCGATGGGCCCGCTGCCGCAGGTCGACACCATGGTGTTCAAGGTGCTGCAGACCTACTCCGACGGCAACGTCTCCCGCTGGATCGAGGAGCCCACGCCGGGGGCGGAGGAGCCGGAGAACCCGGCCCCGGTGCTCACGCTGGCCGCCGCGTCGGCGTCGCCGGGTGCGAGCGCGCCGGCCGCCGCCGTGGCCGACGACGACGATGACGACGCCGACTCGGGAGCCGGCACGGCGTTCGGGGTGGCCGGTCTGGTCGCCGGCCTGGCCGGCCTGGTGCTGGGCGGGCTGGCGTTCGCGCGGACCCGGCGGGAGCCCACCGCGAAGTCCTGACCGCATCCACCTCACCGGCCCGGCGGACGATCCGCCGGGCCGGTGGTCGTCGCGCTGCCGGGTGCCGCGGATATCCGGCGATCGGCCGCCCGGCGTCGGTAAGGTCGGCCGGGTAGTTGGCTACCGAGGGGGACGACCTGAATGCGTTTCGTGCGCGCGATCGCCGGCATGCTGTTTTTGGCCGTGGGGACTCCGGCGCTGCTGGCGGGCGCCGGGCTCTTCTTCGCCGCCCGGCACGCCGATCCGGCTGGCGGCTTCGCCGCCCGCGTCGGCGGGCTCGACGTGACGCTGCGCGGCGAACCGCGGGCCGGCTGGCTCCCCGGCGCGGCGTGGGCGCTGCTGGCCGGTGGCATGCTGCTGGTGGCGCTCGCCGTGGTGGTGCTGCTGCGCCCGCACCGGCCGCGCGAGGTGGTCTTCGTGGTCGAGCCGGACCAGGTGCCGGTGCTGGCCGGGCGCCTCGGGATCAGCTCGCTGAGCGGGCTGGGACGGCAGCCGGGCCCGACGTCCCGGCCGGAGCGGCAACTGGTCGCCGTCGGTTCGTCGCCCGGCGCGCGGACCCGTGCGGCCATCTCGCCGCCGCCGAGCGGGCGCCTGGCCGACCCGGCCGGTCGGGACCGCTCGTGGCCGCGGGGGGCCGGGAACCGGCCGGTCCCGCCGGTCGACGGGTGAACGCCGACGGCTGGTGGCCCTCCGCGCTGCCGACGCGGAGGGCCACCATCACCGGGGGTTATTCGGTGCTACCTGGGAGAAACCTGAGGTAGTTGAGACCAGATTACCGCCGAACGGCACCGTTCGCGAGGTCTGTCCGGTTGACGCCCACCGCGAACCGGTCGCGGATCGGCAGCACGGCCAGCAGCAGCAGGCTGAGCAGCACGTACGCGTTACGGACCACGAAGTCGACCGGGTCGTCGGTGTGCACCGTGCCGGTGCCCCAGTCCTGGAACGTCACCACCCCGTACACGATCACCACGCCCGTGCCCGCGGCCAACGCGAGCAGGCCGCGGCGCCGCCGGACGCCGGCCACTGTCGCCCGGTCGGCGGCCAGCGCCGCGTCCACCAGCACCACCACCGCCGGAATGAACCAGTAGAGATGGTGCGTCCAGGTGATCGGTGAGATCAGGCCACCGACCAGGCCGGTCAACGTGAGCCCGGCCAGCGCGTCCCCGGCCCGCACCGCGCGCGCCGCCCGCCACAGTCCGAGACCGGCGACCAGCAACGCCAGCAGCAGCCACGGCAGCCGGCCCGGCTCAGCCGGCGCGGTCATCCGGCTGAGCAGGCCGAACAGCGACTGGTTGCCGGTGTAGTCGGTGCGACCCACCCGGTCGGTGGCCCACAACTCGTGGGTCCAGAACCGCCACGAGTCCTCGGGCGCGACCGCCGCCGCCAGCAGCGTCGCCGCCGCCGCGGTCGCCGCCGCCACCGCCGCCGCCCGCCACCGCCGGGCGGCCAGCAGATAGAGCAGGAAGATGCCGGGAAAGAGCTTCAGCGCCGCCGCCAACCCCACGCCCACGCCGGCCCACCGCCGGCCCTGGGGTACGGCGAACAGCAGGTCGGCCAGGATCAGCACCACCAACAGCATGTTGATCTGCCCCAGCGTGATCGTCTCGCGGGTGCTCTCCACCGCCAGCACCAGCAGCACGGCGACCGCCAGCCCGAACCGGCGGGGCAGGTGGTGCCGTCGCAGCACCGGCACCACCAGCCAGCGGGTGGTCACCACCACGCCGGCCAGCGTCAGCACCACGAAGGCGGTGACGGCCACCCCGAGCGGCAACAGCGCGAACGGTCGCAGCAGCAACGCCGCGAACGGGGGATAGGTGAAGTAGAGCGCGCCCTGCACCCGGTCGGGCTGGACGTAGTCGTAGAGCGGGTGACCGGCCGCCCACCAGTCCATCGCCCGCATGTAGATCTTCAGGTCGTAGTAGTCGTGCCGCAGCGCGGACAGGTAGAGCGCCGGCAGCAGGGCGGCCAGCGCCAGCACCGTGACCACCCGCCGGGCCGTACGCCCGCCCGCGTCGTCCTGGGCGACGCTGGGCGGGGCGACGGGTTCGGCTGGCACGGGGAAACCCTAGCGGTCCACCTGCCCGACCGTGCCGAGGCGCGGGCGCGTCGACGGCGCGTAGTCTGTTCCGGTGGCTGATCTTCTCGTCTGGATCGATTGTGAGATGACGGGGCTGGACCTGCGTCGGGACGCCCTGATCGAGGTCGCCGCGCTCGTCACCGACCCCGACCTGAACGTGCTCGGGGAGGGCGTGGACGTGGTGATCCACGCCGACGACGCGGCGCTGGACGGCATGCCGGAGATCGTGCGCACCATGCACGCCAAGTCCGGCCTGACCGAGGAGGTACGCCGCTCCACGGTCACCCTGGCCGAGGCCGAGGACATGGTGCTCGACTACGTCACCAGCCACGTCAAGGACCCGCGGACCGCGCCGCTGTGCGGCAACTCGATCGCCACCGACCGGGGCTTCCTGGCGCGCGACATGACCCGGCTCGACGCCCACCTGCACTACCGGATGATCGACGTTTCCTCGATCAAGGAGCTGTGCCGGCGGTGGTACCCGCGGGTGTACTTCGGCCAGCCGCAGAAGGGGCTGGCCCACCGGGCGCTGGCCGACATCCGGGAGAGCATCCGGGAGTTGGAGTACTACCGGCGGACCCTGTTCGTGCCGCTGCCCGGGCCGGACGTGGAGACCGCGAAGGGGATCGCCGCCCAGCTCTGACGCCGGGGCGGGAACCCGGTGGACGGGGCATGCCGGGGTGGGGCTATCATTGGTCCGCGCACCGCCCGGGCGACCGGAGCGGCGAGCATGGTGGCTGTAGCTCAGTTGGCAGAGCACCGGGTTGTGGTCCCGGTTGTCGTGGGTTCAATTCCCATCAGTCACCCCAACGAACGAAGCCCCCTCCGTCCGGAGGGGGCTTCGTCGTGTACGCGGGACCGGTCAGGCGGTCGGCTCGGCGCTCGGCGTCGCCTCCGCCGGCTCGTACGGCAGGGCGCTGCCCTTGACGTACTCGTCCCAGCTCATGTTCCAGTCGGTCCAGCCGTTGCCGTTCTTGAGCTTGCGCTCGGTGCCCTTGACCGTGATCGGGTCACCGAGGCGGGTGTTGGCGAACAGCCAGTTGCCGTCCTTCATCGAGACGTTGACGCAGCCGTGCGACACGTTCGTCTTGCCCTGCACACCCTCGGACCAGGGGGCCGCGTGGATGAACTCGCCACCCCAGGTGAGCCGCTGGGCATAGTCGATCTCGGTGCGGTAGCCCTCCTCCGGGCCCAGCTCCTCCATGGTGTCGAAGACGGTGTGCCGGAGCTTCTCGATGACCACCATGGTGCCGCTGGACGAGGGGGTGCTCTTCTTGCCGAGGCTCACCAGGATCGTCTTGACCTTCTTGCCGTCCTTGGTGGCGGTCATCCGCTTGGTGCGGTTGTCCACGGTCATCACGAACGACGGGCCGATCTTGATGTCCACGGTCAGGTCGGAGCGGCCGTACCAGCCGTCGCCGAGCGGCAGCCCGGCCGCGCGCACCTGATAGGAGACGGTGCTGTTGGCCTTCCAGAACGTCTTCGGGCGGTAGTGCACCTCGGTGGGGCTGATCCAGTGCCAGATGCCGTCCTGCGCCGGCGTGGCGGTCACCGTCATCCGCCGCTGGATGTCGTCGCGGTAGTCCGGCGCGATGGCCCGGCCGAACTTCACGATCAGCGGCATGCCCACGCCGACGACCTGGTTGTCGCCGAGGAAGCTGGACACCCGCACCTGCTTGTCCGGCTTCGCCATGGTGGTGAACGTGCTGGTGGCGGTGGCCGGCTTGCCGTCGTCGCCGGTGGCGGTCACGGTCGCCGTGTAGGTCTGGCCGTAGTCCAGGGCGTCGTCCGGCTGCCAGCTCTTCCCGTCGGCGGCGAGCGTGCCCTCGACCGCCTCGCCGGTGGCGTCCTTCAGCTCGACGGCGGTCTGCTGCGCCTCGGTCGTGGTGAACGTGATGGCGGTGGTCGCCGGCACGTCCTTGGCATCGGCGGCCGGCTCGCTGATGGTGGCCGCCGCCTTCGGGGGCTTCTCGCCGCCGTCCCCACCGCCCTGCCAACTCGACGGCTTGTCACCGCCGCCGCCGGTGCAGGCGGACGTCAGAGCCATGGCGGCGGCGAGCACCGCGGCGGCGAGAGCGCGGCGCCCGCCGCGGCGGGCGCTTGCGTCCCGGATCGGTTCGTCCTGGCCAGCTCGCATTATTCCCTCACATGTGTGATGCCCGTCCTCGTCGTCTCCGGTGAGACGCACCGGACCGGCAACCCGTTGCCGGGAGTGAACCGGAACACTCCCGGTGACGATGTAACGATCGTGTTGTCCTCCGGCGCTCCCCGGTGGGGACGAGTCCCGGCGACCGCCGGTAAGAAGCGCGTCCGACCACGTTACGCCGATCAGAACGGTGCGCCCTGCCCGCCCTCGGGCACCGGCAGGGCGCTGCCGGCGACGAACTGCGACCAGCTCATGCTCCACGCCGTCCAGCCGTTGCCCGGCGCCAGCCGCCGCTCGGTGCCCTGCACCGTGATCGGGTCGCCGACGAGCGTCTTGCCGAACAGCCACCGGCCCTCGGCCATCGACACGTTGACGCAGCCGTGCGAGACGTTGCGGCGCCCCTGCACCCCCTCGGACCAGGGCGCCGCGTGGATGTACTCGCCGCCCCAGGTGATCCGCTGGGCGAAGTCGATCTTCGTGACGTACTGGTTGTCCGGGTCCGGCTCGTCGCGGGTGTCGAAGACCGTCGACTCCTTCTTCTCCATCACCACCATGGTGCCACTGGAGGAGGGGGTGCTCTTCTTGCCCAGGCTGACCGGCAGGGTGCGGATCACCGAGCCGTTCTCCGAGACGGTCATCCGCTTGGTCGCGTTGTCCACCGTCATCTCGAACGCCCGGCCGATCTTCGCGGTGGCGCTCCGGTCGACGTTGCCGTAGCGGCCGTTGCTCAGCGGGATCCCGGCCAGCGCGAGCCGGACCGTGAGTGTGGTGCCGGTCTTCCAGTATTCCGGGGCGCGGTAGTAGGCCTGCGTGCCGTTGTCGAGCCAGTGCCACGCGCCGGGCTGCGGCGGGTCGGTCTGCACGAACATCCGCTTCTGCACCGCGGCCCGGTCCTTCTTCGGGATGCCCGGTGAGAACTCGGCGACGACGGGCATGGCCACGCCGTAGGTCTTGCCGCTGAACAGGTAGAGCCCGGAGCCGATCATCGACTTCGGCTTGGCCATCGTGGTGAAGGTGCTGGTGCCCTGGTGGGTGGCGCCGTCCTTGCCGGTCGCGGTGACCGTGGCGGTGTATTTCGTGCCGTACTTCAGCGGGGCCGACGGCACCCAGCCGGTGCCGTCGCGTCGCATCCGCCCGCTGACGGCGGTGCCGGCGGCGGTGCTGAGCACCACCTTCGACACCGTGCCGCCGCCCGGGATCCGCGCGCTGATCTCGGTGCTCGCCGGCCGGTCGGTCGCGCCGTCGGCCGGGGTCACGGCCAGCGGCGGCGACGCGGGCGCGGCCTCGCTCGGCGGGACGCTGGGATCGGGCGCGGTGGACGAGACACCGCCGACCTGCTGCTGGCCGGGCACGAAGGCCGGCTTCTCCTCGTCGCCGCCGCATCCAGTCAGTGCCAGCGACGCCGTGAGGAGCAGGACGCCCACCATCGCCCCGGTCCGCGCGAACCTGCCCATGCCCACCCCTGTCGTAGCGTGCCTGGCGGACATCGTGCCCCATCGACGCCGCCGGGCCCGCCCCGGCACCGGGGCGGCTGCGTGTTTTGTAGGCTTTTGTCGGTTAAGCTCGACCGAAGGGGGGAGCCCGGCATCGGATTGGAACCCGCCTCGGCGGGCATGCTAAGGTTCTTCCCGTTGTCAGCCGAGCGCCGCTAGCTCAACTGGCAGAGCAGCGGACTCTTAATCCGCGGGTTCGGGGTTCGAGTCCCTGGCGGCGCACCAACGAGCAAGGCCCTGGCCTGGTGGTTCACACCGGGTCGGGGCCTTTTTCGCGTGTGGCTGGCGGGTTGCGGCCGGGCGGGCCGCCCGGGTCACCCGCACCCGGACCGCCCGATGCCTCTCCAGCCCTTTGATCGGCATTTATATATAGACTATAGTCAATCTGCTGTTGCTTTTATTAACACGTTTGACATACGCTCCGCCCGGCAGTCTTCGTAGCGATGGCAAAGAGTGCCGTCGGGCGGCACCGCCCCCGCCGATCCCCGGTGGCGTCGCTGTTCCCTGCTTGTCGCTCGATGGGCGTACCCGACACCACGTCGACGACAAGTGAGAGGACAGCACGTGACACCAGCCGTACCCACCACCCGAACGGCCCTGCTCGCGGCAGCGGCGCTGGTCGCCGCCGCGCTGCCGGCCGTGGCGATCGACCAGTCGCCGGCCTCGGCCGCCGTCCAGCAGACCTACTACGTCGCCCCGGACGGCAGCGACGCCAACCCCGGAACCCTCCAATCACCGTTCCGGACGGTGCAGAAGGCGCGGGACACCGTCCGTGGTGTTAACGCTAACATGACCGGCGACATCAACGTCTACCTGCGCGGCGGTAGATATCCGGTCACCAGCACAGTCGAGTTCGGCGCCGGCGACTCCGGCACCAACGGGCACCGGATCAGCTACGCCGCCTATCCCGGCGAGACCCCCGTGCTCGACGGTGGCGTCCCGGTCACCGGGTGGACCCAGCACAGCGGCAACATCTGGAAGGCGCCGCTGGATCGCAGCACCAAGCTGCGCGCACTCTACGTCAACGACAAGCGGGCGCAGATGGCGTCGAAGACGATCAATTCGGCGGGGTGCTACGGCACGTACACCGTCACCGCCGGCCAGGCGTCCTGGGCGTGGGAGTCGGGCTCCCAGTGCGACGGCGCGAAGTATAGCCTGAACGACTTCCCGGCCATCGCCCGCAACCAGGACGATCTGGAGATCGAGACCGGCACGACCTGGACCACGGCCATCGTGGGCGTCCGCCAGGTGACCACCAGCTCCGACGGCGCGAGCCGGGTCGCCCTGTTCCAGCAGCCGGGCGCGGCCATCGCGCAGGGCGCGTTCAACGGCAACGCCCAGGTCGGCGGCACCCACAAGCTCATGAACGCGTACGAGTTCCTGGACGCGCCCGGCGAGTTCTACTTCGACAAGAGCAGCCGGACCGTCTACTACTACAAGGCCGGCTCGGAGGACATGTCGACCGCGTCGGTCTACGCGCCGAACAACGTCACCACCGTGCTGCGGGTCGCCGGCACCTCGACGAGCAGCCACGCGCGCAACATCACGTTCTCCGGCCTGACCGTGCAGCACTCCGACTGGAACCTGTTCAACGTGGCCGGCTCGTCCTTCAAGCAGGCGCAGCAGGGCAACCTCGGCGCACAGGCGTACGCGAAGGGCAACTTCCACGTCTACTACTACCGCAACGTCGACGTCACCCCCGGCATCATCCAGGTGCAGAACGCCGACGGGATCCTCCTGCAACGCAACCGGATCCAGCACACCGGCGCCGACGGCATCAGCATGGTCAACGACGTGCAGGGCACGCAGTTGATCGGGAACCACACCAACGACATCGCCGGGTCCGCCATTGACGTCGGTCATCCCCAGCACGTCTACATCGGCGACGGCACGTCGACCAACCGGGAGAAGTACTCGCCACAGGTCGAGGGACTGCCGAGGAACATCGACATCAGGAACAACTACCTGTACGACAGCGCGGTCCTGTTCAACGGGCACAGCCCCATCTCGGCGTACTTCGTCGACACCCTCACGATCCAGCACAACCGGATCGAGAAGGCTCCCTGGTCGGGCATCACGATGGGCTGGGGCTGGTGGAACTTCGACGGGTCGTCGGGGTCGATCGCGCCCAACCGGCCGACCACGACCGCGCGGAACAACACCATCAGCTACAACCACATCATCGACACGGTCCAGCGCCTCAGCGACACGGCACCCATCTACACGCTGGGCAGCCAGCCCGGGACCACGATCACCAACAACTACCTCCAGGGTGTGCCCTCGGGTCACAAGTACGGACTCCACCCCGACGAGGGCTCGGCGTACATCACGTTCCGCGACAACGTCCTGAGCATCGACAAAAATGTCACCTGGATGATCAACTCCGACGATTTCGGTCGGAAGCACGACCTGAACATCACGCAGACCTACGGGCCGATCAACAAGGTGTCGAACAAGAACCTGCCGAACAGCACGGTCGCCGACATCCTCGTCTCGTCCGACTACGTCTGGCCCGCGGCGGCGTACGGCATCGCGGCGAACTCCGGCCTTGAGGACGCCTACCGGGACATCATCCCGCCGACCAGGTTCTCCGCGCCGAACTACGTGCTCCCGGCCAGCACCTACGTCACCAGCACCACGGCGACGATCCCGATCCGGAGCACCGGCGACGCCACCTCGTCGGTCTGGTTGGCCCCGTACGGGACGACGACCTTCACGGCCGGGGCGACGATGACCAGGGCGGCCGGTGACGCCACGTCCATCGCCGTGCCGGCGACCCAGGGCGAGTACCGGCTCTACGCCGTCGACGCACAGGGCAACCGGTCGGCCGAGTCCACCTCGATCGTCCGGCAGCAGAGCGGCGGCGGTAGTCAGCAGGGCAGGCAGCTCGTGGGCGGCCAGTCCGGTCGCTGCGTCGATGTCCCGAACTCCTCGACCGGCAACGGCACCCAGGTGCAGCTCTGGGACTGCGGCGGCGGCACCAACCAGCGGTGGACCGCCACGGCCGGCAAACAACTGACCGTGTACGGCAACAAGTGCCTGGACGCCTCGGGCGCGGGCACCACCAGCGGCACCCAGGTGATCATCTGGGACTGCCACGGCGGCCTCAACCAGCAGTGGAACGTCAACGCCAACGGCACCATCACGAACGCCCAGTCCGGGCTCTGCCTCGACGCCAACGGTGCCGCCAGCGCCAACGG
Organism: Micromonospora sp. NPDC050980; assembly: GCF_040653835.1. Lineage (NCBI taxonomy): Bacteria > Bacillati > Actinomycetota > Actinomycetes > Micromonosporales > Micromonosporaceae > Micromonospora > Micromonospora sp. NPDC050980. The sequence goes on along the minus strand of NZ_JBFAGS010000003.1, from coordinate 273,966 downwards.
CACGAAGATCATCATCTGGTCGTGCAACGGCGGCTCGAACCAGCAGTGGACGCTGCGTAGCTGACCGACCGGCCCCGGGGCCAGGCCGACCCGGCCTGGCCCCGGCAGCTCCCGGCACACCCGCGACAAGGTGATACCTGACGACAAGTGGGTAGTTCCAGGCGATGAAGTCGACCTGGAAGCCCCACGAGGAACACGGCGGCCTGACGGACAAGGACAAGCGCGAGCTGCCGGAAACCGTCTTCGCGTTCCCCGACAAGCGCAAGGAGCCGATGACCGACGCGAGCCACGTGCGCAACGCCATCGCCCGCTTCGACCAGGTGCAGGGCGTCACCGACGAGGAGCGCGACCTGGCCTTCCGGAACATCCTCGCCGCCGCCGAACACTACGGCGTCGAGGTGGCGGAGACGAACTGGCGTCAACTCGGCAAGCTGCCGCACACGCCGAACCCCGCCCACTGAGCGGTCGGGCGGGTGGGCCTGCGCTGATCTTGGCAGGGACACCGTGAGTGCTCATCGTGAGTCTTCCGGCTGTCACCCCCAACGTCGATCCTGGACGGGCTGTCGACTCGAACCCCGGGCTGACTTGATGTGACGGCGCGGATGCGCTGTGCTGGCAGGTGGTCGTCATCCGGTCGGAGGTGATCGTGGCCGCGCAGGTGGATCCCGAGTGGTGGAGTTCGGGGCTGTGGAACGGCCAGCCGATCACCCAGTTCCTGCGACGACGTGACATCACGACGGTCTTCCGCTTCCTGCACGCCCGGGGCGTGTCCTACGGCAGGATCGCCGCTCTCGTCGGCCTTTCACCCCACCGCGCTACCGAGATCGCCAAAGGCGTCCGGCAGGTCACGGCGTACGAGGTGCTGGAGCGGATCGCCGTGGGACTGCACATTCCGCGTCCCGCCATGGGGCTCGGCTGCGACGACGGCAGCCCCATGCCGCGTGGCGCCAGCGTCGAGGCCGCGGCCGGAAGATCGCCGGCCGGTACGGAGAGCAGCGAGGCCGGAGGTCTGGTCAGACTCCGGCTGGGACTGGACGAGGCTCTGGCGGCGTCGAGTGTCGCTCCTCGGCAGCTTGAGCTGATCGAGCAGAGCGCTGGCGAACACCTGCGGGCCTATCCGTCGGCTTCGCCGCATACCATGCTGTCGAGGCTGGCCGCCGACTGTCGAGAGGTTCAGGTGCTGTCGCTTCGGCGCCAGCCGGCAGCGGTTCAGGCCCGGCTGTCCACAGTGGCGGCGCTGCTCGCCACGATGTGTGCCGACGCGTTGATGAGGCTCGGGGATGTGGCCGAGGCTCGGCGGTGGTACGGCACGGCGATCCACGCGGCGGACGACAGCGGGGAGGCCCGGTTCAGGGTGCTCGTGCGGGCCCAGGCGGCGATACTGCCGTACTACTTCGGGGACCCTGCTCGGACCGTAGCCCTTGCCGATGCGGCTCTGGCGGTCACGTCAGTCGCGTCGTCGTCGGCTGCCCTGGCGGCTGCGGGCCGGGCGCGCGCCCTGGCCAGAGTCGGCGCCACCGACCAGGCGAGGTCGGCCGTCGACCAGGCACGCCGGTTGCTCGATCAGGCGGGCGACGAGGACACCGACGTGGCGTTCAGGTTTCCGGCGAAGCGGCTCCTGCTCTACCTCTCCGGCGCGTACACCTGGCTCGGTGACACGGCGGAGGCGTACCGCGTCCAGGACGAGGCATTGCGGCTCTACGGCACGGCTCCGGCCGTACCGATCGACGTGGCGCTCATCGCCCTGGACCGGTCGATGTGCCTCGCGCGGGACCGCCGGGCGACCGAGGCGGCGACGACCGCGCGTGACGCGGTGGCGGGCCTGCCCGAGGCGCAGCGGACGGAGATCATCCTGACCCGCGCGACCGACGTGGCCACGTCGATCTCCGCAGAGGGCCGGCGCGGTGAGGTCGCCACCTTGACGGACTACGTAGGGACCTGCCGCGAGCGCGCCCGTAGTCTTGGGGCCGCCACCGCACTCGGCCCCTAGGAGCCCCATGTTCGTCGAGGCGCGCACCCGGCCGGTGCTCGCCGAGGTATGCCGTCTCCTCGGCTACTCGGACTCGAACGCGGCTCTGTTGCGGCACCACACCAACGCCGTCTATGCCGTCGGAGACGTGGTCGTCAAGATCGCCCCGAGTGGCCATGACCTGAACCGGGTGCGCGGCATGGTGTCCGTGGTGCACTGGCTGGTCAACCGAGGTTTCCCCACGGTCGGCCTTCACCCGGGGCTGTCCCAGCCGTTGGAGGTGGGCGGGCATGCCGTCACGGTCTGGCAGCGTCTGGACCCGGCACACGACGATCCGATCACCGTCGCCGAGCTCGGGAGCCTTCTCCGGGATCTGCATACCCTGCCTGCTCCGCCGGTGCCATTGCCCCTGCTGCGGCCGATCAGCGGCATCAAGCGATCCGTGACCCGCTCCGAGATCCTGAACGGCCGGGAACAGCATCTGCTGCTGGATCGACTGGAGACGCTGGCCGCAGGCTGGGAGGCGATGCGCTTTTCCCGTGGTACCAGCCTGATCCAGGCGGATCCGCAGATCCGCAACGCGCTCCGGCGTCTCGACGGCACGCCCGTACTCGCCGACTGGGACGGCGTTGCCCTCGGACCCCGCGAATGGGACATCGCCACGGTCGCGGTCCACTGCCGCCGGTTCGATCCGCCCGGTCCCGAGGCGTTCGTTGGCTTCACCGCCGCCTACGGTTGGGATGCCACACGCTGGCCCGGGTTCGAGGAGCTGTGCCAGCTCCGCGAACTACAGATGATCGCCACCAACGCCCGTAAGTCCCGGCCCGGTACGGACGCCGCCGACGAGGTGCGTCACCGGGTCGCGGGTCTTGCCGCCGACGGGGTGAAACTCCGCCGCTGGCACATCCTCTGAGATGAGTCTCGTAGGGGCGGGTGCCGTCTGTCCTTCTCGCATCGGTTGAGGCCGACCGCGGCAGGCCCACCGTGGCCCACCACGGTGGGCCTGTCCCGGGCCCGTGCCGTCCTCGATCGTGGACGTCAGGAACACGTCGGCGGAAGGGTCCAGGGCCATCCTGATCCCGTGGCGTCGGCGCGTCAGCGGCAATGTCACGCCAGGGAGAACCAGATGGTCATGTCGATCGGCGACAGGGCGGAACGCGACCCGACACAGCGGCAAGCGCTCGCGCCGCACACTCCGTCGACGGCACGGGTGACTCCCCGCCTGCGTACCGCCGGGAGGCTGCGTGGGTGGGTGACCGGCGGTCTGCTCCCGGCCGCCGTGGTGTGGCGGCGGGTTCGTCCTTCCCCCGGCGGGCCCGCCGCTCGTCGTCGCTGGTATGGCGTCGGCTGCTCGCGCAGCAGGCCCGCGAGGGCGGTTGCCGGTGACCGGGCCGCAGCGCCGTCTCGCGGCGAACCGGCTCGGGGCGGCCGAGGTGGAGCATCTGCCGTCGCGTCCGCTGTGGTTGTGCCGCCGGTGCGGGCAGCCGTGGCCGTGCGGGGCGGCGAAGCTCGCGCTCCTGGCCGAGTATCGGGACGTGCCGGTGAGCCTGTTCCTCTACCTGGCCGGCTGCCTGCACGACGCGATCGACGACTTGCACCGGCTCAACCCGAGCGTCACGGGCAGCGTCGCCGACATGTTCGACCGGTTCCTCGGCTGGCCGCCCCGCCACACCCACGCCTACCGCGTCACCACCCCGGCTGACGGGTGAGCGACGCTGGACCTGCTGTTGCCGAACGATCGTGGCGGCGCTCGTCGTGATCAGGCGCGGCTGATCTTTCCGACGGTGACTCAGCGGCCCAGGTATGCCAGCCCGCCCAGGCAGAGGGCGGCCCACCCGAGGACGGCCGCGACGATTCCGGCCAGGACCGGTGCCCGCCAACTGCGAGCGAGATACCAGCACAGCGGCACCGCCACCAGGAGGCTCGGGGACAGCATGAGGGCCGTGTCCCCGAGAACGCCGACGATGTCCGCCGGCGGTGTGGGGCAGCCGAGGTCGCCGCGGCAGCTCGTCAGGCGGCCCGTGGCGTCCGAGTACAAGAAGCCGGGAGTGGTGCCGGCCTCCGATGCGTTCACCAGCGCCGCCAGGACGGCCGGAAGGCACCAGATGGCCGCGTAGCAGAGGGTGAGCGCCGCGAAGGCCCGGCCCACCGGGACATCGCCCCGTTCCTCGGCCGCCGGAGATGGCGTGGTGCGGTCCGCCGCCATCAGCCGGGGTATTCCACGAGGCGGAACTCGTGGCCCTCCGGGTCGGCCGTCACGACGACGGATTCCTGCCCATGGGTGGCACCGGACCAGACGTTCGCCATCGGCCGATCCTGACAGACGGCGGTCGGGTCCGGGGGACGCCGAACCCGTGACATCGACACCGAACAGTTAGAGGACGTCGAACTCGTTGCCGTCCGGGTCGACCATCGTCACGTGGTCCGGCGTGCCGTCCCCCTCGTCCACCCGGACCACCGTCCCGCCGGCCGCGACCAGTTTGTCGACCGTCGCCCGGACCCGTGGCCAGCGCACCTCCGGCGGCTCCCGCCGGCCGCCGCCGACGTGGACGTCGATGTGCATGCGGTTCTTGACCACCTTGGGCTCCGGCACCTTGAGGAACGAGATGCCGGGCCGTAGGCCGTCCGGGTCCTCGATGTAGGCGCTGTCGTCCCACTCGTCCTCGGGAACCTGGAAGTGGGCCAGCCACGCCTCCCAGGTGGCGAACCCGTCCGGTGGAGCGCCCGGGACGTATCCCAGCGCGAGGCACCAGAACGCCGCCAGCTCACGTGGGCGGGCGCAGTCGACGGTCAACGACCAGCGTTCGGACATCGCCCGACGATAGACCGCCGATCGGTCAGCCCTGCCTGCTGGGCCGGACGAGCGTGGCGGGCGCGGCGGCGGCGGTGAAGACCGCCGCCGCCCGGAGCCGGGGGTGCGTGAGCGCAACGCGCTCCTCGACGGATGCGCTACGAGCTGGAGCAGGTGATCCCGCTCGGTGCCGGTGAGCTGTTGCCGTTGGCCAGGAAGCCGAAGCTCGTCGACCCACCGGCGATCAGGGTGCCGTTGTAGGGCGCGTTGCGCACGCTCACCGTGCCGGTGATTCCGGTGGCCACGCCGTTCCACACGTTGTTGATGCTCTGCCCACCGGCCACTGTCATCCGGACCGTCCAGCCGGTGATGGCCCTCGTGCTGCTCACGGTCACCTCGCCCTGGAACCCGCCGGTCCAACTGCCGACCAGCCGGTAGCTCGCGGTGCAGGCGCCCGAGGGGTCCGGCGGCGTGGTGGTGGGTGGTGGCGTGGTGGGGGGCGCGGTGGTGGGTGGTGGTGTGGTGGGCGGCGCGGTGGTGGGCGGCGGCGTGGTGGGCTGGGTGCCGTCCGGGGCCACCGCCCGGCCGGTGGCCGGCGAGATCATGCCGGCGCAGAGGCCGCGGCTGGCGAGGTTGCTGACGATCCGGGGGATGGCCGCGATGGTGTTCGCCGGCCAGTCGTGCATCAGGATGGACTGCCCGGCCTGGAGGCGGCCGGCGTTCTGCACGATCTGGTCGGTGCTGGCGTTGTTCCAGTCCTGGGAGTCCACGTCGGCGTTGATCTCGGTCAGCCCGAACTGGGCCTCGACCGCCCGCAGGGTGGCGTTGGACTCCAGGTAGGGCGGTCGGAACAGCTTGGGGGCCTCGCCGGTGGCCTGCTGGATCGCCTGCTGGGTCTGGGAGATCTCCGAGGCCATCTGCGTCTGGCTGAGCTGGGTCATGTGCGGGTGCGTCCAGGTGTGGTTCCCGACCCACATGCCGGCGTCCCGCTGGGCCCGGGCCAGCGCCGGATTGGCCTGCACGTTCTGGCCGACGTTGAAGAACGTCGCCCGTACGCCGGCGGCCTTGAGGGTGTTGATCAGCGTGGTGGTGTTGCCGGGGGTGGGTCCGTCGTCGAAGGTCAGCGCCACGTAGCCGGTGCAGGCGGCGGCCATCGAGGGCGCGGCGGTGACGGCCAGTCCGGACGTCACCGCGGTCAGGAGCGCGGCGACGGCCGCCACCACCATCGGGCGGCGCGAGGGTCGGGTCGGGGCGGCCGTCGCTGCGGCCGGGAAGGGTGTCATCGAGGTTCTCCCGCTGGCGTTCGAGGTGTGCTGCTCGGCGCCCTGCGGATCGGGTTGCCCGGAGTCGGTCCGCATCGTCTCAGCGGTGCGCTGGCAGCGATGTCCTGTCGGTGGCCACGGTCGATCGGCCTGTGGCCAGCCCGGCTCCGAGGAGATTATGCCGACTGACTTTTACGAGCGTCAATAGAACGCCACGGCACCAGGTGCTCGGCGTCGAGCGGGACGAACCACTCCCGCCGTCGACGCATCGGCTCCAGGTGCGCGGTCCGGTAGACGAAGGCGCGCAACCCGGCCGGCGGCGTCCCCGCCGCCGAGCTTCGCGCCCCGACCGCCTCGGCCACCTCGTTGCGGCTCACCGGCCCGGCCTGCGCGGCGACGTATTCGTGGACCGCCCGGCGCACCGGCTGCCGTAACGCGACGATGGCCTCCAGCGACATGACCCCGACGCCACCCGGGCTCCGGAACGACCGGTCCCCGACAGTGCCCGGGAATCCCGGGCCCACGCCCCTACAGTCCCCACCATGAGATGGACGGTGCGATCCACGACCGGGCTCGCCGTACTGGTGGCGGCCCTGGTGGCCGGGTCGGCGAGCACCGCCGCGGCGCCCGCCGACGACGGCCTCGGCCTGGCGCTGCGCCCGGGGCAGGCGGACCACCGCGCCGGCGACCAGGTCCGCCTGGACCTCACCGTCACGAACTCCACCGGGTCGGCGTGCGCGCTGCCCACCAGCGCCGTCGGCACCGTCCAGATCACCGGGGTACGCCGGGACGGGCGCGATCTCACGCCGACACTCGCCCGCAGCTTCCACGACGACGGGATCGCCGCCTCCGCCACCGCCGGCCTGACCACTGTCGAACCCGGCGCGACCGCGCGCGTGGCGCTGACCGGGGTCCGGCTGCACGACGGCGAGGCCCCCGGCGACGTCGTGCTCCGCTCGGTGGCCGCCACCGCGGACGGCGGCGGTCTGGATTCGCTCTGGCCGGTCGGCGCCCCCGGACGCTACGAGGTCACCGCCGGCTACGTGACGCTTCCGGTCACCGGCGCGGCGAACCTCTGCCCGGGCGCGACGGCGCTGCGGACCGCCACGTTCACCGTCGGCGACGCCGGCCCGCCCGGCCGCCGCTGGCTCCGGCCCGCGGCCGGCGCGCTGCTGCTGGTGCTGCTCCTGGCCGCGCTCGTGATCCTGCTCCGGTCCCGCCGCCGACCGGCCGCCGCCGTGGCGTTGCTGCTGGTGGCGGTCGGCGCGCCGTTCGGCGGCGGTGCGCGGCCGGCCCGGGCGGACTACACCGTCGACCCGACCTCCGGCGTGCCGGTCAGCGGCGTCGACTTCCAGGCCGCGGTCGACGGCTGCCTGAGGGGATTCGCCGAGCCGGGTGGGGACCCGTCCGGCCTGCTGCCCCGGCTGAAGGACAAGAAGACGCCAAAGGTGCGGATCATCCCCACCACCGGCGGCTCGGGCGCGTTCGAGACGCCGGAGAGCGCCGACGGCACGGGTTCGTCCACGGTCACCTGGAACCCGACCTCCACCGATGCATACGAGGACGGGGTGGCCCGCGACCCCTGCGCAGCGCTCTACCACGAGCTGAACCACGCCGACGACATCTCCCGCGACGCGGTCCCGCCGGGGCAGTGCGGAAGCACCGGGATCCCCACCGCCGAGGTGAGGGCGACGCTCGCGGAGAACCGCTACCGGGTGGCCAAGGGCCTGCCGCCACGCACCCGGTACAAGGGAAACCCGCTGCCGAAGAGCCTCGACGAGTGCAAGAAACCGGCGAAGAAGACGCCCCCGCCGAAAGGGCCGGTGAAGCTCTGCGAGGACGGCGCCGACTGCGGCGGCAGCAACGGCGATCCACACCTGGTCACCTTCGACCGGGCCGCCTACGACTTCCAGGCCGTCGGTGAGTTCACCCTCGTCGTCGCCACCGGCGGTGACCCGCTGGAGGTGCAGGTCCGGCAGGCGCCGATGGCCGGCACCCGCACCGCCTCGGTCAACTCGGCCGTCGCGTTCCGGGTCGGCGCCCACCGCGTCGCGCTCACCCTCACCGGCGGCGCCACCAGGGTGCACGTCGATGGTGAGCCGCTCGCCGCGCCGCCGGACCGCACCGACCTGACCGGCGGCGGCACCCTCACCCGCCGCCCCTCCGACACCGCGGAGACCGACGGATACGACGTGACGTGGCCGGACGGCTCCGCGGCGGCGGTGGACCAGATCGGCCGCTACGGCTACCGCGTGCTGGTCCGGCTCGCCGAGGCCCGGGCCGGCAAGGTACGCGGCCTGCTCGGCGACTTCGACGGTGACCCGGCCGACGACATCGCGCCCGCCACCGGCCCGGCCCTCGCCCAGCCCGTGCCGTTCGCCACGCTCTACCCGGCCCACGCGGACAGTTGGCGGATCACCCCGGACCGCTCGCTGCTGCACTACGACGACGGGGAGGACACCGGCACGTTCACCGACCGGAGCTTCCCCGAGCGGGAGGTGACCGCCGGCGGACTCGACCCGGTCCGGCGTGCCGCCGCGGAACGGATGTGCCGGTGGGCCGGCGTCACCGCCCCCGGCCCGCTCGCCGACTGCGTCTTCGACGTCGCGGTGAGCGGGCGGCCCGAGTTCGCCGTCGCCGGCGCCACCACCGAACGGATCAGCCCGCCGGTCGTCGCGCCGATCGCCGCCGCGCCGGTCGCCGCCGCCAGCCTCACCCCCGGCGGCGAGCCGCTGACCTTCCCCGGGCGCGCCGGGAACGCCGTCTTCGTCGACGTCACCGCGCCCGGCATCGCCGACCGCTGCTCGCCGTACCTGCTCGTCGACCCGGGCGGGCGGGAGATCGCCAGCGGATGCAACGTCGACGGGTACGGCCGCGTCGACCGCGTCGACCTCACCGCCACCGGCCCGTACACCCTGCGGGTCACCGCCGTTCCCGGCGACACCGGCCGCGCCGCCGTCCGGGTCTACCTGGCCCGCGACAGCGGCGGCACGCTGCAACCGAACGGCCCGGCGGTGACCGCGTCGATCGAGCAGCCCGGCGCCCGGGCGCGCTACCGGTTCACCGGCCGCGCGGGGGAGCGGATCTACGTCGAGGCACCCGGGAGCACGCTGACCGACCAGTGTTCCCCGCTGGAGCTACGGGATCCGGCGGGACAACTGCTGCGCAGCGGCTGCGTGATCAACGGCGTCGGTGAGATCGACGGCACGCTGCTGCCCGCCGACGGGACGTACACCGTGCTTGTCGACCCGGTGGAACGCGGCACCGGCACGACCACGCTGCGCCTGGTCACCGGTCGGGACCGGGACGCGACGATCACGGCCGGCGGGCCGGCGGTCGTCGCGGTCGTCGACCGCCCCGGCGCGGTCACCGGCTACCGATTCACCGCCGCCGCCGGCACGACCGTTACCGTGACCGCGACCGCCGCGACGCTGCCCGACCAGTGCGGCATGCTGGCGCTGCGCGCACCCGACGGCAGCACGCTCACCACCGGCTGCGTGATCAACGGCGCGGGCGGGATCGCGACGACGACGCTGCCGACGACCGGTGTCTGGGTGCTGCTGGTCGACCCGTCGGGAGCCGCGACCGGGCAGGTCACAGTGGCATTGCGGTGACACGGCCCCCTGCGTGCGGGGGGCGATGCGGGGGCTGCTAACGTTCCGTCCCGTTGTCGGTGAGCGCCGCTAGCTCAACTGGCAGAGCAGCGGACTCTTAATCCGCGGGTTCGGGGTTCGAGTCCCTGGCGGCGCACCAACGAGCAAGGCCCTGACCTGGTGGTTCTCACTGGGTCGGGGCCTTTTTCGTGTCCGGCGGTTGTGGATGGTCGCTCGGTGGGTGCTCGGGAGCCGTTGGACCGGGCCGGTGTTGCCCGGACTGAACGCGGGTCTCGTGTACGTCCGGCGCGCACCACCGGTTCTTTTCCGGGCTTGATGGGGCCGGGCGTGTCCGGGGCGCGTCAGGCCAGAGCTTCCGGGGCGCGCCGCCGCCACCACGCGCTGAAGAGGGTGACCACGTGCGTCTTGATCTCGTCCGCGATGATCTCGTGCCCGTCGCCCATGAGCGGCCGGACGGCGTGCTTGTAGACCTCTGGGTGGTGTTCGATCGAGGGGCAGGTGAAGATGGCCAGCATCCTCAGGACGCGCAGGGTGTCTGTTCCGAGGAGGGGAAAGTGAGCCTCCAGCAGCCTCGCCAGGGCTGACCACACCTTGTCCACGACAAGGCGGATGACGGCGTCGGTCACCAGCCGGGGCAGCCCCGAATCGAACCGCCGCGACAACGCGTCGGTGATGAACTGCTTGGCGGTATCCGTCAGCAGTTCGACGGCCTTGTTGATCTTTTCGATCAACTGGATCAGGGCCACCAGCAGACTGCACCATGTGTGATCAGCCAGGCGCTTCTTGACCTCCCTGGCGTCAGCCTTATTCCGGACGAGGCTGTCTATGCCGGCTGAGATCTCGTCCCACGGGTTCTCCATGACCTGGTGGGCAAGGGTGTCCATCCGGCCAAGGTCTGATGACATCGATGTTGGCTCAACATCGCGTGGCAGTCGGCCGTTGATTCTGGTTCGGCCATCGGCGGCCCACAGGTAGTCGGCGATGTCCAGGCGTGCGAGGTCGAAGTAGATCTGGCGGTTGTAGGCGTTGAAACTCCGGCGTCCGGTTCGTTGGTCCGCTTCTGCCTTCTCCTTGAGTTCGCGCCGCCGGTCGTCGCGCTTCTCTGGCCGGTCGGCGGCCAGAGATACCCATCCTTGCCAGCCGTGTTGTGAGCCTCCGCAGCCGGAGCATGTGCAGCCCGGTCTCTGGGCGTTTGCGCAGTTGGCTCTATGGGTGTTGGTCATCATCCGCAAGTCGCCGCCCGGTCGTTTGCGCTCAGTGTGACTAGCCAGTGACTCTATGTCGGGCAACGATGGATGCCAATGGATGTGTGACTGGGTCGGGGCGGCTCGACTCGGGGCCTCCACGTTCTGTGGGCGTTCTGCCTGGTGGGAACCTATAGATCTGCTTCATCTGCTGGGCGCGACGGATTATTGATAGACGGATCTTCCCTCATCTGCATCACTCGCTTCCGTCCCAGACCGGCGACCAAGGCTCGGGCTGGACAGGTCGTGGCGCTCGGAGCCTGCGCTGATCCCAGAAGCGCTGAATGTAAGGGGAACGGGCTCAGCCCTGATCGCTACTGCTGGCAGGCACGCCGCTGGCCATCCCGGTCACTGCGTCTAATGCCGCCGTCCAAGGGAACGCCTTCTGGCGACTGCTGCCGCTGCCGGCTGGGTGAGGCTCCCACCCGTCGTCGGTCCCGAGGAAGACCCTCACGCGCTCGTCGCGGAGGTCCGCCACCGCATGTTGAAAGGGCGCGCGGGCAGCCAAGGCGGCGTTCACGAACGGGACGACCACTGTCGGCACCTGCCGGCCGATCAGCTCGGCGATTGTCGTCAGGGCGTAGTTGTCGGCGATTCCGAGGGCGATCTTGTTGACAGAGTTGTAGGTAGCAGGGGCGATGATGAGCGCGTCCACGACGGGGAGCGAGCGGTGGGTCCGACCAGACGGCCGGTAGGTAGACCGGACCGGGTGCCCGGTCAGCCGCTCAATCGCTTCTGCGTCGATGAAGTCGACGGCGCTGGGGGTAGCGGTGACGGCCGTTGTCCACGACTGTTGGATCGCGGTGGCGACCAGTCGGGTCACGTCTGCGGCGGGCCCGGCAGCGCAGACGACGATTTGCAGGTGACCGCGAGTCATACGCGGATTCCGGCTTGCTGGGCGAAGTCGATGACGGCGGTACGAACGTGCCCGCGAGTGAGGAGTGCGAGGTCGCGGTCGATGCTCTGTACCGCTGGCCGGCACCGGATCTCTTCTGGTGCCACCTGATAGGCGCTCCGCAGCGCGTTCAGGCCGTGCTCGTAGCGGCCCCACTGGGTGTAGGCACGGGCCACGTCGACGAAGAGTGCAGTCTTGCGTTCAGCGAGGTCGATCTTGTCCAGCGGCACCTGGCGGGCGAGGGTAATGGCGGTGCCAGCGTCTCCGAGGGTCAGCGCGATGTTGACTCGGTGCAGCAGGACGTTGGTGGCGCCGAATCCGGTCCACCGGTCGTTGCCGTCGTAGCCGAGCCTTCCGGCGACGTGGGAGGCCTCGCCGAGCATGGCCTCTGCCATGTCGCGGTTGTCATCGCGGGCGGCGGCGATGGCACCGCGCAGCAGCAGGGCGCCGTAGACGGCGACCGCGTCTGTCGAGGCGAGTCCGGTGCCGCGTCGGAGGTTCTCGGCCGCGACTTCAGCGAGCTGCTGCGCCTGCTTGCTGTGGCCGTTGCTCATGAGAGCGTGGGTCATGATCCGGGCGCTCGTGGCCACTGCTACCGGGTCCTGACTGAGCAGGGCTGCGCGGCTGCTGCGTTCGGCGGCGACCAGGGCCATGCCTTTGTCCCCGACCTTGAGTAGCACGCTGCCGACGACGTGGTAGAGGTCGCTAATCAGGGCTTCTGCCTGCGCTCGCTGCTCGCCTTGGGTGCCCGCGCGGGTTGGCTCCAGGGCGGGCAGCATGGCCACGAGGCCGGCGAGAACTTGCTGGTACCGGCAGGCCTGATAGTCGATCTTGGTGGCGGCGACGTTTCCAGCGAACTGCCGAAGTGGTAGGGCGATTGACTCGGTGCTGCAAGGGGTCGGTGCGACCAGTGCGTTCAACAGCGCTGCAACCCTCGACAGGGCCATACCGCTGATCGTCACACCTGTTAGGAGATCTCTGCGCCGCACATCGCCGTCCGAGTCGAGGTCGTGGAAGCTGCCTTCGCCAGTATGGGTGTAGGTAGCCGGATCGGTCGGCGCTGTGGGATTCGCAAGTGCACCGTTGGTACCTGAACCGAGCAGCGCGTCGAAGCGTTCACGAACTTCGGGGGTCGCCCTCGCCAGCACGGTGTCCAGGGCCGCCTGCATATCGGCACGCAGATGGACCTTCTCGCCCTGGCTGCTCCACTTGGCCACCGTCCGGCGGGCCGCTCCCAAGTGCTCGGCGAAGCCGGTAATGCTCATCCGCAACGATTGACGCAGGGCGTTCGCTTCCCGGCCGGTCCAGGTCGTCACCGCTGCCATGGCACGTCCTCTCGCTGCAGACAATTGTCAGCCGCACGATCGTAGCTGCACGCGCCGTGCTCGCAGGTGCACCGTGAGTGCACCGCCGGGACATCCCCATCGCCACGTTGACCGAGCGAACCTGATCGTGCTGGTGCATCGCTCTCCTGAGTAGGCGGCCGGCACCCAATTGCAGCCTCACGCCAGGGAGTTCGAGATGAACGACGTGACCGCCGTTGGGCAAGAGTCTTGCCCAACGCCAAAGCCGGCGTCATCGGGTGACGCTCCCTTACGCGTGCGGCCAAAGCCCCGCCTGCGTACCGCCGTGAGGGCTGCGTGGGTGGGTGATCGGCGGTCTGCTTCCGGCCGCCGTGGTGCGGCGGCGGGCTCGTCCTTCCCCGGGCGGGCCCGCCGCTCGTCGTCGCTGGTGGGGGTGGCGGAATGACGGTGTACGTCTCGCGTAACGCTATGGCCAGCCAGGCGCGGCGCCCCGAGCCCAGGTGGACGGCCTCGCCGGGGCAGGTGTGGCCCGCTGATCCGCCGCTGCTCACCTTCGTGTGGCGTCGGCTGTTCGCGCAGCAGGCCCGCGAGGGCGTTCGCCGGTGACCGGGCAGCAGCGTCGTCTTTCGGTGAACCGGCTCGCGGCGGCCGAGGTGGAGCATCTGCCGTTGCGTCCGCTGTGGTTGTGCCGCCGATGCGGGCAGCCGTGGCCCTGCGGCGCGGCGAAGCTCGCGCTGCTGGCCGAGTATCGGGACGTGCCGGTGAGCCTGTTCCTCTACCTGGCCGGCTGCCTGCACGACGCGATCGACGACTTGCACCGGCTGAACCCGAGCGTCACGGGCAGCGTCGCCGACATGTTCGACCGGTTCCTCGGCTGGCCGCCCCGCCACACCCACGCCTACCGCGTCAGTACCCCCACGGACTTCAGCATCGAAGAGGCCCCGTCGTGAACGGCATCGGCCTCATCAACGCCACCGGCCAGCCGGCGATCGCCAGCAGCTTCCACACCCTGGTCGTGCAGGCGACGAGCTTCTGCAACCTCGACTGCACCTACTGCTACCTGCCCGACCGGAGATCCCGCTGCCTGATGAGCGGCGCGGTCGCGCAGGCCTGCGCCGAGTCGATCGCCCAGCAGAACAGCGGTCACTCCGTGAGTGTCGGGTGGCAGGGGGCGAACCCACCGCCACACCCATCGACGCTACTTGTCGTCCTCGTCCTCGTCCTCGCCCTTGCGGGCCATGGCCAGGTCGAGGGCGAGCACGCTCGCCAGGATCAGCAGGTGGTTCTCGCCGTCGGTGATCTGCACACCGTACGTGTCGCGGATGCTCAGCCAGCGTTTCGACACCGTGGCGACCTCCCGGCCGTCGCGTTCCACGGTGAACTCGTGGTCGAGCAGGTTGCCGCTGATTTTCAGGTCGTCCGGTCCAGGGATGTCGATGGTGAATTTCTCCCGGAACGGAGTGAAGAAGTGCCGGCGCACCTCGGCGGCCTTTTCTCCGCCGATGGTGACCTCGTAGGTGGGCCGCAGCGCAATCAGGTGTCGGTGCACGGCCGCGACCTCGGTGCCGGAGGGGTCCTCGATCACCAGCCGGTCGCGCAGGGTGAGGACCTTGCCGTCGACGTGGTACAGCCGCCGGCCGTCGTCGTCGGTGATGTCGAAGTCGTCACCGAGGGCGAACATGCGTTCCTTGATTACGTACATGAAGAACAACTCCCACCAGTCGAAGGGCTGAGCCCGGCTATGGCTGCGAGATCGGGCGCCGGCGACGATCGCCATGCCGGCGTCGGTGAAGCCCACCCTGCACCGCCGGTTGGGTTCAATTGATGACTGCCCCGCACCGGCAGGGACGCAAACCGGCACGGAGGCCAATTCCGAGGTTGTCACGCAACCGTCATGACTCCGTACGCACCGGCGCTCCGGACGTCGTCCTGAACTCACCTGGTCAACCGCTCCATCAAAGCGGGGGAACGCAGCTCGTGTCCAAGTCAGTCGGTGGCCTACGGGTACGGTTTGGCGGTCCGCTGCTACCTCGGCTTGATCCAGATGATGGCGGGCGTCTGCTCGCTCTGCCGGGCGAGTCGGTCTGGCGAGCACGTGGATGGCGGAGGCGAACGAGGTCATCGCGCCGCGGAGCGTGCGCTGCGAAAGTCATGCACTCTTGGTCCGATGCACGATCGGGCCCTGGTCCGGAGCCGAGCGGCCGGCTGGCCATCGGGATGAGTTCGCATCCTGTTTCCGGCCGCTCGTGCTGTGATCAGATGCGCGCTCATGGCCGCGATCCGCGCGGTTCCTGGCGTAGAGGGGGCTCAGCCGGAGGCCGAGTGCTCGTGACACCGGTCGCCGGCGGTATCCGGCAGTAGGACACACCCGCACACCTGGCACGTTCCCCAGCGGCCGTACCAGGATCCCGTACGCCGGAATCGGGCGATGGCGCTCCGCCAGGCGGCGAGATCGGCCTCGTCAGTCTCGCCGTCGCCTTCAGCCGGGTACCCGCCGCAGGGGGCGTGGTGTCCGGACGTGGCCGAAAGAGTGCGCCCGACTGACCTCAAGCGTCGTTCTTGCCCCATTTGCCGAGTGCGACGATCGCCTCGCGTAAGCCGAGCCCACGGTCGGTCAGAGCGTAGGCTCGGGTGTTGTGTCGAAGGGGTAGGCGGATCAGCACCCCAGCCGCTTCGAGCTCGCGCAGGCGGGTCGCGAGCATGTTCGTCGGCACGCCGAGCTCACGCTGCAGATCGCCGTAGCGTTGTGGTCCGTCGAGCAGCCGCTCCACGATGAGCAGAGCCCACCGTGCTCCGACAATGTCGAGGGCCGCGGCGAGGTCGCTCACCGGGTCGGATCGGCGTCCGTCTTCATCCAGAACGGTGAGGAGTGGTAGCCGTCGGGGTCGTCGAACTGGCGCTGGTACATGAAGGGGTAGTCGTCGGTGTCACCGATCCGCCCGCCGGCAGCCCCGGCGCGGTCAACGAGCTCGTCGACCGCCTCGCGGCTGCCCAGGTTGAACGAGACCGTGACCTTCGAGGGCGTCTGAGGTCCGCCGATCAGCTCTTCGACGCCGCCGACGCTCGCGTACATCTCGCGGCTGCCGAGCATGACGTACTGCTCGGGCGCGATCGCGAAGCACGACACATTGTGGTCGGACATCTCGGTGTTGAGGGCCCAGCCGAGGGCCGTGTAGAAGGCGGTCGCGCGCTCGACGCTTTCGACCGGGCACGTGATGAAGAGGCTCATGGGAGCCATGCTTGCAAAATGCAAGTACGTCGTCAAGGGGCATGCCTCCCGCTCAAGGAGCGGCTACTGCCTGCGTCCCCCACGATGGTGTTGCCGTGGACGTGCCGGTCCTCGGCGGGCACGGCGATGGCTTTCGTGACTGCTTCCGGCCGGGGGCGCGTCGCCGGCTTGCCCAGCGGTGACGAGCAGGCTCATCGGCCGGCGGCGTGACTCCGCGGCCAGATGGACCCTGGTGATCAGTCCGCCACCCGTACCGGTCAAGGCGGTAGTCGACCGGCTCGTGGCGTGTGGTCCTTTCGCCAGCCGGAGTTCGGCGGCGTGTTTGTGGGCCCGACCACCATGGCACGAAATCGGCGGGGAGTCGCAGGTGAACGACGACGAATGCACCGAGGCCACCCGGTTTGTTGATCTTGATCTCCGGCCCGCGGATCACCGAAGGGTGATCGAGGAGATGACCGATCGTCGCGATGAGCGTATCGCTTTGGCCTCAGCAGCGCCTCGGCGATCCGCTTGGCGTGAAAGCGAAGGTAGAAACCTTGTCAAGATTCCTCGGCGGATCTGGCATGCCTGGATAGTCGGGGTCATTCGAATTGTCGTCGTTGTGCCGCTGAAGGGCATCGACTGCAGCCGGCGGAGCAATGACGTAGTGGAAAATCCTTCGAATGGAACTCGACTCTGGATACGGAAGTCTTCCGTCGATTTGCCAGAAGGATCGTCCGTTGGTGAATTTCAAGCGGCGCATGAGGAAGTAGTCCCCGGTGCCGGGGTTTCCGTTGGTGTCGCACGTGCTGGGGTCAGGCTGCATGACCAGCGCAACCTCTTTGCCCTTCGGAACCGTCCCGACGGCAGAGCCGGAGAGGGTGTATCTGCCCTTTACGGCATGGCCGTCGTTGAGGTCAACCGGGCAGAAGGAAAGATCCCCTGATTCGGTGTGATTCGGCGCGGGGAGGGCGTAGGTGCCGGGGGCCGCGTTTTCGTTGTCGTCACTGCAAGCTGATGGTTCAGGAGCACGGCCTGCCGTGGCATGCAAGACTCCGCGTAGACCCGCGCCAGCAACGCCAGCGGCAAGGGTGAACGCGAGAATCGCGGCGAATGCAGTCGCGCGGCTCCCGTGTAGTCTCAGTCTCTTTTCCAGCAGGCCGAGGGCCAGTAGCATCACTCCGAGGCCCGCAGCCGTGAGGATTTTGTCCGTTCCAAGTTGTGCGGCCGTAAACAGGTCGACCGCATGGCCGATGCCGGCCATCAGGAGAGAGAGGCTTCCGACGCCGAGGAACACTCTACCCGTGGTGTTGGACGTGCCCGATGCGCTCTGCTCCCGAGATGCTCCCATTCGCCCGCCCCTCACTGTCGGCGACGATCCGCGGCTCCGACGCCCGAAGAAGCGGGCGCCGACTGTAGTAGATTCCCGACTATGGGGTCAGTCCGCCCTGCCCGCACTTCTTCTGACGGATCAACGACAGCATCGTCAGTTATCAGTGAGAATGGTGCCGGCTCCATGCAACAGGGGTGTCCCGCCACTGTTTGGAACGCTTTGCGTCATTATGCTGGCATGGTCTGAGCCCGGCTACCACCGGGCGCTGGCACGCCGCCCGTTGTTCGCTGTCGACCGGGTGATCGCCGGCTGGCTCGCGGTCACGTCCACCGGCCACCGCGTCATCATTCTCGCCATCGCTCCTGCTGCGACCCTGATCGTCGGTGTCGCCCTGCTTCTGCGCTGACCGGTCGGCGGACACGTCCCGTCGTGCCGCAACCAACGCGCGCTACGCCGTGCCTCCCACAACCCGATCGAGCCGCCCTCGGTGGCGCCGGAGGCGCGGGGCGCGGGCCGGCGGTCATCGGACCCCGCTGGTCAGCCGGTCGCGTACCGAGCGGGCGAGCCGGACCATGGTCGGCCGGTCGCGATCGTCCGTCACCGACGTGACGACGCGGAGGGTGCAGACGCGGTCACCGGCGACGAACTCGGCCGCACCGACGACGAAGCGGATGCCGTCCGGCCCCGGTTCCGGGGTGCCGAGCACCGGGTCCGGTGCAGGCAGGGAACCACTTGCCGCGGTGCCGGTCAGCCCCACGGAGAGAGTGATCGAGTGGGCGGTGTCGGGGTTCTCCCAGACGCACCCGTCGGCTCCCGCCACGCCGCCCCCGTGTGCGCCGATGACTGCGGTGACCTCGGCGTCGGTCAACAGTGCGCAGTCGTCCACCGGATCGTCGACGGTGCCGGGACGGGTCGACGACCCGCTCGCGCCAAGCGGGTGCGCGGCGTCGGTGCCGGTGGGGCCGTCGGCGCAGGCGGTGAGCGACAGGCCCAGCAGCAGTGCCGCGGTCGCCCGGCGGAGCCGGCCGTCCGGTGGGACGGCACGCTGTCGACGCGGCGGCGTCGCGGCGGCGGATGCGGTGGTCATGGTTCCTCCCGTGTCGATCGTTGGCCGGGTCATGCGTGCGGCGGCGGGCCGAGCAGTTCGATGCCGTGCCGCGCGGCGGCGTGGCCGAGGGACACCGGGTCGATCGTGGCCGGATCCGGAAGCCGGTGTTCGCCGGCGGGCTCGCCGGCGTCGGCCGCGAACCCTTCGAAGCCGGACGGAGTGGTGATCTGCAGGGCCCGCAACGGTTCGTCCGGGCCGACCAGGAACGTGTGCGGCACGCCGACCGGCAGCAGGACGAAGTCGCCGGGGCCGGCGTGCAGCGTCTGCCCGGCGCACTCGAACCGCGCGGTGCCCGAGATGACGTAGAACATCTCGTCCTCCACATGATGGCGGTGCAGCGGTGGTGCGAAGCCGGGCGGGTTGACGAACTCCGCCACCGTCAGCCGGCCGCCGGTGGTGCCGCCGTCGGCCTTGACCGTGACCAGGTTGCCGAGGAACCAGTACGCCGTGCCCTCGTCGGGGCGGCGCAGGTACGGGTGGACGGCCATGCCGCCTCCTCATGGTGTGCGGGATCGAGGTCCAGCAGGAGTTGGATATTCCTGCGTCATATTCGATAGCCGCTGGTCTGATGAATGTACGGCTATTATGACGCAGACATGGATGACGTCAAGAGCGAGAAGCCGACCCGCCCGTACCGCTCCCGCCTGCGCGAGGAGAACGCCCGCCGCACCCGGCAGGCGGTGGTCCGCGCCGCGACCGACCTGTTCGTCGCGCGCGGCTACGGCGCGACCTCGCTCGCCGACGTGGCCACGGCGGCCGGTGTCGCCCGCCCCACCGTCTTCGCCGCGTTCGGCTCCAAGGGGGCCCTCCTGCGCCAGGTGCTGGACGAGGCGCTGGCCGGCGACGACGAGCCGGTGCCGGTCGCCCAACGCCCCTGGTTCCGGCCGGTGTGGCAGGCGCCGGACGCGGCGGGCGTCCTCACCGCCTACGCGGCCGTCTGCACCCTGATCGGCCGGCGGGCCGCCCGCATCTTCGAGGTCGTGCGGCGCGCCGCCGACGACACGGCGGAACTCGCGGAGATCTGGGAGACGCTGCTGCGCAACCGGCGGGCCGGAGCCCGGATGGTGGTCGAGCGGCTCGACGCCCTGGACCGGCCACCACCGTCGGGCCGCGACGCCGAGCAGGCGGTCGACGAGCTGTGGTTCTACAACGATCCGGCCCACTACCACGCGCTGGTCCTGCGCTGCGGCTGGAGCGAGGAGTCCTTCCAGGCATGGTTGGCCCGACGGATGCATGACGCCCTGCTCGGCGACGCACGGCATTGACATCTTTCACTGCCTCGTCCTAGGGTCGGCCGGAATCGATCCGACATCCCCCCGCCGCGGCGTTCCGGTGGGCGGCATCGGACGGTTCGAGTCCGGGCAGCCGAGTCGACCATGCCGCGCGCCCGTCGTGCCCGTCGCCCACCGCCGGTCGGTGGCATGGTGCAGCCCCTCATCCCGAATCGGTGCACACCGACATGGCGAAGGAGCGCATCATGGCAAGACACCGAAAGCTTTTCCGGCCCCTCGTGACCGCCGCGATCCTGGTGGTGGCGGCGGCCGGGGCCACAGTGGTCGGCGCCGCGGGTGGCGCCGCGCCGGCCGCCGCGGCGACCGCGGGGTGCGGCAAGGCGCCCACGCTGACCAGCGGCGCGCGGACCATCCAGAGTGGCGGCCAGAACCGCAGCTTCATCCTGCGGATCCCCGACAACTACGACCGGAACCACGGCTACCGGTTGATCTTCGGGTTCCACTGGAACGGCGGCACCGCGGGCGACGTCGACTCCGGCGGAGCGGACCGGGAGGCGTGGTCCTACTACGGGCTGCGGCAGCAGGCGAACAACAGCGCCATCTTCGTCGCGCCGCAGGGCAACGGGAACGGCTGGGCCAACCCGGGCGGCCAGGACGTCACCTTCGTCGACGACATGATCCGGCTGATCGAGGCGGACCTGTGCGTCGACACGACGCAGCGGTTCGCGCTCGGCTTCAGCTACGGCGGCGGTATGAGCTACGCCCTGGCCTGTGCCCGCGCGAGCGTGTTCCGGGCCGTCGCGGTGTATTCCGGCGGCCAGCTCAGCGGTTGCGCCGGCGGCACCCAGCCGATCGCCTACCTGGGCATCCACGGCATCGGCGACCCGGTGCTCGGCATCTCCGCCGGACGGTCGCTGCGGGACACCTTCGTGCGCAACAACGGATGTGCGCCGCAGAGCCCGGCCGAGCCGAGGGCGGGCAGCCTGACGCACATCACCACCGCCTACACCGGCTGCCGACCCGGCTACCCGGTGGTCTGGGCGGCGTTCGACGGCGGCCACACCCCCGGGCCGGTGGACGGCGGCGGGGACAGCGGCGTGCGCACCTGGACGAAGACCGAGGTGTGGCGGTTCTTCACCCAGTTCGACGGCGCCGGCCCGACGCCCACGCCGACGGCCAGCTCGACCACGCCACCGCCCGGTGGCGCGTCGGCCATCCGCAACGTCGCCTCCGGCCGCTGCCTGGACGTCAACGGCGCCTCGCAGGCCAACGGCGCGACGGCGATCGTCTGGGACTGCCACGGTCGGAGCAACCAGTCCTGGACCGCGACCGCCGCGCAGGAGTTGCGCGTCTTCGGTGGCAAGTGCCTCGACGTCGAGGGCGCGGCGACGGCCAACGGCAGCTCGGTGATCATCTGGGACTGCCACGGCCAGTCCAACCAGCGGTGGCTGCTCAACGCCGACGGCACGATCACCGGCGTCGGCTCCGGTCGTTGCCTGGGCGTGCTCGGCGGCGGCACGGGCAACGGCACGCGCGTCCAGATCCAGGACTGCACCGGCGCGGCCGGCCAGCGATGGAGTCGTTGACGGCCGCGTTGTGTGAACGTTAACATGTGATGTCCTAGCATAGACGCATGTCGATTTAACCTGCTCCGGGAGGCGGATCGGATGTTCAGCACAGTGAGTCGTCCACGACGGTCGTGGCGGGCGGTGTGGTCCGCCGCGGCGGCATCGGTCCTGGCGGCGGCAGCCGTACTGACCGCATCCGCCTCCCCGGCGCAGGCCGCCACCGCCATTACCATCAACGGCGGATCCGGCGGGCGGGCGCTCGACGGCGTCGGCGCGGTCAGCGGTGGCGGCGGAAACAGCAGGCTGCTGATCGACTACCCGGAACCGCAGCGCGGCGACATCCTCGACTACCTGTTCAAGCCGGGCTACGGCGCCGCGATGCAACTGCTGAAGGTCGAGATCGGCGGTGACACCAACTCCACCTCCGGCGCGGAACCCAGCCACGAGCACACCCGGGGCGGCGTCAACTGCAACCGCGGCTACGAGTGGTGGCTGATGGAGCAGGCCCGGGCGCGCAACCCCAACATCGCGCTGATCGGCCTGGTGTGGGGCACGCCGGGCTGGATCGGCAACGGCAACTTCTGGTCCACCGACTCGATCGACTACCTGGTGGCCTGGCTGGACTGCGCGGGCACGCACGGCCTGGCCATCAACTACCTGGGCGGCTGGAACGAGAAGGGCTGGAACACCACCTGGTACAAGAACCTGCGGTCCACGCTCAACGCCCGCGGCTACGGCGACGTGAAGATCGTGGCCTCGGACGACTGGGGGTGGGGCGCCGCCGACGACTCGCTGCGCGACCCGGCCTTCGCCAACGCCGTGCAGGTCTTCGGCAGCCACTACATCTGCGGCTACCGCGGACCCCAGAGCAGTTGTCCCAGCTCGGCCAATGCGATCTCGACCGGCAAGCCGCTGTGGGCCAGCGAGAACGGCTCCGACGACTACAACGCCGGCGCGCCGGCACTGGCCCGGGGCATCAACCGCGGTTACATCGACGGTCGGATGACCGGCTACATCAACTGGCCGGTGATCGCGGCCATCACCCCGAACATCCCGTGGGCGACCACCGGCGTCGCGGTGGCCCAGCAGCCGTGGTCCGGGGCGTACTCGATCGGCAAGAGCACCTGGGTGATGGCGCACACCACCCAGTTCGCCGCCCCGGGCTGGCGCTACCTCGACGCCTCCACCGGCTACCTCGGCGGCAACCGCAACAACGGCAGCTACGTCTCGCTCAAGTCCACCAACAACAGCGACTACAGCGCCGTCATCGAGACCATGGACGCCGGTTCGGCCCAGCAGCTCGACTTCACCGTCACCGGCGGGCTGTCCACCGGCGCCGTGCGGGTCTGGTCGACGAACGTCAGGTCGAACAACCCCGCCGACCACTTCGTGCGCAACGCCGACGTCACGCCGAACGGCGGGCGCTTCTCGCTCACCGTCCAGCCCGGTTACGTCTACAGCATCACCACCACCAGCGGGCAGGGCAAGGGTGCGGCGGCCAGCCCCGCGCAGGGCAACCTGAAGCTGCCGTACGCCGACAACTTCGACGGCTACGCCACCGGCCGCCAGGCCCGGTACCTGATGGACCAGCAGGGCTCGTTCGAGGTCACCGGCTGCGGCGCGGGCCGGGCCGGGCAGTGCGTCCGGCAGATGTCCGAGCAGGCGCCGATCTACTGGACGTCCGGCCACGCCGAGCCGTACGCCCTGCTCGGTGACCTGACCTGGCGCAACTACACCGTCTCCTCCGACGTGCTGCTGGAGAAGCCCGGCTACGTCCAGCTCATCGGGCGGGGGAACACCTACAACCACCAGGGTCCGCAGAACCTGAACGGCTACTACTTCCGGGTCACCGACGGCGGCGCCTGGTCCATCCGCAGCAACAACACCAGCGGCAACTGGCGCACCCTGGCCAGCGGCAACACCGCGGCGTTAGGCACCGGACGCTGGCACAACCTCTCGTTGCAGCTCAACGGCGGCACGCTCACCGCGGCCATCGACGGCGCCGTGGTCGGCACGGCGTCGGACGGCGCCTGGGTCGCCGGCCAGATCGGCTACGGCACCGGCCAGGGCGTCACCGCCCAGTTCGACAACCTCTCCATCACGCCGGGCGACGGGTCCGGCAGCCCGACCGGAGAGTTGCGCGGCGCGGGCTCGAACCGCTGCCTGGACGTCAACGGCGTCAGTCAGGCCGACGGCGCGATCGTGCAGATCTGGGACTGCAACGGCGGCATCAACCAGCAGTGGACGGCCGGCGCGAACAACCAGCTCACCGTCTACGGCAACAAGTGCCTCGACGTGCCGGGCACCGCGTCCGGCAGCCGCGCGCGGATCATGACCTGCAACGGCGGCAGCAACCAGCAGTGGCGGATCAACGCCGACGGCACCATCGTCGGGGTCGGGTCGGGGCTCTGCCTCGACGTCAACGGCCAGGGCACCGCCAACGGCACCGCGGTGCAGATCTGGACCTGCAACGGAGGCAGCAACCAGCAGTGGGTGCGTGGCTGACCCGTCCGTCCGTTCGATCGATCGATCATGAGGTTGGCGGCACGATCAGAGATCGACATCGCCGTCAACCTCATGATCGACGAGGCCGGGGCGGAGATAGCGTCAACTTGAGGTTGACGGAGGAGGTGCGTCAACCTATGGTTGACGGATGACCGAGCCAGAGCCGCTCAAGATGAGCCAACCGGTGCGCCTCGACGATCTGATCGCGGGCATCAAGAAGGCGCGCCCCGACGCACTCGACCAACTCGCCGACGCGGTCCTCCTCGCCGATCACCTCGGCGACGTCGCCGACCACCTGATCGGCCACTTCGTCGACCAGGCGCGCCGCTCCGGCGCCTCGTGGACGGAGATCGGCCGCAGCATGGGGGTCAGCAAGCAGGCCGCCCAGAAGCGGTCCGCCGCCAAGGCGGAAACCGCCGCCGCGCTCGACCCGAACGCGGGGTTCGGCCGGTTCACGCCGCGCGCCCGCAACGTGGTGCTGGCCTCGCAGGAGGAGGCGCGGGCCGCCGGCCACGCCGAGATCACCCCTGGGCACGTCGCGCTCGGGCTGCTCGCCGAGCCGGACGGGCTGGCGGCCAGGCTGGTCATCGCCCGGGGCGTACCCCTGGAGATGTTCCGGGAGGCGGTCGGCGCGACGCTGCCGGCGAAGGCCGACCAGGTCCCGGACCTGATCCCCTACGACGCGCGGGCCAAGAAGGTGCTGGAGCTGACGTTCCGGGAGGCGCTGCGAATGGGCCACAACTACATCGGTACGGAACACATCCTGCTCGCCCTGCTGGAGGAGGAGGGCGGCGACGGCGTGCTCGGCGGACTCGGCCTCACCAAGGAGTCGCTGGAGGCCGCGGTGCAGGGCGCGCTCGCCGAACTCACCCGCAAGCGGGCGTGACCCGCGTCGGGCACGCGCCACGGGGGCGCGTGCCCGACGTCGGGATGGTCAGTCGGCAGTCGGGAAACCGTAGCGGGCGGCGTGCTCCGGGTCGGCGGGATCGATCTGCCGGATGCCGGCGTCGGCGAGGCGCTTGTTCACCTCGTCCAGGCGCTCCCGCACCAGCCGGGCCTCCTCCTCGGTGACCCGGCCGCGGTGCGGCCGGCCGGCGTGCTCGACGGTGCCGTAGTCGATCTTCTCGGCGGCGCGTCGCGCCTTCGGCGGCTTCACCCGCTCGGCGGTGCGCAGCAACTGCGCCATCGGCACGTCGGTGGCCATCGCGTCGAACTCGCTCGCGGTCAGCACCACCCGGCGCGGCTCGCCGCCGCCGTGCCGGTCGTGGATCTCCACCACGGCCACGTCCAGCGCCGCGTCGTCGATGCCCTCCACATCGACCGGGGTGGCGTCCAACTGCACGGGCCCGGCGACCAGGTCCGGGTGCTCCAGCACGACGACCCTGACCACCTCGTCGTCGGGGGACAGCACCTGGCCGGTGAAGTCGGAGACGTGGATCGTCTTCTTGCCCATGCGCGGAGCTTCTCCTGTCGTTGGCCGGAAATCGGACCACAAGACGCTACCGCACAGGCGTACGAAGGTGGCGGTGCCCGCCGGCCGGTGTGTCGCCGCCCGCGTCAGCTGGTGGTGAGGCCACGCCAGGCGGAGGTGCCGGCGGGTTGCGCGTTCAACTCGGCCCAGGAAACCCGCCGGCGGCGGGCCTCGCGGTAGTCCGGTTGGGCAGGGAAGCGCGCGGTGGGGCCGACGGCCCGCCAGCTCCGCGCGGGGTCCTGCTGGAATCGGTCGTTCGGGTTGTGAGGCATGACCACTACCGTCCCAGAGAAACTTGTCCATGTATGGAAATGAATATGACGCGGGATCGATGCGTCGGGTTCCCTGGACGCGTCAGATTCCGGCGGCCGGCAGGCGGACCACGAATCGGCACCCGTCGCTGACGTTCTGGACCTCTACCCGCCCGCCGTGCGCCTCAATCAGCCCGCGCACGATGGCCAGCCCGAGCCCGCCGGAGCCGCCCGGCTCGACCGCCGCCGGGGTGCGGGCCGGTTCGCCGCGGAACGCCACGTCGAAGACCCGGGGCAGGTCGTCCTCCGCGATGCCGCCGCAGGTGTCCGCGACGGCCAGCCAGGCGGAGTCGACGTCCTGCCCGGCGTCCACCCACACCGTGCCGTCGGCCGGCGTGTAGCGGATCGCGTTCAGCAGCAGGTTGCCCACCACCCGGGCCAGCTCCCGCTCGCTCGCGGTCACCGTCGGCCAGCCCGCCTCGGCCGCGACCAGCCGGATCCGCCGGGCGGCGGCCAGCGGCGCGGCGCCCGCCAGCGCGTCGGAGACCACGTCGCCGAGCGCCACCCGGGACATCGACAGCCGCAGCGCGCCCGCGTTGATCCGGGACAGCTCGAACAGGTCGTCGACCAGCCGCGTCATCCGGTCGGTCTCCACCCGGATCCGGCGGTGGTACTCACCCACCGTGACCGGGTCGCCGACCACCCCGTCCTCCAGCGCCTCGGCCATCGCCCGCAGCCCGGCCAGCGGCGTACGCAGGTCGTGCGAGACCCAGGCGACCAGGTCCCGGCGGCCCTTCTCGATCCGCCGCTCCCGGGCCCGTGCCTGGTCGGCCCAGACCGCGGCGGCGGCCAGCCGGCGGCCGAACAGCCAGCCCACCGCCAGGCTCACCACGGCGGCGGCGGAGACCGTGATCAGCACCACCTGCAGGTCGTGCGGGGAGAGGAACATGGCCTGGGCGACCCCCGCCACCCCGGCGGCCACGGCCGCGACCGTCATCGCCAGCAGCACCGAGATGTGCACGGTGATCGACCGGCCGCGCAGCAGCCGCAGCACGACCGCGCCGGCCAGCCCAACCGCGAGCGCGGCGGCCAGCGCCACGCCGAAGATCAGCGCGAGGTCACGCATCGGCCGGCTCGTAGCGGTAGCCGACGCCCCACACGGTGACGATGCGGCGGGGCCGGGCCGGGTCGGCTTCGACCTTCTCCCGCAGCCGCCGCACGTGCACGGTCACGGTGGACTGGTCGCCGAAGCTCCAGCCCCACACCCGCTCCAGCAGCTCGGCCCGGCTCAACGCCCGCGCCGGGTGCCGCATCAGGTGCGCCAACAGGTCGAACTCCCGCAGCGTCAGGGTCAGCTCCCGGCCGTGCAGGCGGGCCACCCGGGGGCCGGTCTCCACCTCCAGCCCGTCGTCGGCGAGTCGCACCGGCGGCGCGCCGGGCGGCTCGCCACCGGCGCGGCGCAGCACCGAGCGGACCCGCAGCACCAGCTCACGCGGGGAGAACGGCTTGCTCAAGTAGTCGTCCGCGCCCAGTTGCAGGCCGAGGATCCGGTCGGCCTCGTCGCCGCGCGCGGTGAGCATGACGACGGGTACGCCGTCCGGCCGCTCCCGCAGCCGCCGGCACACCTCCAACCCGTCCAGCACGGGCAGCATCAGGTCCAGCACCACCAGGTGCGGCGGTCGCCGGGACACGCTGTCCAGCGCGGCCGCCCCGTCGCCGACGTGCTCGACCTCGTAGCCGGCGTGCTCCAGGTAGCGGCAGACCACGTCGGCGACCGTCCGGTCGTCGTCGACCACCAGCACCCGTTGCGCCACCCCGCACCTCCCGCGTACCGAGAGGTCAGCGTAGCCACGGGCGGACCGGTGATCCATTGCCAGGTTCTTACGGCGGGAACGGGCCCGCGAGGCGTACCATGATCATGTGCTCGACCGGCGGCTCTTCCTGCACCTGGCGACCTGGTTGGGGCAGTGGCCGGCGGGTCCCGGGCTGCACGTGGTCCGGTCCTGGCGTCGCGACCGCCCGGCCTGGGACGGACGGCCGCGCCCAGCCGTCGCGGTCTCGGCGGGCGGCAGCACGGTCCTCTCGGTGCCACCGCGGCGGGTCGAGGCGGTGCGGGCCCTGGTCCTCCGCCGGCCGCTCGACGAGTGGCTGCCCGCGCTGCCGGCGGCGGTCGGCGCGCCCGAGCTGACCACGAACCGCGGGGTCTTCCGCTGGTGCACCGACCCGGCGCCGCTGCCCGATGTGGGGGAGTGGCTGCCGCCGGCGATGCCGGGGGCCCCGCCGTGGCTGGGCCTGTTCGACCGCGACGTGCTGGTGGTCCGGGACGCCGACGGCCGATACCTGGCCGGGGTGGGCATCAAGCGGCACGACGCGTACGGGCACGAGCTGGCGGTGGGCACGTCCCCGGCGGCCCGGGGCCGCGGCCTGGCCCGGCGGCTGGTCGCGCAGGCGGCCCGGCGAGTGCTGGCCGAGGGGGCGATCCCCACCTACGTGCACGCCCCGGGCAACCAGGCCTCCGCCCGGGTGGCCGAGGCGGCCGGGTTCCCGGATCGGGGCTGGACCTCGTTCGGCGTCTTCCCGCCCTGACCGGCGGTGTGGGCGCGGACCGTGGGCCCCGGGCCGGATCCACGGTCCGCAGCCTCTCCTCCCAGGCCCCGGTGCCGATAACGCTAGGTGAAGTTACGTTGGGCGGGCAAGCGGTCCACCGTGTCCGGTTATGGACTTGACCTGCCCAATCGCCGACCCGGCCGGACGGTGGGTCAGTGACGCAACGTGTGGATCAGGGCGAGCGCCTGCCGGGTGACCGGGCGCAGCACCCGCAGCCGGGACAGCTCCACGAGCCGGTCGACGAGCGGCACCACGCCGTCCACGAGCTGCCGGGTCCGGGCCTGCCCGGGCGAGCGGTCGTGCACCCAATAGAGCACCACGCCCAGGTAGCCGAGCCAGAGCAGCTCCGGCAGCGCCTCCCGCACCTCGTCGTCGCATCGGGCGGTCGAGCCGGTGAGCACCTCGCGGAACAGCGACACCGACGCGGCGCGGGCCGCGGACGACTCGGCGGAGAACGGGCTCAACGGCGAGGTCGGTTCCGCCGCCGTCCGGAAGAACGTCCCGGCGAACGAGTGGTAGGGGCTCAGCACGTCCACGCCCGAGTGCAGCACCCCGGACAGCCGGGCCGCGAAGCCCCGCTCCCGGGCGAGCACCGGCGCGGCGGCGGCCCGGTGCTCGCGCTGGACGTCCGCGTAGAACTCCTGGATCAGGTGTTCCTTGGACGCGAAGTAGTAGTAGGCGTTGCCCACCGACACGCCGGCCTCACCGGCGACCGCCCGCATCGTGGTGCGCGCGTAACCCCGCTCGCGGAACAGGCGCATGGCGGTGTCCAGGATCAGCCGGCGGGTCTGCTCGCCCCGGGCGGTCGCCCCGGTGCCCGCCCCGCCCGCGGCGGTCGTCGGCGCGCTCTGCTCGGTCATCGTGGTCACCGTATCCCGGCGCCCGGACGGGTCAGCGGACCGCGCCGGCCGGGTCAGCCGGTCAGCCCGAGCACCCGCGCCGCCGCGCGACCGTTGGCGTGGCTGGCCCCGTAGGTGGCGACGAACGCGCGCGCCCCGCTCGGCCGCCAGCCACCCGGCCAGCCCATCTCGACAACGGTCACCGGGTGCGTGGCGGCCAGTGCCTCGATCAGCTCCCGCGCCCCGGGCAGCCGGTGCAGGTGCCGCCCGACCAGCACCACCGGCCGGTCCCCGGCGAGCCGGCGCAGCTCGGCCGGCCCGGTCTCCCCGGCCACCGCGCGGGCCTGGTCGACCCCGGCCGCCAGGTGCGGGCCCAGCCCCCACGGCACCCGGCCCTCGGCGACGGTGGCGGGGGCGTGCACCTGCACCACCAGCGCGGGCGCCGGCCCGGGTAGCTCGCCCTCGACGTGCACCGCCCGCAGCGCGGCGGCGTACCCCAGGTCGTCGTCGGCCGGGGCCGGGGCGTCGGCCGGGCCGGCCCAGCCGGCGAGCGCGGCGGTCCGGCCGACGGCCTCCTCCACCCGGGCGCGCGCCAGCCGGCCGTCGCCGAGCGCGGCGACGATCTCGGCGGCGACCCGCTCCACCAGCTCGGCGTCGACCTGGGCGCCGATGCAGAGCAGGTCGGCGCCGGCGGCCAGTGCCCGGACCGCGGCCGGACCCACCCCGCCGGCGGCCAGCGCGGCGCCCTTCATCTCCAGCGCGTCGGTGACCACCGTGCCGGTGAAGCCGTACTCGGCGCGCAGCAGGTCGTGCAGCACCGCGCGACTGAACGTGGCCGGATCGTCGGCGGTCAGCGCCGGCACCCGGATGTGCGCGGTCATCACCGCGCGTACCCCGGCGTCGATCACCGCGGCGAACGGCGGCAGGTCCCGCTCCCGCAGCACGGCCGGTGGCACGTCGACAGTGGGCAGTTCGTGGTGCGAGTCGGCGACCGTGGCGCCGTGCCCGGGGAAGTGCTTGGCGCAGGCGGCCACGCCGGCCGCCTGGAGGCCGGCGACCGCGGCGGCCGAGTGGACCGCGACCCGCTTCGGGTCCGCGCCGAACGAGCGGGTCCCGATCACCGGGTTCTCGTCGGCGGTGTTCACGTCGACGGTGGGCGCCAGGTCGAGGGTGAGGCCGAGCGCGGCCAGCTCGCCGCCGATCGCCGCGTAGACCCGGCGGGTGAGGTCCGGGTCGTCCACCGCGCCCAGCGCGGCGTTGCCCGGGTACGGGCTGCCGGTGGCGTGGGCCAGCCGGGTGACGTCCCCGCCCTCCTCGTCGATCGCCAGGATCACGTCCGGGCGACCGGCCCGCAGCGCCGCCGTGGACGCCGCGAGCTGCGCCGGGTCGTGCACGTTGGTGCCGAACAGGGTGTGCCCGGCGAGCCCGTCGGCGAGCAGGTCGACCGCCCAGTCCGGCGGGACCGGGCCGGCGTACGCGGCCAGCAACGTGCCCAACGCGAGTCGACGGAGTCCTGGATCCAGCCCCACTTGTGCTCCTTTCCCTGCCGGATCGTCCGACCTCACGCGGATCGGCGTGGCCGATACGCTGACGGCACCCTTCGGCAGGCGTTTTATGGTTAGAAACCTTACTGAAAAATCGAGGAACCTTGGCATGAGTGCGACCCGGCTGCCCGGCACCCCCCGACTCCTGCGGGCGCTCAACGACCGTGCGGCGCTGGAGCTGCTGCTCGAGCGCGGGCCGCTGACCCGGGCCCGGATCGGCGAGCTGACCGGGCTGTCGAAGGTGACCGCCTCCCAGCTCGTCGAGCGGTTGGAGGAACGCGGCCTGGTCGCGCGGGTCGGCGAGCAGGCCGGCGGGCGGGGCCCGAACGCCCAGCTCTACGCGGTGCGCCCCGGCAGCGCGTACGTGGTCGGCGTGGACGTCGGCGCGGAGCGGGTGGTGGCCGCCTGCGCCGACATCACCGGGACCGTCGCCGGCCGGGTCGAGCAGTCCACCCGCGACACCGACGACCCGGTGGGCGTGGTGCACAACGCCGTGGTCCAGGCGGCCAGCCGGGCCGGGGCGAAGCTGTCCGCGGTCCGGCGCGTCGTGCTGGGCACGCCCGGCCTGGTCGATCCGCAGACCGGCGACATCACCTTCGCGTTCAACCTGCCGCGCTGGCACAGCGGTCTGCTCGCCGCGCTCCGCGAGGACCTGGACACCCCGGTCGTCTTCGAGAACGACGTGAACCTGGCCGCGGTGGCCGAGGCGCAGTCGGGCGCGGCCCGGGACACCGCCGACTTCGTGCTGGTCTGGGTGGATGCGGGCGTCGGCCTGGCGATCGTGCTGGGCGGCCGGCTGCACCACGGCAGCAGCGGCGCGGCCGGCGAGATCGGCTACCTGCCGGTGCCCGGGGTGCCCATCCCGCGCGACGTGTCCCGGCGCGCGAAGCCGGCGTTCCAGCAGCTCGCCGGCGCCGACGCGGTCCGCGCGGTGGCCGCCGAGCACGGCTTCGCCACCCCGGACGCGGCCGAGCAGGGCGTCGCGGCGGCCCGGGCGGCCGAGGCGGTCGGCGCGGCCATCGCCGCGGGCGACGCGGGCGCCCCGGTGCTGGACGAGCTGGCCCGCCGGCTGGCGCTCGGCGTGGCGAGCACCTGCGTGGTGCTCGACCCGCCGCTGGTGGTGCTCGCCGGCGCGGTCGGCCGGGCGGGCGGGGCCGCCCTGGCCGAGCGGGTGCAGCGCGAGGTCGCGGCGATCACGCTGGTCCGGCCGCGGGTGGTGAGCACCGGGCTGACCGAGGAGCCGATCCTGCGCGGAGCGCTGCGCACCGCGCTCGACGCGGTCCGTGACGAGGTGTTCGGCTCGACGGTCGGCTGAGCGCGTGCACCCTGGCGCCATGTGAAGGAATCCTTCATCATTGCGCCAGGGTTCGCAAGGAGTTGCCGGATCGTGGCCGCCGTCAGATCAGGTCACGCCGGCGGAACACCGCGAACGCGGCCGCCACCAGCGCCCCGGTCAGCACGACCAGCACCACCAGGCCTGCCGCCCAGCCGAGCGTGTAGGAGCCGTCGCAGAAACCGGAGATCCCGGAGCCGCACGCGGTGCCGTCCCAGAACCGCACCTCACCGGTGAGCCAGGCCCCCAGATAGCTGGAGAGCATGAACCGGTCCGGCCGGGCGACCTGGAGGATCTGGAACACCAGCCGCGCGCCCAGCTCCCACACCACGAGGTATGCGGCGACCGTGCCCAGCGCCGCCGAGGTGTGCCGCCCCAGCGTGGCCACGGCGAACCCGAGCGCCGCGGCGAACAGCACGAGCACCAGCCCGCGCGCCCAGACCGCGCCCAGCGACGCCCAGAACTCGCCGCTCAACCGGCCGGTCAACCCGGACGCCTGACCGATCAGCCAGAACGCGCCGAGATAGGCCACCGACGCCAGCGCGGAGAGCGCGAGCACGCCCCCCAGCAGCGTGCCGAGCTTCGCGACGAACACGGTCGGCCGGCGCGGGCGCCACAGCAACAGGTTGACCACCCCGCCCGAGTTCAGGTCCGCCCCGATGTAGGAGGCGCCCACCAGGAAACCGAACAGCGCCAGGAACGCGATCAGGAAGTAGAGCAGCGGCCCCGCCTCCTTGGCGAAGACGAAGACCCCGCTGAGATAGTCGGACGCGGTCGGCAACTGCTCCGAGCGGGCCGGGTCGATCTGGGCGCAGTCCCGTGGCAGGTAGTCGTTCTCGACCGGGGTGACCGTCCCCGCCTTGATCTGCACGCAGCGGTTGTGCGCCAGCTCCAACCGCTGGACCTCCTGCGCCGCCTGCGACTGGGCCCGGATCAGCTCGGCCTCGGTCGGCCGGTGCGAACCGCCCAGCGTGGTCACCACCGTCACCGCGAAGGCCACCACCAGCAACACCACCATGAGCTGCACGAAACGCCGGGCGGCCAGCCGCTCCAACTCGGCACGGACCAGGTTCACGCGTCCACCTCCCGACCGTCCCGGACGTCCAGATCGATCACTCCGTCGTGCACCGGCGCGCCGTCCACCTGGCGCGGCACCGTCACCGGCTCGTCACCGCCGGTCAGCTCCAGGAAGACGCTCTCCAGGTCGGGTCGCAGCGGGACCAGCTCACGCACCCACAGCCCCTGCTCGCCCAGCGTGCGGCTGATCACCTCGGAATCCTCCACACCGGTCACCACCAGGTGGTCGGCGTGCCCGGTCACCGACAGGCCGGCCCGACCCAGCAACTGCGCGGCCCGCTCCGGCTCGGCCACCCGGACCTGCCACTGGTGCTTGTCGAAGCCGGCCAGCACCTCGCCCACCGGCCCGTACGCGACCCGCCGACCCCGGCTGACGATCGTCACGTGGTCGCAGATCAGCTGGATCTCGGCGAGGATGTGACTGGACAGCAGCACCGTCACCCCGGCCGCGGCGAGCGACCTGGTGAGGTCGCGCATCTCCCGGATGCCGGCCGGGTCCAGCCCGTTCGCCGGCTCGTCGAGGATCAGCAATTCCGGGCGCTTGAGCAGGGCCGAGGCGACGGCGAGCCGCTGCTTCATGCCCAGCGAGTAGCCCTTGACCCGCTCGTCGCCCCGGTCGCGCAGACCGACCTGCTCCAACACCTCGTCCACCCGGCCGGTGGGCACGCCGCCGGCCAGGGCCAGCAGGCGCAGCGTCCGGTGCGCGGTGAAGTTGCCGAAGAACTGCGGGCTCTCCACGATCGCGCCGACCCGCCCGGCCACCGCCGGCAACCCGTCCGGGGAACTGGCGCCCAGCACGCTCATCCGGCCGGCGTCCGGGCGCACCAACCCGAGCAGGGCCCGCAGCGTGGTCGTCTTCCCGGAGCCGTTCGGCCCCAGGAAGCCGTGCACCTGACCCGCCTCGACCAGCATGTCGAAACCGTCGACGGCGACGCGGCGCCCCTGACGCAGGGTGTGGAACGTCTTGCGGAGACCGGCGATCTCGATGACCGCGCTCATCCGCCCGCCTTACGGCAGCGGTCGGGCATGGGGTCGTCCTTCCGAAGCGGTGACCAACGACACGGCGCCCCACCCTATGGCTGCGACGCCGCCCGTGGGGGGCGACCGGCCGGTGCGTGGTTGGATGGGGCGGTGACTGGTGACCTGACCCCCTGCGCCGCCGGCGCCCTCACCCCCTCGACCGTGGACGCGGATCTGGTGGTCAGCCTCGACGGGGTCGCCGTCAAGCGCTCCGGCACCGCGCTGGTGCGCGACGTCGACTGGCGGGTCGAGCTGGACGAACGGTGGGTGCTGCTCGGCCCGAACGGCGCCGGCAAGACCACCCTGCTCAACCTCGCCGCCGGCCGGCTGCACCCGACCCACGGCGTCGCGCACGTGCTCGGCGAGCGCATCGGCCGCACCGACGTCAACGAGCTGCGGACCCGGATCGGCCTCTCCACCGCCACCCTCGCCGAGCGGATCCCCGCCGAGGAGCGCGTCACCGACGTGGTGGTGACCGCCGCCTGGTCGGTGGTCGGCCGCTGGCGGGAGAGCTACGACCGCGCCGACGAGGCACGCGCCGCCGCGCTGCTCGGCCAGCTCGGCGTCGGCCACCTCGCCGACCGCGCCTACGGCACGCTCTCCGAGGGCGAACGCAAACGGGTGCAGATCGCCCGTGCCCTGATGACCGACCCGGAGCTGCTGCTGCTCGACGAGCCCGCCGCCGGGCTCGACCTGGGCGGTCGGGAGGACCTGGTCGCCCGGCTCGCCGAGCTGGCGTACGACCCGGACGCGCCGGCAATGGTGCTGGTCACCCACCACGTGGAGGAGATCCCGCCCGGCTTCACCCACGCCCTGCTGCTGCGCGAGGGTCAGGTGGTGGCGCAGGGCCTGCTCGCCGACGTGCTCACCGCCGACAACCTGTCCAAGACCTTCGGCCTGCCGCTGCTCGTCTCGCGCGCCGGCGACCGGTGGACCGCGCGCGCCGCCTGAGCCGACGGGACGCCCACCGTGCCGCAGACCCGCGTCGCCGTCGTCGGCAGCGCCAACATGGACCTGGTCGGGACCGCCCCCGCGCTGCCCCGGCCGGGTGAGACGGTGCTCGGCACCGACTTCGTCATGCTCCCCGGCGGCAAGGGCGCCAACCAGGCCGTCGCCGCGGTACGCGCCGGCGCGTCCTGCGTCTTCCTCGGCGCGATCGGGTCGGACGGGTTCGGCGTCACCCTCCGGGCCCGGATCACCGCGGCCGGCGTCGACACCCGCCACCTCCGGGTGGCATACGGCCCGTCCGGCGTCGCGCTGGTCATGGTCGGCGGCGGCGGGGAGAACGCCATCCTGGTCACCCCCGGCGCGAACGAGGCGTTCGTGGCGCCGACCGAGGACGAGCTGGCCGCCGTACGCGAGGCGGACGTGCTGGTCGCCCAGCTTGAGGTGCCGGTCGAGACGGTGACCGGGGCGGCGCTGGCGGCCCGGTCCGCCGGCACCCGGGTGGTGCTCAACGCGGCGCCGGCCCGGGCGCTGCCGGCGGAACTGCTGGCCGCGACCGACCTGCTGGTGGTCAACGAGCCGGAGGCGCAGGCACTTACCGGCCGCGGCCGGGACGAGCCGGCGGCGCTGCTCGACCTGGTGCCCCGCGCGGTGCTCACGCTCGGCGGCGACGGCGCCTGGTACGTCGACCGGGACACCGCGGCGATGCACGTGCCGGCCGTGCCGGTGGACGTGGTCGACTCCACCGCCGCCGGGGACGCGTTCACCGCCGCGCTCGCCGTGGCCTGGGGCGAGGGGCGGGACCTGCCCGAGGCGGTGCGCTGGGCGTCGGCGGCCGGGGCGGCTTGCGTCCGCAAGCTCGGCGCCTCCGTGGCGCTCCCGCACCGCGCCGAGATCGACGCGCTGTACGCCCGCGGTTGAGCGTGGCCCTTCGCGAGGTGTGAGAGGGGGTCCCTTCTCTACCGGAGACGTTAAGAAGGGGCCCCTTCTTAACCCTCGGCGCGTTCGCCGCGGCGGCGCAGCATGCCGAGGCCGGGGATGCCGGCCACCGCGAGCTTGAGGTCGCGGGTGACGTCCAGCAGGTCGTGCAGGTCCGGGCCGACCCGGTCCAGGGTGGCCAGGATCGGCAGCACGTCCGAGGTGAGGTGCTCCTTCAACTTCGGCAGTTCGTCGACGAGCCGGATCGCGGCGGTCACCTCCTCCGGGCTGAGCTGCTCGACGAAACGGGCCGCCATCGGCGCGGCCCGGCGCAGCGTCGCCGCGTACGCCGTCAACAGCTCGGTCGCGGTGCCGGCCGCCGCCTCGGCGGTGGCCACCGTGCCGGCGGCCCGGACCGCCACCATGTCCGCCTCGGCGACCACGCCGGCCGCCGCCCGTGCCACCCGGTCGGCCTCGCCGACCACCGTGCCCGCGGCGGCGGACACCCGCTCCGCCTCGCCGACCACCGCCGCCGCCGCGGCGGCCACCTCGGTCGCGGTGTCGATGGCGGTGGTGGCGGCGGCGCTGATCACGCCCACCTCGCGCACCGCCGCCTCCGCGTCGGTGAGCACCCGGTCGGTGCGGTCGAGCGTGCCCTCGATCCGGTCGACCACCCCGTCGATCCGCCGGATGAGCGCCTCCACCTCGTCGAGCACGGCGAACGCGCGGGCGGGCACGGCGGCGAACGCGGCGGCCGAGCCGAACGCCTGGTCCAGGGCGGAACGGGTGAGGCCGACGACGGCGCTGGGCCGGGGGAGTGGGATCGCCATGCCCACAAGTGTGCGTCGTGCCGGCCAGGGGTGCCCGTCGGCGCGGGGCGGCGCACGTCACGCCGGCCCTCCCGCCGGGCGGCCCACGCCGCGTAGGGTGCCGGCATGCCCGCCCCCGGCCCGGCCCCTCGGCGACTCCTGGTGTTCGGCGCGATCGCCCTGCTCGCCGTCGTGCTCGGCACCCTGTTGCTGGTCCGCGCGGACGCCGGCCTGAGCACCCGGCGGGCGATCGTCGCCGGGGTGCCGCTCACCGAGGTACGCCAGGCCGGACCGGGCGGCGAGCGGCGACCGGGGGTGGTGATCGCGCACGGTTTCGCCGGCTCCGCCCGGCTGATGCGTTCGCTGGCCGATTCGGTGGCCCGGCACGGCGCGGTCGCGGTGCTGCTCGACTTCGCCGGGCACGGCGCGAACCCGTCCCGGCTGCCCGGGGCGGGCCGGGACGACGAGCGGGCCCGCGCGGTCCTCTCGCACGACCTGGACGTGGCGCTGGCCTGGCTGCGGAGCCGGCCCGGCGTCGACGGGGACCAGCTCGTCCTGATCGGGCATTCGATGGGCGCCGGGGCGGTCACCCGATACGCGGTGGCCCACCCGGAGATCGCCCGGACCGTGGCCGTGTCGCTGCCCGACGCGGGCGAGGTGCCGGCCGGCTGGGCCGGGAACCTGACGCTCGTGGTGGGCGGGTTGGAGTTCCCCGACTTCCGGCGGGCCGCCGAGGAGGTGGCACGCGGCGGGCCACCGGGGACGCGGGAGCGGGTGGTGGCGCCGGGCACCGAGCACATCTCGGTGCTGTTCGCGCCGCGTACCCACGACGCGGTGGTCGCCGCCCTCCCGGGGCGGCCCGGCGGTCCGGCGCCCGCCCCGCTGATCCGCCCGGCCGCCGCGGCACTGCTGCTGCTCGGGTTGGGGCTCGGCTTCGTGCCGCTGGCCGATCTGCTGCCGCGTCGCCGGCCGGTGACCGCCGCCGGGCCCCGCTCGTCGGCCGGCAGGCCCGCGAGCGCGCCCGGCGGGCCGCCTTCCCGGCCGTCGTCGTGGCTCGCGGTGGCGCTGCCGGCGGTCGGGCTCGGCGCGGCGTTGACCGCTCCGCTGCCCACTGCCCGGCTGCCGCTCGCGGTCGGCGGGCACGTGGCCGTGTTCCTGCTGCTCACCGGTGCGTTGCTGGCCGGGGGGCACCTGTTGTTCCGGCCGGGTCGGCCGCCGGCGGGGGACACCGCCGGGCCGTGGCGCACCGCCGTGGTGGCGGTGGTGCTCCTCGGGTACGCGGCGCTCGCCGTCGCGCTGCCGCTGCACCTCGGGTTCACCTCCGCCGCGCCGGTCGGATCCCGTTGGTGGCTGCTGCCCCTGGTGGCGCTCTGCTGCCTGGTCTTCCTGCTCGGTGCCGAACTGGCCGCCGAAGGCCGGGGTGGGCGCTACGCGGCGATCGGCGGGATCGCCGCGGCGGTCCTGGCCGGGGCGGCGGTGTCCGGTCTGGCACCCGGGTTCGTGCTGCTGGTGGTGCCGCTCTTCGCGGCGCTGGTGGCCTGGCAGGCGGCCTGGGCGGGGGTGGTGCGCCGACGGGGCGCGCCGTGGTGGCTGCCGGCGGCGGTCGGCACGGTCCTGCTCGCCTGGCCGGTCGCCACCACCTTGCCGCTGGCCTGAGCCGGGCGTCAGCGGCCCGGCCGGGCGACCCGCAGCGCCCACCAGATCAGCGGCGCCTGCATCGGCACCCGGCCGTAGGCGATCGCCCGCCGGGCGGGCCGGCGTCGGCGCCAGTCCCAGGCCATCTGCGCGTTCGCCGGCAGCACCGCGGCGAACAGCGCCGCCGCGGCCATGCCACCGCGCCGGCGGGTCGCCGGACGCGCCACCGCCGCGGCCACGGCCAGCTCCGCGGCCCCGGAGGCGTACGTCCAGAAGCGGGCCGGTCCGGGCAGCACCCGCGGCACGATCGGGTCGTAGAAGCCGGGCCGGACGAAGTGGGTGACGCCCGCGGCGGCGAGCAGCCCGGCGAGCGCGACGGCCTCGCCGCGACGGTGGGTCATCGTCGGTCTCCCTGCTGTTCGACGGCGCGTTGCACGGCCCGGTAGATCTGCCCGAACCGTAGCGCGTCGGGCGTGCGGATCAGCATCATCTCCCGCCCGTGCACCTGGACCCACAGCTCGTGCACCCGGTTGCCGCGCTCGTAGGAGCGGTCCAGCCAGCCGAGCGGCACCTCCAGGAACGGGGTGAGCGCCAGCCCGACCACCACGAACGCGGCCACGATGATCAGGGCCAGCTTCCAGTCGCCCCGGTCCTGGGCCGCCCAGGCCAGCGAGAGCACGCAGACCAGCGCCACCAGCGGCGGCAGCGACAGCAGCAGGACCAGCACCCCGCGACCCAGCACCCGGCCCCGCACCGCCGCCGTGGTGCGTCCCCGGGCATGCCAGACGTAGGTGACGTCAGCGAGTCGGACGACCTGCCCGCCGGCGTGGATGGCCGCCGAGGTGACCTGTACCGCGTCGTCCCGGTAATAGAGGGTCATGAATCAGCCTAACCACCCGCGCGCCTCCGCTCTTGGTCAACTCCATCTCGGCGGAGTGGCGGTGTCGAGCAGGCGGGCACCGTCGGCCGGCGGTCGGATCGGCGCGCGGTGACGGGTTCGGCTCGCTAGCGTGTCGGAGATGACGGGTCGAATCGGGACGGGCGCGCACGGCGTCGGGCCGGACGGGGACGAGCAGGCGCGCAACGTGGAGGTGGTCCGGCGTTACCTGCGGACCTTCGTCACGAAGGATCTGGCCGAACTCGCCGAGGTGGTCGACGAGGACGTGGAGATCTACGGTTCCGGCACGGCGGTTCGCGGCCGGCGCTACCCGGAGGCGGCGATCTCCTCGCCCGGGCTGACCGTGCTCGACCAGGAGATCCTGGAGATCTTCGCGGCCGGCGACCGGGTGGTGGTGTCGGTGGCGCAGACCTACCGGCGGGACGCGACCGGGGCGACCACGGTGCAGAGCGCGTGCAAGATGTACCGGCTGGCCGGCGACCGGATCGTGCAGTTCTGGGGCGAGCAGGACACCTACGGCCTGCTGCGCGGGCTCGGCCTGCTGCCGGACGAGCCGATCACGTTCTGAGTGGCGGCGGGCGCGTGCTCCATGGCCCGCTGCACCGCACGGTAGATCTGACCGAAGCGCAGCGCGTCGCCGGTGCCGAGCAGCCGCACCGGCCGGCCCCGCCAGGTCGCCCACATCTCCAGCTCCCGGCTGCCCCGCACGTAGGAGCGGTCCAGGTGCTCGAAGAGCACGTCGGCGAGCGGCCCGACGGCGAGGCCGACGAGCACGGACGCGCCGACGACGGCGATGGTGACGGTGAGCGAGCGGTGCAGCCAGACCGCGAGCGCGACGCCCAGCAGCGCGGCCACCAGCGGCCCGGCGAGCGCGGCGCCGATCGCGCCCCGGCCGGCGAGCACCCGCCAGGAGCGGCTGCCGCGCCGGTGCCACACCATGGTCAGCTCGGCCAGCGGGTAGGTGCGGTCGTCGACCCGCAGGGCGGTGGCGGTGACCCGGACCGACCGGTCGTCGTAGTAGGTGGTCATCGGCCTCACTCCCGGTCGCGGGACGTCTACCACACTGTCTACCCCAACGAGACGGGTCGTAAGGTTGGCACGCGACTTCGACGAGGAAGTGAGGGCAGCGTGGGCGAGTTCGTCAGGCTGGAAGTGAAGGACGGCGTCGGCACGATCCGGTTGGAGCGGCCGCCGATGAACGCGCTCAACACGCAGGTGCAGGAGGAGTTGCGCGCCGCCGCGACGGCGGCCACCGCGGATGCCGAGGTCCGCGCCGTCGTCGTGTACGGCGGCGAGAAGGTCTTCGCGGCCGGCGCGGACATCAAGGAGATGGCCGACATGTCCTACGTGGACATGGCGGAGCGGGCCGCGGACCTGTCCAGCGCGTTGGGCGCGATCGCCCGGATCCCCAAGCCGGTCGTCGCCGCGGTCACCGGTTACGCGCTCGGCGGGGGTTGTGAGCTGGCGCTGGCCTGCGACTGGCGGATCGTGGCCGACGACGCCAAGCTCGGCCAGCCGGAGGTCAAGCTGGGCGTCATCCCGGGCGCCGGCGGCACCCAGCGGCTGGCCCGGCTGATCGGCCCGGCCCGCGCCAAGGATCTGATCATGACGGGGCGGATGGTGGACGCCGAGGAGGCGCTGCGCATCGGCCTGGCCGACCGGGTGGTGCCGGCCGCCGAGGTCTACGACGCCGCGCTGGCGTACGTGAAGCCGTTCCTGACCGGGCCGGCGCAGGCGCTGCGGGCGGCGAAGGTGGCGGTGGACGCCGGTCTGGACATGGATCTCACCTCCGGCCTCGCCTGGGAGAGCCAGCTCTTCGCGGCGCTGTTCGCCACCGACGACCGGCGCGAGGGCATGGCCGCGTTCGTCGAGAAGCGCAAGCCCGGCTTCACCGGCCGCTGACGCGAGAGCGGTTCACATCTCGCCTACCGGCCAGTAACGTGTGACTCCGGTCGCGCGACGAAGGGAAGTGGCATGACGGAACACCTCGAGGGGCACGGCGGCGCGCTGGCGCTGGCGGCGTTGCGCGCCCACGGCGTACGGGAGATGTTCACGCTCTCCGGCGGGCACGTCTTCCCGCTCTACGACGCCGCGCACTCCGCCGGTTTTCCGCTCTACGACGTGCGGCACGAGCAGTCCGCGGTCTTCGCCGCCGAGGCGGTGGCCAAGCTCCAGCGCCGCCCCGGCCTGGCCGTGCTCACCGCCGGCCCCGGCGTGACCAACGGCGTCTCCGGGCTGACCAGCGCCTTCTTCAACGCCTCGCCGGTGCTGGTGTTGGGCGGGCGGGCCCCGCAGTTCCGCTGGGGCTCGGGCAGTCTCCAGGAGATGGACCACCTTCCGCTGGTCGCCCCGGTCACCAAGCACGCCGAGACGGTGTTCAGCGCCGACGACATCCCGCGGGCCGTCTCCGCGGCGCTGACCACCGCGCTCACCCCGCACCGCGGCCCGGTCTTCCTCGACTTCCCGCTGGAGGCGATCTTCTCCGTCGGCGACGCCGAACTGCCGGCGGTCGCCGCGCCGGCGCCGATCGAGCCGGACCCGGACGAGGTGGCGAAGGCAGCCGGCCTGATCGCCGGCGCGTCCCGGCCGGTGATCATCGCCGGCTCCGACGTGTACGCCGGGGACGCCGTCGACGCCCTGCGCGCCGCCGCCGAGGCGCTGCGGGTGCCGGTGTTCACCAACGGGATGGGCCGGGGCGCGCTGCCGCCGACGCACCCGCTCGCCTTCGCCAAGGCCCGCCGCGTCGCGCTGAAGGGCGCCGACGTGGTGGTGGTGGTCGGCACCCCGCTGGACTTCCGGCTCTCCTTCGGCGACTTCGGCGACGCGCGGGTCGTGCACGTGGTGGACGCGCCCAGCCAGCGCGCCGGGCACGTGCAGCCCGCCGCCGCGCCCGCCGGCGACCTGCGACTGATCCTCGGCGCGTTCGCCGAGCACCCCGGCGACCGGGCCGACCACGCCGACTGGATCGCCGAGCTGCGCACCGCCGAGGACGCGGCGAAGGCCCGCGACGCCGAGGAGATGGCCGCCGAGACCGACCCGATCCGGCCGGCCCGGGTCTACGGCGAGCTGCGCAAGGTGCTCGCCCCGGACGCCATCACCATCGGCGACGGCGGCGACTTCGTCTCCTACGCCGGGAAGTACCTGGAGCCCGCCCAGCCCGGCACCTGGCTCGACCCCGGCCCGTACGGCTGCCTCGGCACCGGCATGGGTTACGCCATGGGCGCCCGGGTCAGCTACCCGGACCGGCAGATCTGCGTGCTGATGGGCGACGGCGCGGCCGGCTTCTCACTGATGGACGTGGAATCGCTGGCCCGGCAGAAGCTGCCGGTGGTGATCGTGGTCGGCAACAACGGCATCTGGGGGCTGGAGAAGCACCCGATGCGCGCCATGTACGGCT
Source organism: Micromonospora sp. NPDC050980 (assembly GCF_040653835.1). Classification (NCBI taxonomy): domain Bacteria; kingdom Bacillati; phylum Actinomycetota; class Actinomycetes; order Micromonosporales; family Micromonosporaceae; genus Micromonospora; species Micromonospora sp. NPDC050980. Next base: position 231,189 of record NZ_JBFAGS010000003.1, on the reverse strand, counting down.
ACGACGTCGCCGCCGACCTCCAGCCCGGGCTGCGCTACGACAAGGTGGTCGAGGCGCTCGGCGGCGCGGGCGAGACGGTGGAGAAGGCCAGCGACCTCGGCCCGGCGCTGGGTCGGGCGTTCGACGCCGGGGTGCCGTACCTGGTCAACGTGCTGACCGACCCGGCCGACGCGTACCCCCGGTCGTCGAACCTGGCCTGAGCGCGACGCCGCGACGGCCGCTCGCCGGGTGACCGGTGGCGGCCGTCGGTGGGCTCACACCTCCGGGCGGTCCTCGCCGCGGGAACGCTCGTCGAGCGAGGCGAGGAAGTCCGGGTCGTCGTCCGGCGCGAGCGGGCGGCGGGCCGGGGCGGCGTGCCCGCCGGACCGGGGAGCGCCGGCCGGCCCGGTGGGGCGTTGGCGGCCGGCGACGAACCAGGCGATCGGGCCGACCAGCGGGACAAACACGACGACCAGCACCCAGACCAGCCGGGGCAGCGCCTTGACCTGCCCGTCCTCGGCGGACAGGCAGCTGATCAGCGCGCACGCGGCGAGCACGACCAGAACCAGGAACAGCAGCATGAAGACGCGGGCCATGCCCCATGATGGCGCACCGGGCGGGGTCAGTGCACCCTTGCCAGCACGTGCGCCACGCCGAGCAGGGCGAGTGCGGTAGCGCCGAGCGCGGCCAGCGGCATCGCGACGTGCCCCGGCCGGCGCGGGCCGGCCCCGGTGGCCCGCCGCCAGGCGGCGACCAGCACCGCCAGCCAGACCGCGACGGCGGTCCCGGCCAGCGCCGCGTCGACCCCGCGACCGCTGAACGCCGGCCGGAGCTGGAGCAGCATCACCACGGTGAGGGCGAGCAGGGTGCGCCGCCAGGCCAACCGGGTGCGTTCCGGCTGCAGGCCGGCGTCCCGACTCATGGGGAGCCGACCGGCATGCGCTCACGGCCCTCGCTGCGCTCGGTGCGTTCGCTCATGCGGGGCTGACCGGGCATGCGCTCACGGCCCTCGCTGCGCTCGGTGCGTTCGCTCATGCGGGGCCCCGCAGCAGGACGGCGGCCACCAGCAGCAGGGCCCCGGCCGCGACGATCAGCGCCAGCACGGCGGGGAAGCGGGACGCCGGCAGTTCCTCGCCCAACCGGATCGCGCGTTCGGTGCGGGCCCAGTGGTCCACCGCCCGGATCGACACGGTGCCGCCGAGCAGCAGCAGCCCGACGGCGAGCGCCTCGCGCAGGTGGGCCAGGGGAAGCGGGGGCAGGAACTGCGCGGCGGCCAGCCCGCCCGCGACCAGCGCCAACCCGGTCCGCAGCCAGGCCAGGAACGTCCGCTCGTTGGCCAGCGAGAAACGGTAGTCCGGCGGGGTGCCTACCGACCGCAGCTCCCGCGGGTCGAACCAGCGCCTGATCGACTCCCACACGGCACCGATTATCCGCTTTGCCACCGGCCTAGCCTGAGGGGATGACCGATCTTGACGCGCGCGCCCTGCGCGAGGCCTACGACAACCAGATCCGCCCGGAGCTGCCGGACCCGGTGCCCACCGGGGTGACCATCGAGCGGGACGGCCCGCTGTTCCGCGTGCTCGGCCTGGACCAGCGCGGCTTCCTCACCTACCGGACGCTCGACGGCCTGGCCGGCGCCGAGCTGGACGCGCTGATCGCCCGGCAGGTCGAGTTCTTCCGGGCCCGGGGCGAGGCGGTCGAGTGGAAACTCGCCGGCCACGACGAGCCGGCCGACCTCGGTGACCGCCTGCGGGCCGCCGGCTTCGTCCCGGAGGATCTGGAGACCGTCGTGGTCGGCCCGGTGGCGCCGCTCGCCGCCGCCGTCCCGGTGCTCCCCGACGGGGTACGCCTGCGCGAGGTCACCGGCCGGGCCGACCTGGAGCGGATCGCCGCCATGGAGGAGGAGGTCTGGCAGGCCGACCGCAGCCACCTGGTCTACGCGCTGGCCCGGGAGATCGAGGCCGACCCGCAGTCGATCGCGATCGTGGTGGCGGAGGCGGGGGAGACGGTGGTCAGCGCCGGGTGGATCCGCTACCAGCCGGGCGCCGGGTTCGCCAGCCTCTGGGGCGGCTCGACGTTGCCGCAGTGGCGGCGCAAGGGCATCTACCGGGCGCTGGTCGCGTACCGGGCGCGGTTGGCGCAGCAGCGCGGCAAGACGCTGGTGCAGGTGGACTGCTCGCCGGACAGCCGGCCCATCCTGGAGCGGCTCGGGCTCGTTGCGGTCACCACCACCACGCCCTACGTCTACACTCCGTGATCATGGACCGGTTGACGGCGGACGAGCAGCTCACCCTCAAGACCGGCGCGTTCGGGGCGGTCTTCCTGGTCTCCAACGCCGTGCCCGGGGTGCTGGCCATGGTGCGGGAGAGCATCGCCGCGTCCGGCGCGCTGGCCGACGCCGGGGGCGTGGTCAAGGAGGCGCTCACCACCGGCCCGCTGCCGCAGCTGCCCCGCGACTCCGCGCTGGAGATCGAGTCGGTGGTGCTGCCCGCGCTGGGCCGGGCGGTGGAGATCCTGCGCGCCAAGTCGCCGGCCGACGTCGAGGCGTACCGGTCGGTGGTGTTGGCCGCCGCGGACCGGGTGGCGCAGGCGCACCGGGGGATGGAGCCGGCCGAGGTGGCGGCGATCGACAAGATCCGGGCCGCGTTGGCCGAGGCGGCCTGAGCGCCGCCGGGTTACGGTGAGTTGCGTCACTCCGGGTCACCGGGGAGACGATGCTACTTGCGGGTAACATTGCCTCGTGGGCAAGTGCACAGCGCCTCGCGGTTGACCGAGCGTTAAGTCACGCGGGAGGCTGCGCCCGTGACCGGGCGAATGATCGCTACACCAAACAGGAGGGTCGTCGAAGCGCGATGAACATCGTCGTACTCGTCAAGCAGGTGCCCGACTCGGGCGCGGACCGCAACCTGCGTCCTGACGACAACACCGTCGACCGCGGCTCGGCGAACAACGTCATCAACGAGATGGATGAGTACGCCATCGAAGAGGCCTTGAAGATCAAGGAGGCGCACGGCGGTGAGGTCACCATCCTGACCATGGGTCCGGACCGGGCGACCGAGTCGATCCGCAAGGCGCTCTCCATGGGGCCGGACAAGGCCGTCCACGTCGTCGACGACGCGCTGCACGGCTCCTGCGCCGTGGCCACCTCGAAGGTGCTCGCGGCCGCCCTCGGGCAGCTCAACGCCGACCTGGTCATCTGCGGCGCCGAGTCCACCGACGGCCGGGTGCAGGTCATGCCGCACATGATCGCCGAGCGGCTGGGCGTGGCCGCCCTGACCGGCGCGCGCAAGCTCACCGTCGACGGCTCGACGCTGACCGCCGAGCGGCAGACCGAGGAGGGCTACGAGGTCATCACCGCCTCGACCCCGGCCGTGGTCTCCGTCTGGGACACCATCAACGAGCCGCGCTACCCGTCCTTCAAGGGCATCATGGCCGCCAAGAAGAAGCCGGTGCAGACGCTCTCCCTGGGTGACCTGGGTGTCGCCCCCGCCGAGGTGGGCTTCGACGGCGCCACCAGCGCGGTGCTGGAGCACACCAAGCGCCCGCCGCGCTCCGGCGGCGAGAAGATCACCGACGAGGGTGAGGGCGGCGTCAAGCTGGTCGAGTTCCTCGCCACCGAGAAGTTCGTGTGAGGGGTCTGGACATGTCTGAGGTTCTCGTCGTCGTCGAAGCCACCCGGGAATTCGGCGTCAAGAAGGTCACCCTCGAGATGCTCACCCTCGCCCGCGAGCTGGGCACGCCGAGCGCGGTCGTGCTCGGTGGCGCCGGCGCCGCCGAGGCGCTGAGCGCCAAGCTGGGCGAGTACGGCGCGGAGAAGATCTACGCCGCCGAGGGTGACGAGATCGACGGCTTTCTGGTGGCGCCCAAGGCGACAGTGGTCGCCGAGTTGGTCAACCGGGTGCAGCCGGCCGCCGTGCTGCTCGCCTCGTCCCAGGAGGGCAAGGAGATCGCCGCCCGCCTGGCGGTCAAGCTGGACAACGGCATCCTGACCGACGTGGTCGCCCTGGCCGCCGACGGCATCGCCACCCAGGTCGCGTTCGCCGGCTCCACCATCGTCAAGGCCAAGGTCACCAAGGGCCTGCCGCTGGTCACCGTCCGGCCGAACTCGCTCAACCCGACGCCGGCCGCGGCCACCCCGGCCGTCGAGCAGCTCACCGTGTCGGTCGCCGACGCGGACAAGCTGGCCAAGGTCGTCGAGCGGGTCGCCGAGCAGAAGGGCTCCCGCCCCGAGCTGACCGAGGCCTCGATCGTCGTCTCCGGCGGTCGCGGTGTCGGCAACGCGGACAACTTCAAGCTGGTCGAGGAGATGGCCGACCTGCTCGGCGGCGCGGTCGGCGCGTCCCGCGCGGCGGTCGACTCCGGCTTCTACCCGCACCAGTTCCAGGTCGGCCAGACCGGCAAGACGGTGTCTCCGCAGCTCTACGTGGCGCTGGGCATCTCCGGCGCGATCCAGCACCGGGCCGGCATGCAGACCTCGAAGACCATCGTCGCGGTGAACAAGGACGGCGAGGCGCCGATCTTCGAGCTGGCCGACTACGGCGTGGTCGGTGACCTGTTCAAGGTCGTCCCGCAGGCCGCCGAGGAGATCCGCAAGCGCAAGTGACACTCGAGGTCACGCAGAAGAAGGCCGCCGCCCGGATCACCGGGCGGCGGCCTTCTCTCTCGCAGGGAGCTGATCGGCGGGCCGGGGAGCTGAGCCGGCCCGCCGATCAGCCCGTCAGGGTGCCCCTCAGCAGGCTGTCGCCGGAGTGGGCGGGCTTGTTGTCGTACTGCTCGGCGCTGACGTCGACGACCGAGTAGGTGCGCAGGTCCACGTTCGAGGGGATCGGCAGCAGCGCGTCCCCTGATCCGTTGCTCAGCGTACCCACGGAGAGCATCTCCATCGTCTTCGGATCGATCAGCCAGACCTCGTAGTACCCCGGAACGTTCGGGAGATTCGCCACGTGCAGATGCAACTGGTTGTCGCCCAACACCCGGGCGTCGCCCGAGGCGTCCTTCGGCGTCGAGCCGAACGCGGCCAGCGGCGCGCTGGCCAGCACCGTCGGCTGCGGCGTCGGCTCGTCCCCGCCGGCACCGAGCACCACCGCGGTGCCGGCCACGCCGATCACCGCGGCGGCGGTGGCGGTGACCGCGGTGCTCGCCCAGCGCGGCCAGCGGCGACCGGGACGGGAGCGATTCGCGGCAGCCGGCCGGTCGGCCGCGTCACCGGGTTGCGCCGGGCGCCGGCCGTTCAGCGTGGGCAGCTCCTCGGCGGCCCGGATCTCGGCGACGATGCCCTGCCACAGGTGCTCCGGCGGATCGGGCAGGTCGGTCAGGCCCTGGGTGCCCGCGCCGAGCCCGGCGACGTGCCGGAGCGTCTCCAACTCGCCCCGGCAGTGGCCGCAGGCGCGGAGGTGGGTGGATTCTCCGTCGGCCGCCTCACTCTCACCGAGCGCCAGAAAGACCAGCCGGTCGCGGTCCAGGTGCTGCACCGTCCACCTCCCATCTGCGTTTCAGGCTCTGCATGCCGCGCCGGATGTGACTCTTGACCGTGCCGAGCGGCACTCCCGTGACGGTCGAGATCTGCTGGTGTGTCAGGTCGTCGTAGAACGCCAGCTCCAGCATCCGGCGTTGCTCGTCCGGAAGCCGGGCCAGCTCGTCGGCGACGACCAGCCGGTCGACCACCGTGTCCGGATCCGGGCCGGTGTCGACCGGCTCGGGTAGTTGCTTCACCGTCTCGACCACCCGGGTCTCCCGGGCCGCGGCCCGGATCCGGTCGACCACCTTGCGTCGCCCGATGCCGAGCAGCCAGCCGATCAGTGAACCCTTCGCCGGGTCGAACGTCTCCCGGCCGAGCCAGGCGGCGACGAACGTCGCCTGGGTCACGTCCTCGGCGTCGGTCCGGTTGACGAGCGTCGTGGTGGCCAGGTGCAGCACCGCTCGGCCGAACCGGTCGTACGCCTCCTTGAGCGCGGCCTCGTCGCCGTCGCGGAACCGCACCGCGAGATCGTCGTCGGCCGGCGGCTCGGGTCCCTGCCTGGCCGCCGTCACCGGGCGGCTCGCCTTGCGTGGGGCATGCCCGACTGTAACTCCCACCGCCCCCGCCCCACTCTCCCGGTGTGTCCCGCGCAACCCCGTCACCTCCCATTCGTCGCCGGGGGCCCGGGCGGATGCGTCCGCGGCCGGAAAAAGAAATCGGATCCGAAGCGCATCCGGGTGCGCCCGGGCCGGCGTAACCCGTTCTGCAAGCCAGGCCTGACGAATCAGCACCAATCACCAGGAGGCAGACAATGCAGCTCGCCATGTTCCGTCGGGTCGCCGCAGGCGGCGCGGTGGCCGCCCTCACCTTCGCGGGCGTGGGCGCCGCCACCATGAGCCCGGCCTACGCCGCCTCGTCGAAGGTCTCCGTGGTCCACGGCATCCCGGACACCCCGGTCGACGTCTACGTCAACGGCGAGAAGACGCTCAACAACTTCAAGCCCGGTGACGTGGCCGGCCCGCTGACCCTGCCCGAGGGCGAGTACGACATCGCCCTGACCAAGCCCGGCGAGGCAATCGACAAGGCGATCCTCAAGGTCGACGACGCCGAGGTCCCGGGTGGGGCGAACATCAGCCTCGCCGCCCACCTGAGCGCCGACGGCAAGCCGCAGATCACCCCGTTCGTCAACGACGTGTCCAAGGTGGGCGCCGGCAAGGCCCGGTTGATCGTCCGGCACACCGCCGCCGCGCCGGCCGTCGACGTGCGGGCCGGCGGCGAGCCGGTCTTCGAGGGCCTGACCAACCCGAAGGAAGCCAAGGCGGACGTGGATGCCGGCACCGTGAAGGCGGACGTGGTGCTCGCCGGCACCGACACCGTCGCGATCGGCCCGGCGGACCTGAACCTGAAGGAGGGCACCGCCACCATCGTCTACGCGATCGGCTCCGCCGACGCCAAGAACCTGGACCTGGTCGCGCAGACCATCAGCGGGCTGCACTCGGCCCCGGGTGGCGTGCCCAGCGGCACCGGTGGCCAGGCCGGCACCGGCGTGGGCACCTGGTGGTACGTGCTGGCCGGCGCCGGCGTGCTGCTCCTGGTCGGCGGCGGGGCGCGGGTGGCCACCGCCCGGACCGCTCGCCGATGACGGTACGCAACCGCGGGGCGCTGGCGGCGATGGCCGCCGGCGCCGCCGCGCTCACCGTCGCGGCCCTGGTGGCCTGCGGTTCGCAGCCCGCCGAGGACGTCGGCGCCGACGAGGCGGCGGCCCTGGCCAGTTCCACGCCCGCACCGCCGGCGACGCCCACGGCGGCCGGGGACGCGTCGGTGCCGGTGAGCGCCGGCACCCTGCCGGCGGACGGCGCGACAGTGCCCCCAGTTCGGCTGAGGATCCCGCCGATCAAGGTCACCGCGACCGTCAACCCGGTCGGCATCAACGCGCGCACCGACGAGTTCGAGGTGCCGCCCAGTGTGAACCAGGTCGGCTGGTACCGCTACGGCCCGGGTCTGGAGGCCGCCGCCGGCTCGGTGGTGATCGCCGGGCACGTGGACAGCGCCGACCAGGGCAAGGGGGCGTTCTTCCGGCTCCGTGAGCTCGACCGGGGGGACACCCTGACCGCCACCGGGTCGGACGGCGAGGACCGCCGCTACCGGGTGGTGGCCCGGGAGGAGTACACGAAGACGAAGATCCCGCTGGAGCGCTACTTCGCCCGCGACGGCAAGCCGCGCCTGACGTTGATCACCTGCGGCGGCCCGTTCGACCCGAAGACCCGGCACTACCGCGACAACATCGTGGTCACCGCGGTTCCCGCGTGAGCGCGAGGAGTGAGCCGGTTTGCGGACCGTCCGTCCCGGTCGGGCCAGGACGGACGGTCCGGCCACCGATCGCCGATCGACCGGCCGTTAGGCTGAACGGTGATGGCATACCTGGATCACGCGGCGACGACCCCGATGCTGGACGAGGCACTCGAGGCGTACGTCGCCACCGCCCGCGAGGTGGGCAACGCGTCGGCGCTGCACGCGGCGGGCCGCCGCGCCCGGCGGCGGGTGGAGGAGTCGCGTGAGCGGGTGGCCGCCGCGCTCGGCGCCCGCCCATCCGAGGTGATCTTCACGGGCGGCGGCACGGAGAGCGACAACCTCGCCGTGAAGGGCATCTTCTGGGCCCGCCGCGACGCCCGGGCCGAGCGGGTCCGGGTGGTTTCCAGCGCCGTCGAGCACCACGCGGTGCTGGACTCGGTGGACTGGCTGGTCGGTCACGAGGGCGCGCAGGTGGGCTGGCTGCCGGTCGACGCGGCCGGCCGGCTCGACCCGGTGCGGCTCCGCGCCGAGCTGGCCGAGCACGGCAACCGGGTGGCGGTCATCACCGCCATGTGGGCCAACAACGAGGTCGGCACCGTCCAGCCGGTGGCCGAACTGGCCGCGGTCGCCGCCGAGCACGGGGTGCCGTTCCACACCGACGCGATCCAGGCGGTCGGCCAGGTGCCTGTCGACTTCGCCGCGAGTGGGGTGGCCGCGCTCACCGTGACCGGGCACAAGCTCGGCGGGCCGACCGGCGTCGGCGCGCTGCTGCTGGCCCGCGACGTGGCCGCGACGCCGCTGCTGCACGGCGGCGGTCAGGAGCGCGACGTCCGCTCCGGGACGCTGGACACCGCCGGCATCGTCGCGTTCGCGGTCGCCGTCGAGGCTGCGGTGAAGGGCCAGCAGGAGTACGCGACCCGCGTCGCCGCGCTCCGCGACGACCTGGTCGAGCGGGTCCGGCGGGCGGTCCCCGAGGTGATCTTCAACGGCGATCCGGCGGACCGGCTCCCGGGCAACGCGCACTTCTCCTTCCCGGGTTGCGAGGGGGACGCGCTGTTGCTGCTCCTGGACGCCCAGGGCATCGCCTGCTCGACCGGGTCGGCCTGTTCGGCGGGGGTGGCCCAGCCCTCGCACGTGTTGATGGCGATGGGTGCCGACGACGACCGGGCCCGCTCCTCGTTGCGTTTCACGCTCGGGCACCCCAGCACCGGCGCGGACGTCGACGCGCTCATCGCCGCGCTTCCGGCCGCGGTGGAACGGGCCCGTCGCGCGGCCGCTCTCCGCACGCCCCGCTGAGCCGGATACCCTCGGTGATGACGACGAGGGGAGTCAACCGGTGAGGGTTCTGGCGGCGATGTCGGGCGGGGTGGACTCCGCCGTCGCGGCGGCGCGGGCGGTGGCGGCCGGGCACGACGTGACCGGGGTGCATCTGGCGCTGGCCCGCAACCCGCAGACCTATCGCACCGGTGCCCGGGGCTGCTGCACGCTGGAGGACTCCCGGGACGCCCGGCGCGCCGCGGACGTGCTGGGCATCCCGTTCTACGTGTGGGACATGGCGGACCGGTTCCACGACGACGTGGTCGACGACTTCGTCGCCGAGTACGCCGCCGGGCGTACCCCGAACCCGTGCCTGCGCTGCAACGAGAAGATCAAGTTCGCCGCGGTGCTGGACCGCGCCGTGGCCCTGGGCTTCGACGCGGTGGTGACCGGCCACCACGCCCGGCTCGGCCCGGACGGCCTGCTGCGGCGCAGCGTCGACGCGGCCAAGGACCAGTCGTACGTGCTGGCGGTGCTGACCCGCGCGCAGCTCGACCGGTCGATCTTCCCGCTCGGCGACTCCACCAAGGCCGAGGTGCGTGCCGAGGCCGCCCGGCGCGGCCTGGCCGTGGCCGACAAGCCGGACTCGCACGACATCTGCTTCATCGCCGACGGTGACACCCGTGGTTTCCTGGCCCAGCGGCTCGGCGAGGCGCCGGGCGAGGTGGTGGACGCGCTCACCGGCGCGGTCGTGGGCAACCACAGCGGCGCCTACCAGTACACCGTCGGGCAGCGGCGTGGGCTGCACCTGGATCGTCCCGCGCCGGACGGCCGCCCCCGTTACGTGCTCTCGATAACGCCGAAGACCAACACCGTGACGGTCGGCCCGGCGGAGGCGCTGGAGGTCTCCTCGGTGCGGGCCACCCGCCCGGTCTGGACCGGCGGGCCGCGCCCGGACGGGCCGATCGAGTGCGAGGTGCAGTTGCGGGCGCACGGTGACGTGGTGCCGGCCGCCGTCACGGTGGACGCCGACGGACTGCACGCCTCGCTGCGCCGCCCGCTGCGCGGCGTCGCCGCCGGCCAGGCGATCGTGGCCTACCGGCCGGACCCGGACGGTGACGTGGTGCTCGGCTCCGCCACCATCGCCGCTGTCTGACCCCGCCTGCGCTCCCGGCCCTCGGCCTCCGGGGTTGCGGGCTTCCGGGGCTGCGGGCTCCTGAGCCTTCACACTAGGGGCTTCGGGCCCTCGGACCTCGTTCGGCCCGGGCATTCGGGCCTACCGGCCGCCGGGCCGGCGACACGTCCTGGCCGCCGCGCGCCTCGGGCCACGCCGTCGACCAAGTCCCCCGCATGCCTTTGGAGCTGACGTCACAGACGACTCACCGGTCGGTACTCTCCGCCGAGCCGGCCGGGTCGGGGCGGGCTGGGCTGGGCCGGGTTCGCTGGGCCGGCGCGGGCTGGGCCGGGTTCGCTGGGCCGGGGCGGGGTGGGGTGGGCCGGGCGGGCGGGCTGGGCCGGGCGGGCGGGCTGGCCGGGTGCGGGCGAGCAGATGAGTCGTTTCTGATCTCAGCTCCAAAGGCACCTCGGACCGGTCCCGGTGCCGGCCCGTCCGGACTCGGCCTCCGACAGCGGCGGATAGGCTGCGGCGGTGACTGATCAGCAGTGGCCGTGGCCGGCCGGGGCGGCGACCGGGATCGGTTCGTTGCCCGGCACCGACATCGCCGAGGCGCAGCGGATCGTGCTCGGCGAGTTGCCCGCCCTGCCGCACCTGCCGGAGCTGCCCGCCCGGGGCCCCGGCGCGGACCTCGTCGGTCGCGCCGCCGGCCTGCTGGTCGAACTGCCGGTCGAGCTGTACGCGGCCCGGTGGCGGATCGCCCCGCGACCCGGGCGGGACCTGCGCCGTGCCCGGGACCTGATGGAACGCGACCTCGACCAGCTCGCCGAGCAGGCCGAGGAGTACGCCGGCCCGGTCAAGGTCCAGGCCGCCGGCCCGTTCACCCTGGCCGCCACGTTGGAGCTGCCGCTCGGCGGCCGGGTGCTGCGCGACCCGGGCGCGGTGCGCGACCTCGCCGGTTCGCTGGGCGAAGGGCTGCGGGGCCACGTGGCCGCGGTGGCCCGGCGGCTGCCCCGCGCCTCGGTGCTGCTTCAGCTCGACGAGCCGTCGCTGCCGGCGGTGCTGGCCGGCCGGGTGCCCACCGAGAGCGGCTTCGGCACCCACCGTGCGGTGGAGACGGAGGTGGCGCGGGCGCTGCTGCGCGACGTGCTCGGCGCGGCCGGGGTGCCCACGCTCGTGCACTGCTGTGCGGCGGACGTGCCGCTGGACCTGATCCGCTCCGCCGGGGCCACCGGCGTCGCCCTCGACCTGTCCCTGGTCACCGACCTGGACCCGCTCGGCGAGGCGATCGACGCCGGATTCGGCCTGCTGGCCGGGGCCGCGCCGACGCTGCCGCCGCCGTCCGGCCGGGCGCCGACGTCCGCCGAGGTCGCCGACCGGGTCCGCCGGGTCTGGGACCAGCTCGGCTTCCCCCGCCGCAGGCTGGCGGAACAGGTGGTGGTCACCCCCGCGTGCGGCCTGGCCGGCGCCACCGGAGCGTACGCCCGGGCGGTGCTTGCCGCCTGCCGCGACGCGGGCCGGCGGCTCGCCGAGGAGTGAGGTTTCCTGTCGTACCGTGGGGGCAGGATGGCGCACATGATCGGACGACTGCGTTCCACCGTGATCGACTGCCCTGATCCGCGCGCCCTGGCCGGCTTCTACGCGGAACTGCTCGGCCTGCCACTGATCGAGGAGAGTTCCGAGGGCGACGACTGGGTGGTGCTCGGCGGTCCGCCGGGGCACCAGCCGCGACTGGCCTTCCAGAAGGCGCCCGACCTGCGCGCCCCCGCCTGGCCGGACCCGGAGCGGCCACAGCAGTTCCACCTGGACGTGACGGTGGACGACATCGAGGCGGCCGAGCGGGCGGCGCTGGCCCTCGGCGCCCGGCGGCTGCCCGGCGAGGGCGACAACTGGAGGATCTACGCCGACCCGGCCGGCCACCCGTTCTGCCTCTGCTGGGACTGACCTCACCGGGCTTGCGCGGCCCGTGCATGATCAGCACCGTGACCGCCACCACCGATCGTCGTGCCGCCGGCTCGCTCTTCGGCCTGGCCTACGGCGACGCCCTGGGCAAGCCCACCGAGTTCCTCACCGTCGGCGAGATCGTCCGGCGCTACGGCCCGGCCGGCCCGCGTGAGCTGGACGGTGACCCGGCGCAGGTCACCGACGACACCCAGATGGCGTTGGCGGTCGCGTGGGCGTTGCACGACGCGCCCGCCCGCACGCCGGAGGCGGTGGAGCCGCTGCTGCGGCAGCGCTTCGTCGACTGGTCGGTCAGCCCGGAGAACAACCGCGCGCCGGGCATGACCTGCCTGCGTGCCTGCGCCGAGCTGAGCCGGGGCACCCGGTGGCAGGAGGCCACGGTCGCCGGCTCGAAGGGGTGCGGCGCGAACATGCGGGTCACCCCGGTCGGGCTGCTCGACGTCGACCTCGACACGCTGGCCGGGCTGGCCCAGCTCCAGGCCGGCCTCACCCACGGCCACCCGACCGGGCTGGCCGCGAGCGAGCTGACCGCGTACGCGGTCCGGCTGCTGCGCGACGGCACCGCGCTGCCGGAGCTGCCCGGCCTGCTCGCCGCGCGGGCCCACGAGCAGCGCGCGATCTACCGGGACGACTGGCTGGGCGACCTGTGGCAGCGTCCCGGGGTCACCACCGCTGCGGAGTTCATCGCCCGCGGCTGGGACGACTGCCTGCTGGCGCTCGGCCGGCTCGACGCGGCCCTGGCCCGTCCCGACGACGGCGGCGACCCGTGCCGGCTCACCGGCGAGGGGTGGATCGCCGAGGAGGCGCTGGCGACCGCGCTGCTCTGCGCGCTGCGGCACCCGGACGACCCGGTCGGCGCGCTGGCCCGGGCCGCCACCACGGCCGGTGACTCCGACTCCATCGCGGCCCTGGCCGGCGCGTTCGTCGGGGCCGCGCAGGGCATGTCGGCCTGGCCGGCCGGTTGGGCCACCCGCATCGAGTACGCCGACCAGCTCACCACTCTCGCCGCCGCGCTCGACTGAGCGGTCCCGGCGTCACGCGGTGAGATGCGGCAGGCGGCGCACGCCGCGCCACACGCCCGCGTCACAGTCGCCGGCCTTGTCCGCGAACGCGGCGACCGGCACCGGGATCGGCTCGCTGACGTCCAGCCAGCTGTCGTGCTCGGCGTCGGCGTCCCAGCTCCGGGTGGGGATCAACACGTGGTCGTCCCGGTCCGACTTGTCCTGACTGGTGATCTTCAGGACCTCGGCGCCGTGGCCGTCGACCCGCAGCACCAGGCACGGGCGCACCTTCGAGCCGGTGCCGTCGGCGTAGGGCACGTCGGCCCACCAGATCTCCCCCGGGCGCGGGCCGCCGCGGTCCGGCCGCCCGGCGTCACGCGGGCGCGGTGGGGCGCCGGTCCGGCCGCCACCGGGCCCGCCCGCGGCGCGACCACCGGGCGGGCCCCCGGACCGACCACCGGTGCCGGGTCGCCGACCGTCCCCGGGCCGGCCGCGCCGGCCGGTCCCGGCCGAGCGGTCGGCGGAGCGGCGACGCCACTCGCTCCACAGCCATCCCGCCGCCACGCAGGCCACGATCACCAGTCCCCAGATCAGCCCGTCGCGCATCCGTCGCCGCCTTCCGTCCGTTTCGGCCCACCGCCGCCGCCGCGATCGTCGCACGGTCGCGGCCGATCCGCTCCGGTGGCGCGAGGCATGCCGAACCGCGGCGGACGTGCCTGCTCAGCGCGGGTGGCCGGACGGGTGTCACAGCCGACCGCTACGGTTCGGAGGTAGCGCGAGCACGGGAGGTCGACAGCGGTGTCCGAAGGCGGCGTGTCCGAAGAAGCGGTTCCCCAGACGGTCGACGCCGCGCAGGAGGCGGCGGCCGGCGCCGAGCCGACCCCGGAGGCCCGGGAGCGGCACGCCACGCTGAGCCAGGAGCTGACCGAGCACCAATACCGCTACTACGTGCTGGACGCGCCGACGATCACCGACGCGGAGTTCGACAAGCAGTTGCGCGAGCTGGAGGCGCTGGAGGCGGAATACCCCGCGCTGCGCACCCCCGACTCGCCCACCCAGCGGGTCGGCGGCACCTTCTCCACCGACTTCACCCCGGTCACCCACGCCGAGCGGATGCTCTCGCTCGACAACGCGTTCGCCGACGAGGAGTTGGCCGCCTGGGCCGAGCGGGTCGAGCGGGACGCCGGCGGCCCGGTGCCCTACCTGTGCGAGCTGAAGGTCGACGGGCTGGCGATCAACCTGACCTACGCCGAGGGCCGGCTGGTGCGCGCGGCCACCCGCGGTGACGGCCGCACCGGGGAGGACGTCACCGCCAACGTACGCAGCATCCGGGGCGTGCCGGCGCGGCTCACCCCGGCCGACGACTTCCCCGACGTGCCGGAGCTGCTGGAGGTGCGCGGCGAGATCTACTTTCCGGTGGCCGGGTTCGCCGACCTCAACGCGAGCCTGGTCGAGCAGGGCAAGGCGCCGTTCGCCAACCCGCGCAACGCCGCCGCGGGCAGTCTCCGGCAGAAGGACCCGAGGGTCACCGCCTCCCGGCCGCTGCGCCTGGTCGTGCACGGCATCGGCGCCCGCAAGGGCTACCGGCCGGCCGCGCAGTCCGCGGCCTACGCCGCGCTCAAGGCATGGGGGCTGCCCACCAGCGACCGGTGGAAGGTGGTGGACGACCTGGCCGGGGTGGCGGAATACATCGCCCACTACGGCACGCACCGCCACGACGTCGAGCACGAGATCGACGGCGTGGTGGTCAAGGTCGACCCGGTCTCCATCCAGGGCCGCCTCGGCTCGACCAGCCGCGCGCCGCGCTGGGCGATCGCCTTCAAATACCCGCCGGAAGAGGTCAACACCAAGCTGCTCGACATCGACGTCAACGTCGGGCGCACCGGCCGGGTCACCCCGTTCGCGGTCCTGGAGCCGGTCCGGGTGGCCGGTTCCACTGTCGCGCTCGCCACCCTGCACAACGCCCGCGAGGTGGAGCGCAAGGGCGTGCTCATCGGCGACACGGTGGTGCTGCGCAAGGCCGGCGACGTCATCCCCGAGGTGCTCGGCCCGGTGGTCGAGCTGCGTCCGGCCGACGCCCGGGCGTTCGTCATGCCGACCGTCTGTCCGGCCTGCGGCACGCCGCTCGCGCCGGCCAAGGAGAGCGACGTCGACATCCGCTGCCCCAACTCCCGCAGTTGCCCGGCGCAGCTGCGGGAGCGGGTCTTCCACCTGGCCGGACGCGGCGGCTTCGACATCGAGGTGCTCGGCTACAAGGGCGCCGCCGCGCTGCTCGACGCCGGGATCATCACCGACGAGGGCGACCTGTTCGCTCTCGACGCCGAGCAGTTGAGCCGGTCGCCGTTCTTCGTCAACAAGGACGGCACGCTGGGCAGCAACGCCACCAAGCTGCTCGACAACCTGGCCGTGGCGAAGGACCGCGACCTGTGGCGGGTGCTGGTGGCGCTCTCCATCCGGCACGTCGGCCCCACCGCGGCCCAGGCGCTCGCCCGGCACTTCCGCTCGATCACCGCGATCGAGGAGGCCGCCGAGGAGGAGTTGTCCTCGGTGGACGGCGTCGGCCCGACCATCGCCGCGAGCCTGAAGGAGTGGTTCGCCGTCGACTGGCACCGCGACGTGGTGCGCAAGTGGGCGGCGGCGGGCGTACGGATGGTCGAGGAGTCCGGTGACGAGGGGCCCCGGCCGCTCGACGGCGTCACCGTCGTGGTCACCGGCACGTTGTCCGGGTTCAGCCGTGACCAGGCCGCCGAGGAGATCCAGAACCGGGGCGGGAAGGTCACCGGGTCGGTCTCCAAGAAGACCGGTTTCGTGGTGGTCGGCGACAATCCCGGCTCGAAGGCCGACAAGGCGGCGACGTTGAAACTGCCGATCCTCGACGAGGACGGGTTCCGGGTGCTGCTGGAATCCGGCCCGGAGGCGGCCCGGGCGGTGGCCCGGGTGGAGGACTGAGGGCCGGACGCGGCGTATACCAATTTAATTACGACTACGACCGATTCGTGTCTGTCGTGTCGGGGAAAGTGACCCGGAGGGCGTTTCATTGGCGTACGGCGTGTGACGGCGCACGCCACGACCGCTCCCCGGGAGGTGCGATGGCGACCGGCGACCCACGCAACGCCGTCCCGCCTGGGCGGGTCCGGTCGTTCTTCGGCTTCGTCGGCGCGGTCGCCGGGGTCGCCGTGCTCGTCTCGGCCGGGCCGCTGGCCGCGCTCCCGGGCCGGTTGACCGAGCTGCCGGTCGCCTTCTGGACCATGGCGGCGCTCGCCGTCGCCTGCGACGCCCGTCCGTTCGTCCCGCCGGGGCGGCGGCAGACCTCGGCGCTCTTCCCGTCGACCTGCTTCACCTTCGCCATCCTGCTCGGCTGGGGCCTCGGCCCGGCCGTGGCGGTGCAGGCCGTCGCGGTGGCCGTGTCCGGCTGGCGGCTCGGCTACACCGCCTGGCGCACCGGCTTCAACGCCGCCCAGTACGCCTGCGCGCTCGCCGCCGCGTACGCGGTCGGCCGCCTCGGCGCGGGCGAGCTGTTCGGCGGCGACCGGCTGCACTGGACCGACGTGGCGGCGCTGGGCGGCGCCACGGTGGCCTGGTTCGTGGTCAACTACGGCCTGGTCAACTCCGCCATCCGGCTGCGTTTCGGTGGCCGGTGGTGGCCCAGCATCCGGCTCGGGCTGGCCTACGAGTTGCTCTCCACCGGTTCGTTGCTGCTGCTCGCGCCGGTGCTGGTGGCCGCCGCCCGGGCCAGCGCGGCGCTGATCCCGCTGGTGCTGGTGCCGCTCTTCGCGGTCTACCGGATGGCCCGGCTCTCCGCCGAACGGGAACAACTCGCCGACGTCGACCCGCTCACCGGGCTGCCCAACCGCAAGGCGCTGCTCACCGAGGTCGCCGAGCAGGTGCACCTGCACGCCGAGCGGGCCGCCCGGGGCGAGTCGGACGCACACCTGGCCCTGCTGCTGCTCGACCTCGACCGGTTCAAGCACGTCAACGACGCCCTCGGCCACGCGGTGGGTGACCGGCTGCTGGTGGAGGTGAGCGCCCGGCTGATCGACGTGGTCGACGACGGTGAGCTGGTGGCGCGGCTCGGCGGTGACGAGTTCGCCATCGTCGTACCCCGGCTGGCCGGCATCGGCGAGGCCCGGGAGCGGGCCGACCGGGTGGTCGCCGCGCTCGCCGAGCCGGTGCCGCTGGACGGGCTGCCGCTGGACGTCGGCGGTTCGATCGGCGTTGCGCTCTACCCGGAGCACGGCGAGGACTTCGCCACCCTGATGCGGCACGCCGACGTCGCCATGTACGACGCCAAGCACCGCAACGACACCGTCGCGGTCTATGCGCCGGAGTCCGACCACAACTCGGCCGAGCGACTGAGTCTCCTGGCCGACCTGCGCCGGGTGCTGGAGTCACCGCACCGCGCGTCCGGCGGCGAGCCGGCGGGCGTACGCGGGGGTGACGGCGCCGCGCTGGCACCGGGTCTGCCCGCCGCCGGGCCGGCATGCGACGAGCGACGGGGCCACGACGAGCGGCCGGCGCGCGACGGCGGTCCCGGCGGGGTGCGCCCCGGTGCCGGGCCGGTCCGTTGGCGGCTGCGACGTCGGCGGGAGCGGGTCGAGGCGCGACCCGACGACGACCTGATCGAGCGGATCCTCACCGGCGCCGACCCGATCCGCCGTCGGGCCGCCCGCGGCGGCGCACCCGCCGGCCCCGCGGGCTCCGGCAGTGGCGACGCCGTCCGGGCCGCGGGAACCGGGCACGTGTCGCAGCCCGTGCCGGCCGACCCGGCCGTGTCCGCCGGGGCGGTGCCGGCTACGTCTTCGGGCCGGACCGACTCCACTGTGTCCGCCGGTTCGGCCGTGTCCGCCGGGGCGGTGCCGGCCGCGCCTGCGGGCCGGGGTGCGCCGGCCGTACCCGGGGAGACCGTGCCGGTCACCGAGGCGACACCGGCCGGCGGTGCCGCCGGGGGTGCGGAGGCCGCCGGGCGGCCGGATGGCGAGCCGGCCGGGCGGGCCGGCGTGCGTGACCCGGAAGACCCGGCCGGCGACCCGGGCGAGATCACCATGTACTACCAGCCGCAGATCGCCATCGCGACCGGCGAGGTGGTCGGCGTGGAGGCGCTGCTGCGCTGGCGGCACCCGCGCCGGGGCATGGTCGACCCGGGGGAGCTGATCCAGGTCGCCGAGCAGAGCGCGGTGATGCGGCTGCTCACCCGCCGGGTGGTGGACGACGTGGTGGAGCAGGTCGCCAAGTGGTCGGCGGCCGGCCTGACGCTGCGCGCCGCGCTCAACGTCAGCGTGCGGGACCTGCACACCGGCGAGATCGCCGACCAGATCGCCGACCGGCTCACCCGGTACGGGGTCCCGCCGCAGCGGCTCCAGGTGGAGATCACCGAAGGCGCGCTGATGGCCGACCCCCGGCGGGTGCTGGCCAGCATCACCCAGCTGCACCGGATCGGGGTGGGCATCGCGCTCGACGACTTCGGCACCGGCTACTCCTCGTTGCAGCACCTGCGCCGGCTGCCGCTGTCCGAGGTGAAGGTGGACCGGTCGTTCGTGCTGGGCATGGCCGACGACCCGGACGACGCGGCGATCGTCCGGTCGATGATCGAGCTGGCCGGCGCGCTGGGGCTGCGGGTGGTGGCCGAGGGCGTGGAGGACGAGCGCACCTGGCGGCTGCTGCACGCCGCCCGCTGCGACGTGGCGCAGGGCTGGTTCCACGCCCGGCCGATGCCGGCGGAGAAGCTGATCGCCTGGCTGTCGCGCTACCGCCCGGTCCGTCCGGTGGCGGTGGAGGCCGAGGGCCGGGGCGGCCCGGCGGCGGAGGGGGAGTCGAGGGCGTCGTCGTGACGGCGGGACAATAGACTCGCTCCGGTCACCGCGCGTCATCGTTTCACCGTCGTGCGCGGCCGGCACACCGAAGACGTCTCTCAGACAGTCACGAAGGGGGCACCCGATGGCCGCCATCTCCCGCGAGGAGGTCGCGCACCTCGCGCGACTGTCGCGGCTCGCCGTCACCGAGGAGGAGTTGGACACCTTCGCCGGCCAGCTGGACGTGATCCTCCAGTCGGTCGCGCAGGTCGGCGAGGTCGCCGCGGCGGACATCCCGCCGACGTCCCACTCGGTGCCGTTGACAAACGTGCTCCGCGAGGACGTGGTGACGCCGAGCCTGACCCCGCAGGAGGTGCTGTCGGGCGCGCCCGACGCCGAGGAGCAGCGGTTCCGCGTCCCGCGGATCCTGGACGAGGATGTGGCATCGTGACCGACCTGACGAAGTTGACCGCCGTCGAGATCGCCGGGCTGGTCGCGTCCGGTGACGCCTCCGCGGTCGAGGTCACCCGCGCCCACCTGGACCGGATCGGTGCCGTCGACGACCGGGTGCACGCGTTCCTGCACGTCGACACCGACGGCGCGCTGGCCGCCGCGCGGGCCGTGGACGAGCGCCGGGCCGCCGGCGAGGAGTTGGGCCCGCTGGCCGGCGTGCCGGTCGCGGTCAAGGACGTGCTCACCACCAAGGGCGTGCCGACCACCGTCGGGTCGAAGATCCTCGAAGGCTGGCGCCCGCCGTACGACTCGACGATCGTCGAGCGGCTGCGGGCCGCCGGCACGGTGATGCTCGGCAAGACCAACATGGACGAGTTCGCGATGGGCTCCTCCACCGAATACTCCGCGTACGGGCCGACCCGCAACCCGTGGGACACCGAGCGCATCCCGGGCGGCTCCGGCGGCGGCAGCGCCGCGGCGCTGGCCGCGTACGAGGCGCCGCTGTCGATCGGCTCGGACACCGGCGGCTCGATCCGCCAGCCCGGCGCGGTCACCGGCACGGTGGGCGCGAAGCCCACCTACGGCGGCACCTCCCGGTACGGCCTGGTGGCGTTCTCGTCGTCGCTGGACACGCCCGGCCCGTGCGCGCGTACCGTGCTGGACGCCGCGCTGCTGCACCGGGTGATCGGCGGCCACGACCCGCGCGACTCCACCTCGATCCCGGCTCCGGTGCCGGACGTGGTGGGCGCGGCGAAGCTCGGCGCGAACGGTGACCTGACCGGCGTGAAGCTCGGCGTGGTCACCGAGTTCACCGGCGAGGGCGCCGAGCCGGGCGTGATGGCCGCGTTCCGCGAGTCGGTCGAGGCGCTGGCGAAGCTGGGCGCCGAGATCGTCGAGGTGTCCTGCCCGCACTTCAGGTACGCGCTGCCGGCCTACTACCTGATCGCGCCGAGCGAGTGCTCCTCCAACCTGGCCCGGTTCGACGGCGTCCGGTTCGGCCTGCGGGTCGGCGACGACGGCAACCGGTCGCTGGAGGAGGTCATGTCGCTGACCCGCGAGGCCGGCTTCGGCCCCGAGGTGAAGCGCCGCATCATGATCGGCACGTACGCGCTCTCGTCGGGCTACTACGACGCCTACTACGGCCAGGCGCAGAAGGTCCGCACGCTGATCACGCGCGACTTCACCAGCGCGTTCGAGCAGGTGGACGCGCTGATCTCGCCGACCACCCCGTTCGTGGCGTTCCCGATCGGCGCGCGCACCTCGGATCCCTACCAGATGTACCTGGCGGATCTGTTCACCATCCCGACCAACCTCTACGGCGGCCCGGCCATCTCGGTGCCGTGCGGGCTGTCCGAGGGGCTGCCGGTCGGCCTGCAGATCATGGCCCCGACCATGGCCGACGACCGGATGTACCGGGTGGCCGCCGCGTTGGAGTCCAGCGTCGGCACGTTCACCCCGCCGGCTCTGTAGCACCGCCGCCGACCGGCGTCGACGGATCCCCGTCGGTACCGGTCGGCGTTTCCGGGCGCTCCGCCGCGTCCAGGTAGCGGCGGGCCTCCCGGATGCCGCGCCAGCGCCACCACGCCGCGCCCGACCAGAGCAGCACGGCGACCATGGCGATCAGCCGGCTGGACCACCGGGACGCGCCGACCGCCAGCAGCGCCTGAACAGCGGCCAGGACGACGCAGAACCACACGTACCAGCGCTGGCCGAGCCGGCGGTCAGCCTCCCGGCGGGCGGCGGCGTCGACGGCCGGGTCGGTGGCCCGGCCCACGCGCAGCGCGTCCCGCGCCGCGGCGCCCGGGCTTCCGGCCGGGGTACGCATCCGCGGCACCAGTCGACGGGCGAGCAGCAGCGCCGCCGCGGCGCCGATCACGGCGGGCACCGCCGTGACGACGACCATGCCCACCACGTCCTGGAAGTCGTAGTCGCCGTCCGCCACCCAGATCCCGGTCAGCAGCGCGGGCAGGCCGAGCGCCACCGCCCCGACGAAGACGGCGCCCACCCCCACCACGACCTGTCGACCGTTTCGAAAGAGGGGCGTCCTCGGTGGTTCCCCGGGTCCGTCCGGTCCGACCTCCGTCCCGCCCCGGTCCGTCGGGTTCACCGCCGGTCGCGCGACCGGCGCGTCAGCACCAGGGCGGCGGCGATGGCGAGCAGGCCGGGCACCGCGGTGCCGACCACCATCGCGAGCAGGTTGTCAGGATCGCGGTCGTCGCCGGCCACCCAGTACGCCCAGCTGAGCAGCATGGCCAGCAGCCATACCGCCGCGACCGCCAGCAGCACCACACCGGTCTGCCTCGTCCGCGACGGGTCGTCCGGCCGCGGCGTCGAGTCGTCCCCCGTATTCGTCATGGTCGACCCGTACCCCGGTGTCGCTTTTCTCATGCCGGCACGGCGCGCCCCCGCGCGGTGATCTCGAAGCCCGGCAGCGGGGTGGCGCGGCCAGCCGATTAGGCTGGAACGGTTCTGTCCGGATCGCGCCTGGAGCTCAGATGACGACGACACTGCCCGCGTACGACGAGGTCGTCGCGCGCTACGAACCGGTGATCGGCCTGGAGACCCACGTCGAGCTGGGCACGAACACCAAGATGTGGTGCGGCTGCCCGACCGACTTCGGCGGCGAGCCGAACACCCGGGTCTGCCCGGTCTGCCTGGGCCTGCCCGGTTCGCTGCCGGTGGCCAACTCCGCGGCGATCGAGGCGACGATCCGGATCGGCCTGGCGTTGAACTGCTCGATCGCGCAGTGGTGCCGGTTCGCCCGGAAGAACTACTTCTACCCGGACATGCCGAAGAACTTCCAGATCAGCCAGTACGACGAGCCGCTGTGCTTCGACGGCCACCTCGACGTCGAGGTGAACGGCGAGCTGGTGCGCATCGGCATCGAGCGGGTGCACCTGGAGGAGGACACCGGCAAGACGCTGCACGTCGGGGGTGCCACCGGCCGCATCCACGGCGCCACCGAGTCGCTCGTCGACTACAACCGGGCCGGCATCCCGCTGGTGGAGATCGTCACCAAGCCGATCCCCGGCACCGGCGCGCTCGCCCCGGAGATCGCCCGGGCGTACGTCGCCGAGCTGCGCGACGTGATCCGCTCGTTGGGCGTCTCGGACGTGCGGATGGAGGAGGGCTCGCTGCGCTGCGACGTCAACACGTCGCTGAACCTGCCGGGCGCGGAGTGGGGCACCCGCACCGAGACCAAGAACGTCAACTCGCTGCGTTCGGTGGAGCGGGCGGTCCGCTCGGAGATGCTGCGCCAGGCGTCGGTGCTGGACGCGGGCGGCCGGATCGTGCAGGAGACCCGGCACTTCCACGAGGACACCGGTGACACCACGTCGGGCCGGTCCAAGGAGACCGCCACCGACTACCGCTACTTCCCCGAGCCGGACCTGGTGCCGCTGGCGCCGGACACCGCCTGGGTGGCCGAGCTGAAGGCCGCCCTGCCGGAGCTGCCGCGGCTGCGCCGCAAGCGGATCCAGCAGGACTGGGGCCTGTCCGACCTGGACATGGAGTCGGTGGTCAACGCCGGCGCGGTGGAGCTGATCGAGGCGACCGTGGCCGCCGGCGCCACCCCGGCCGCGGCCCGCAAGTGGTGGCTGGGCGAGCTGTCCCGCCGGGCCAACGAGACCGGCGTGGAACTGGCCGACGTGGGCGCCACCCCGGCGCAGGTCGCGGAGCTTCAGGCCCTGGTCGATGCCGGGAAGCTCAACGACAAGCTGGCCCGCACCGTGCTGGAGGGCGTGGTGGCCGGCGAGGGCTCGCCGACGGACATCATGACCAACCGCAACCTGGAGGTCGTCTCGGACACCGGGGCGCTGACCGCCGCGGTGGACGAGGCGATCGCCGCCAACCCCGACATCGCCGACAAGATCCGCAGCGGCAAGGTCGCGGCGGCCGGTGCGCTCGTCGGCGCGGTCATGAAGACCACCCGCGGCCAGGCCGACGCGAAGACCGTCCGTGAGCTGATCCTGGAGCGCCTCGGCGCTGCCTGACGTGTGTTAATAAGGGCCCCCGCCTATGCAGAATGCGTTAAGCGGGGGCCCCTCCTTACCCTCGGAGAGGGCGTCAACGGCGACGCCCCGGATGGAGCAAGCGTGAACGAGCACGTCCTCGACGAGATCCAGCGCCGGGTGCTCTGGCTCGCCACCCGCATCGTCGACGCGGCCAACCACGACCGGGACACCGGCGACGGGGTGAAGGTCGGCGGCCACCAGGCGTCCAGCGCCTCGCTGGTCACCGCGATGACCGCGCTCTGGTTCCAGCACCTGGACGCCGAGGACCGGGTCGCGGTGAAGCCGCACGCCTCCCCGGTGTTCCACGCCATCCAGTACCTGCTCGGCAACCTCGACAAGTCCTACCTGCCGAAGCTGCGGGCGCGCGGCGGCCTCCAGTCCTACCCGTCGCGCACCAAGGACCCGGACGAGGTGGACTTCTCCACCGGCTCGGTCGGCCTGGGCGCCGCCGCGCCGCTGTTCGCCGCCGTCACCCGCCGCTACGTCGACGCGCACTTCGGCGCCCGCCCGCACTCCCGGTTCATCGCGCTGATCGGCGACGCGGAACTGGACGAGGGCAACATCTGGGAGGCGGTCGCCGACCCGGCGACCGCCGGGCTGGGCAACGTGATGTGGCTCGTCGACTTCAACCGGCAGTCGCTGGACCGGGTCGTCCCCGGGGTGCGGATCAACCAGTGGCGCGGCCAGTTCGAGGCCGCCGGCTGGCACGTCGTCGAGGTCAAGTACGGCCGCAAGCTGGCCGAGGCGTACGCCCGGCCGGGCGGGGCGGCGCTGCGCGACTGGATCGACCTGATGCCGAACGAGCAGTACCAGTCGCTGTTCGGGCTGGCCGGGCCGGCCCTGCGCAAGCAGTTCCTGGACGGTGCGCCGGCCGAGGTGGCCGCGTTCGTCGCCGACGTCGCCGACGACGAGTTGGGTCCGCTCGTCACCGACCTGGGCGGGCACGACCTGGAAGCGATGCTCGACGCGTACGCCCAGTGCGACGCGGTCACCGACCGGCCCAGCGTGGTCTTCGCCTACACGGTCAAGGGTTGGGGCCTGCCGATCGCCGGCAACCCGCGCAACCACTCGGCGCTGCTCAGCACCGAGCAGGTGGACGCGCTGCGGTCCGCGAACGGTCTCACCCCGCAGACCGAGTGGGACCGGCTCGACCCGGCGTCGGAGGCCGGCATCCGGGCCGGCGAGCGCCGGGAGGCGCTGTCCCGCCCGCCGCGCGAGCGGGCGCTGGGCGTCACCGTTCCGGAAACCACCCGGGTACGCGCGAACAAGCCGGTCTCCACCCAGGAGGTGTTCGGCCGGGTGCTGGTCGACCTGGCCCGGGACCCGCAGGTGGCGCCCTATCTGGTGACCACCGCGCCGGACGTGGCCACCTCGACGAACCTGGCCGGGTTCATCAACAAGACCGGCGTGTTCGCCCCCACCGAGCAGCGGTCCTGGACCTCCGACCGGATGCTGCGCTGGACGGAGAGCCCCGCCGGGCAGCACATCGAGCTGGGCATCTCCGAGATGAACCTGTTCCTGCTGCTGGGGCAGCTCGGCCTGTCGTGGGACCTGTCCGGCCAGCCGCTGCTGCCGGTCGGCACGGTCTACGACCCGTTCGTGCTGCGCGGGCTGGACGCGTTCCTCTACGGCACCTACTCCGGTTCCCGGTTCGTGGTGGCCGGCACCCCGTCCGGCATCACCCTCGCCCCGGAGGGCGGCGCGCACCAGTCCACCATCACCGCCTCGGTCGGCCTGGAGCTGCCCGGGGTGACGTTCTGCGAGCCCGCGTACGCCGGCAGCCTGGACTGGCTGCTCTGCGACGCGCTCGGGCAGATCGCCGGCGGTGGCGCCCCGGCCGCCACCGCCGCGCCGGCCGAGGACGGGGCGTACTACTTCCGGCTCAGCACCCGGCCGGTGGACCAGGCGCCGTTCGAGGCGGCCCGGGCCCGGCTCGGCGACGCGGTGCTGCGCCGGCAGGTGGTGGCCGGCGCGTACCGGCTGGTCGACGCGCACCAGGCGTATCCGGAGCTGGCGGACGCACCGGTGGTGCAGCTCGCCGCGTCCGGCGCGGTGCTGCCGGAGGTGCTGGCCGCCGCCGCGGAGCTGGCGGAGGAGGGCGTGGCGGCGCACGTGGTCGACGTGACCAGCCTGGACCGGCTCTACCGGGCGTGGCAGCGGACGCTGCGCCAGGGCGTGCGGACCGCCACCGTGCCGAGCGTGCCCGGCGCGTTGCGGTCGGCGTTCGCCGACCGGGTGCCGGTGGTCACCGTGCACGACGCGGCCTCGCACGCGATGGCCTGGCTGGGCTCGGCGGTCGGGGCGCCGGCGGTGCCGCTCGGGGTGGACGAGTTCGGCCAGTCGGGCGGCGTCCGGGAGCTGTACGAGCTGCACGACCTGCTGCCCGGCAGCATCGTCAACGCCGCGCTGGCCGCGCTCGCCCTGCGCTGACTCAGCTCGGGGTCGGTGCCGGGGTCGCGCTCGTCGAGGTCGAGGTCGAGGTCGAGGGCGACTCCGGCGCCCCGCGCGTCGGCGTCGGGGTGACCGGCACCTCGTCGCCCTTGGCCGGGTCGCGGATCACGTGCCGCTCCAGGCTGACCTGCGACTGGCCGGTGCCGCCCACGGTGATCTCGTCGTACGCCTGGAGCAGCTTCTGCTTGTCGAAGTAGAGCACCGTCATGGTCAGCGGGGTGGGCTCCTCGCCCTCCAGCCCGCGCAGCCCGGCCCCGCCGGTCGACCCCTCCACCATCAACGTGGTCGGTTGCTCGCCCGGCACCTCCGGCAGCTTCGACACCTGCCGGGCGTGCTTGTGCCCGGCGAGCACGAGCGGGGTGAGGCCGGAGAGCGGACCGGCCGACGCCGGGTCGTGCACCAGCGCGATGTCCACCTTCCGCGGCGACTTCTCGATCGTGGCGGCGAGCTGCTCGCCGGTGCCGATCACCTGGTCGGCGACGGCCGAGGTGAGACCGCTGCCGGCGGGTGAGGTCTCCTTGTCCGGGGTGAACCGGGGGTCGCCGATGCCGGCGATGGTCAACCCGGCGACCGTCGTGGTCGAGTTGTTCAGCACGACGGCGTTCGGCTGCTGGGCCACCGCCGACGCCGTGCGGGGCGAGTCGTGGTTGCCCCGGATGTAGACGTAGGGCTTCTTGAGCAGGCTGATCGAGCCGACGTAGGACGCCTCCGGCTCGCTGCCCCAGTCGGTGATGTCGCCGGTGTCGATCACGACGTCGATGCCGAACTGCTCGACCACCGTGCGGATCAACTGCCACCCGGTGGGGTTGAGGTGCATGTCGGAGACGTGCAGCACCCGGGTGGTGCCGGGGGACGGCTGCACCACCGGCAGCGCGGAGACCGTGGTGTAGAGCTTGCTGACGTTGCCGACCAGCCGCTGCAACTGCTCGGCGTACTTGGTGTAGTCGTTGGCGATCCGCCGCGCGTCACCGACGATCGCGGGCGCGTTGACGAGCAGGCCCTCGTATCTCGGCTCCTCGATCGCCTGCGGTCGCACGGTGGCGGCGGCCAGGCCGAGGCTGCCGGCGGTGATGGCCAGCGCCAGCCCGCCCGCCCAGGCGGTGCGCCGCACGTCGCGGAAGACGAGCCCGGCCAGGAGCAGGGTGGCCAGCACCGTCGAGGCGAGCGTCTTCAGGCCGAGGCGGGTGACGCCGTCGCGGACGTCCTGCACCGCCGACTGGCTGGCCCGGCTGATGCTCGCCGGGTCGCCGATCAGCGCCTCGGTGCGCCCCTGGTCCAGCGAGCCCACCTCGACGGTCAGGTAGGCCGGCCCGTCGTGGCTGTCCAGCAGCAGCGCGCCCAGCGGCGGGATGTCGACGGTGGTGCCGCCGTTCAGCGACGGGCTCAGTTTGAGTTCCGCCCGGAACGGCCCGATGTCCGTGCTGACGTGGCCGCCGGTGTAGGTGCCGACCACGATGCCGCCCAGCGTGACCGCGAGCAGGGCCAGCACCAGGCCGGCGCGGCGCAGCCGGCGGCCCGGCCGCCACGCGGTCCAGCGGCGGGCCCGCCCGGTCTCCGGGGAGGTCCCGTCCCCGGCGCGGTGCTCTTCGTTCTCGTGGTCGTTCATGATGAGATTCTGACCTGCCCCTGGATCGATCTTGGCAAACCCGCCGGAAGTGGATCAGCTACGGCCGGCGCCGCCGTCGGCGAAGACCAGCCGCAGGATCCGGTCGTCCTCGGGGGTCGGTTTGCCCCGACCGTCCCGGTTCGAGGTGCTCACCCAGATCGAGCCGTCCGGCGCCACGGCGGCGGCGCGCAGCCGACCGTACCGGCCGGTGAGCAGATCACGCGGCTGGCCGAGGACGGTCCCGTTGCCGGCCAGCTCGACCAGCCACAGCCGCTGCCCCCGCAGGCAGGCGGTGACCAGCAGCCGGTCCACCGCGGTCAGGCCGGAGCAGGAGGCGTCGGCGGTGCGCCACTGCACGATGGGGTCCACGTAGCGCTGGTCGTCGGCGCGTCCCTCGACCTGCGGCCAGCCGTAGTTGCCACCCTGGGTGATCTGGTTGATCTCGTCCCAGGTGTTCTGACCGAACTCGACGGCGTACATCCGCTTGTCCGGCGTCCAGGCGAAGCCCTGCACGTTGCGGTGCCCGGTCGACCACACCGGCGAACCGGCGGTCGGGTTGCCCGGGGCCGGCTTGCCGTCCGCCGTGATCCGCAGGATCTTCCCGCCGAGGCTCTTCGGGTCCTGCGCGTTCGCGGTGCGCCCGGCGTCACCGGTGCTGACGTAGAGGAAGCCGTCCGGACCGAAGCCCAGGCCGCCGCCGTCGTGGTTGCCGGCCTTGGGGATCCCGGTGAGGATCACCGTCGGAGGCTGGCCGAGTTGCAGCTTCGCGACCCGGTTGTCGTCCTGCGCGGTGTAGTAGACGAAGACCGTGCGGTCACGCGCGTAACCGGGGGAGACGGCGATGCCGAGCAGCCCGCCCTCGCCGCCGGACACCACGCCCGGCACCGTCTGCACCGGTCGCACCGCGAGCCCGTCCGGCCCGGACTCCGGGCCGACCTGGAGGATCCGCCCGCTGTCGCGCTCGGTGACCAGCGCCGCGCCGTCGGGCAGGAACGCGATCGACCACGGCACCTCCAGCCCCTTCGCCAGCACCGTCGCCACCACCTGTTGGCCGGCCCCGCCGGGGCTGGCCGTGTCCGACGGCGTCGGCAGGTTGGGCGGTTCGCCGGCCGGGTCCGGCTCGGGCTCGCCGAGGGCGCAGCCGGCGGTGCCCAGCAGCAGCGCCGCGCAGGACGCCGCCAGCGCCGTCCGGAGGCGGCGGACGCGGGGGTACGACAGACGCGGGCTCACCCGGCCCAGCCTAGCCGGACGTGCGGGCGAGCCGGGCGGGTCGGCGGTGCCGGCAACCGACCCGCCGCTCAGGTCCGCCGCGACGGCTCGCCGGCTGCCGCCGAACAGCCGGCCGGCCCGCGCCCGGCGGCCGGCCCGGCGGCCTCGGTGAGGACCTGGTTGGCGCAGCCTCAGGCGGCCCGAAGGGCGAGCACGGCGACATCGTCCTCCCGGCGGTCCCCGGCGGCGAGCAACCGGTCGCAGAGGGTGGCCAGCGGCGCGGTGGGGCCGGCCGTGGCGAGCCGGGCCAGCAGCTCCGCCTGGCCCTCGTCGATCGGCTGGTCCCGGCGCTCGATCAGCCCGTCGGTGTGCAGCAGCAGCGTGTCGCCCGGGGCGAGGGCCAGCGTCCGGCCGGTGCGCCGGGGCGGGCGGGCCAGGCCGAGCAACGGGCCGCGTCCCTCCGCCACCGCCACCGTGCCGTCGGCGCGCAGCAGCAGCGGCGGCGGGTGCCCGGCGTTGCACCAGCGCACCCGCAGCCCGCCGTCGCCGGGGCGCGCCCTGGCCAGCACCGCGGTGGCGACCGTGGGCACCCGTAACCCACCGATGGCCCGGTCGAGGTTTGCCACCAGCTCCTCGACCGGGTCGCCCCGCCCGTACGCGTTGCCGCGGACCAGGTTGCGCAACTGGCCCATGGTGGCCGCGGCCTCGATGTCGTGGCCGGCGACGTCGCCGATCGCGGCGATCAGCTCGCCGTCGGGCTGGACGAAGGCGTCGTACCAGTCACCACCGACCTCGACCCGGTCGGCGGCCGGCAGGTAGCGGGCGGCCAGCTCGATCCCCGGCACCGCCGGCAGCGCCGGCAGCATGCTGTGCTGGAGCACCTCCGCGACGTGCCGCTGCTCGCTGTAGAGCCGGCTGTTGCCGACCGCCTGGCCGGCCCGTACGCCGATGTCCTGCGCGGTCCGCAGGTCGCTCGCGTCGAAGCCGCGCCGGCCGGGGCGGTTGACGAGCGTCACCGCGCCGATCACCCGGTCGCCGACGGCGGTGATCGGCACGGTGAGGTGGGAGCCGATGCCGAGCCGGTCGGCCAGCGGCGCCAGCTCCGGGCGGGTGGTGCCGAGCGTCACGTCCTCGATCCCGGCGGTGCCGCGCATCACCGGCCGGCCGGTGCTCAGCACCGACCGGATCAGCGATTCCGGGCCGAGCCCGGTGACCAGCAGTTGGGTGAAACGGGCCAGGTCGGCGTCGCGCTCGGGGTCCCGGTGCGCGCCGGAGACGCCTCGGGGGCGGCCGGCCGGATCGACCAGGGTGATCAGGCACCAGTCGGCGAGCAGCGGCACCATGGCGTCGGCGAGGCGGTCGACCGCGGTGGTCACGTCGAGCGTGCCGCCGAGCAGCTCGCTCATCCCGGCCAGCATGGCGAGCCGGTCGTGCGCCTCCTCGGCGCGGCGACGGGCCTGCTCGGCGCCGCGCACCGCGATCCGCAGCCGCAGCTCCGAGGAGCAGGCGGCGGCCAGGTCGGCGAGCGTCCGCAGTTGCTCCCTGGTCCAGGCCCGGGGCTTGCTGTCGATCGCGCAGAGCGAGCCGAGCACCCGCCCGTCCAGGTCGGTCAGCGGCATCCCGGCGTACGCCACCACGCCCAGGTCCTCGATGGCGAGGTTCAACCGCACCCGGGGGTAGAGGCGGGCGTCGGGCAGCACCATCGGCGCCTCGGTGTCCACGACGTGCTGGCAGAACGAGTGGCTGAGCGGGGTCTGCCGGCGGGCCGCCCAGGGCTGCGGCAGGCCGGTCTCGCCGGGGAAGAACTGGCGTTCCGCGTCGACCAGGGAGACCAGCGCGACCGGAACGTCGAGCAGGTCGCTGACCAGGCGCGCGAACCGGTCGAACGCCTCGTCCGGCACCGCGTCGAGGCGGGTCTCGTCGAGGGAGCGCAGCCGGTCGGGGTCGGTCAGCGCCGGAATCGGCGCGGCCTTCCGCTCCGGGTCGTCCTCGCTCATGGCCACCCGTCCTCAGCGCCGAGGGACGCCGGCCGGCGCCCGCTCCCGATTAAACCCTGTCGCGCGCGGGTCCGACCCGCGGCGGGGCGTTCGTCACGGTCGACCCGGCGTCGGCCCGCGGGTACGGATATCGTCGACGGTCGTGAAGGCATGGATCCCGCACCCCGACGGCCGCCGGCTCCTCGGCGAGCTGCCACCCGACGTCACGGTGGAGGTGCTGGCGGATCCGGCGCGGCTCCCGTCCGCCCCGGCCGGGGTGCGGTTCTGGGTGCCGCCGTTCCTGGCCGGCCCGGGCGCCGGTGCGCTCCTGGCCGAGCTGCCGGACGTCGAGGTGGTGCAGCTCCTCTCCGCCGGTGCGGACGCCTGGGTGGGCCGGATCCCGGCGGGTGTGACGCTCTGCGACGCCCGCAGCGTGCACGACTCGGCCACCGCGGAGTGGGTGGTCGCCGCGATCCTGGCCGCGCTGCGTGGCTTCGCGCCGCTGGCCCGCGCCCAGGCTCGCCGGGAGTGGGCGTACGACGAGGTGGCACCGACCGACGAGCTGGCCGGCAAGCGGGTGCTGATCGTCGGCGCCGGTTCGATCGGCACGGCGGTGCGGGCCCGGCTCGCCCCGTTCGAGGTGAGTTTCACCCTCGTCGCCCGCACGCCCCGGCCGGACGAGGGCGTGCACGGGGTGGCGGAGCTGCCCGCGCTGCTGCCCGCGGCGGACGTGGTGGTGGTGCTGGTGCCGCTCACCGAGCAGACCCGGGGCCTGGTCGACGAGCGTTTCCTCGCCGCGATGCCGGACGGCGCGCTGCTGGTGAACGCCGCGCGGGGGCCGGTGACCCGCACCCCGGCGCTGGTCGCGGAGCTGCGGTCGGGGCGGCTGCGGGCCGCGCTGGACGTGACCGACCCGGAGCCGCTGCCGGCCGACCATCCCCTGTGGGAGCTGCCGAACGTGCTGCTCACCCCGCACGTGGCCGGCTCGGTGCGCGGCCTGCTGCCGCGCGCCTACCGGCTGGTGGGGGATCAGCTGCGCCGATTCGTGGCCGGTGCGGAGCTGGCGAACCGGGTGACGGACGGCTACTGACCGTCGTCGGGCGGGCCCGCCTCGGCGTGCTCCCCGGGCAGGTCCTGCCCGGTGGCGGCGATCAGCCGGGGCAGGTCGGTGGCGCGTACCGCCGGCAGCGCCAGCACCTGACCGTCGTCGAGCCGGGCGACCGCCCGGCCGCGGGGATCCGCGCCCAGCTCCGCCACCCGGGTCCAGGGCACCCGCCGTTGCCCGACGACGGCGCGCAGTCGCAGTTCCCGGTCGTCGACGTCGGTGCCGGCCCGCCAGGCCCAGACCCCGACCGCGAGCGGGACGAGCAGCACCCAGAGCAGCCACCAACGGGCGGTGGCCAGCGGCAGCGCGCCGATGAAGGCGACGATCGCGGCGGCCAGGATGGCCTGGTTGTGGCGGAAACGGACGGTGTCGGCGCGGCTCACCCCCGAATGATCGCATCCGACCAGGTCATCCTCTCTTCGGGGCGACGGTGGCGAGCGCGCGTCTCGTCGCGCCGCCACCCTCGCCGCCGTGGCCGTCGACGGCGGACCCGCACCCCGCCGCCGAGCCGCCCGCTGCGTCACGAGCCGCCGAGCCGGCCGGGCCGCGCGTCGCTCGGCCGGCCCGGGTGTCCGCGGCGCGGGCACGGCGGCAGATCTCGGCAGCGGAAGGATCTCCTGTTGCCGGGAGGGAGTCATGGATGAGCATGGCGATTACGACGGCAACCTGTGACGCACGTCACTAGTCGTTCTGCGTAACCGGTTGCTTCCGGGATCGTTCATTGGCATGGCCGCAGCGATCCGCGCCGATGCGGCCGTAACGTCCCGACGACCCCGCACCGCAACCGCACCGCCCCGTGCCCCCTCACGAAGGCGACCGCCGTGCCCGTCACCCCTCCCGCCGGTCCCCGCCGGTGGCTCGCAACGCCCGATCTCGCCGTCTCGCTCGCCGGCGCGTTCTTCCTGCTGGCCGGGGTCGCCGGGCTCATGCCCGGTCCCGCTGCCGCAGCGCTCGCCGTCGCCGGCGGCTGCGCCCTCGCCTGCGTCCGCCTCGCCTGGCTGGCCGGCGTCCCACCCGCGACCCGGGCCGGCGCTCCGGCGCCGGAGCGTCCGGCGCCTGCCAGCCCTCCGGCACCGTCTCCGACGCCTGCCGGCGCTCCGGCGCCGTACCCGACGCCCGCCATCGAGTCGTGGCCGCATCGCCCGGCGCCGTCCCCGAGGGCGCGCGTCGGGCCGGTGTCGGAGCGTCCGACGCCGCACGCCGCCCCGACCCCGCAGGGTCGTGCGTTCCGGGGCCGGAGCGACCGGCCGCACGTCGGCCCGCCGGAGCCGACCGCCGGCGCGGGCGGGGCCTCCGACACCGGGCGGCGGGCCCGCCGGGCGGCGTTGTCCCGCCGGGTCGCGGCGATCCTCGACGCCGGCGTGCTGGTCGCCGGGCTCACCGTCGCGGTGCTGCCGCTCAGCGACCCGGTGCACCGGCTGCCGGTCGCGCTGGCCGGGCTGGGCCTGGCCGCGTCGCTGCACGCCGCGGCCCTGCTCCGGCTGCCCGGCCGGTCCCGGCTGCCCGGTCCGGAGCGGTTGCGCCGCGCCGTCGACGTGCTCGCCCTCGGCGTCAGTCTGGTCTTCGCCGGCTGGATGCTGCTGCCCGCCGGCCCGGTGCCGCCGGCCGCGCTGATCGCCAGCGTGGGGGCAGCGGCGGCGCTGGCCGTGCTCACGATGGCGGCGCTCGCCGAACGCCGCCGCCGGCCGGGCGCCGCGCGCTGCCACGCCGGGGCCGGCCTCACGCTGGGCGGGTTGGCGTTGCTCGTGGCGCTGCTGGCCTACCACGCCCCGGAGTGGGCCCTGTCGGCCGTCGCGCCGCCGGTGCTGGCCGGCGCGCTGCTCACCGCCGCCGGCGCGCGGCGTACCTCGGCGGGGGAGCGCCCGCGCAGCGACGCCGCGCCGGCCGCCTGGCCGCGGCTCACCGCGCCGGCCGGCATCGCCGCCGTGGCGGCCGGGGTGCATCTGGGGACGGCGGGGCAGTTCACCCCGACCGCCATGGCCCTCGGGCTGGCGGTCATTCCGCCGATCATGGTGGGGGAGCTGCTCGCCGCCGCCGACCAGCGCCGCCGGCTCGAGCGGCTGGTCGCCAGCGAGGCGTGGTTGCGGCGGCTCGTCGGCGCGGACGGCGAACCCGCCGAGCCGGCGCCGATGACCCGGGCCGAGCTGGTCCGGGCGCTGCCCCTGCACAGCGGCGGCGCGCTGCTGATGGTGGACCTGCACGGCGACGACGCGGGGGCGCCGGACGGGCCGGTGCTGGCCGAGGCCGGGCGGCGGCTGCGCGCCGGGTGCGGCCCGCGCGACCTGGTCGCCCGCCTCGGCGACACCGGGTACGCCGTGCTCACCGACCTCGGACCGGTGCCCGCGTACGCGCTGGGCATCCGGCTGCTGGCGGCGCTCGCCGAGCCGTACCCCCGGCCGGGTGGCCTGGTCCGGCTCCGGGTCGCGGTCGGGCTGGCCGAGACCACCGGCGGCGATCCGGAGGACGTGCTGCGCCAGGCCGACCTGGCCCGGCGGCGGGCGGTGCAGCTCGGCCGGGACCGGGTCGAGTGGTACGACGCCTACCTGGAGGAGCAGCTGGTCCGCCGGCTCGACCTGGAGCGGGAGCTGCCCGGGGCGGTGGCCCGGGGCGAGCTGGATCTGGTCTACCAGCCGGTGGTGGCGCTGGCCGACCGGATGCCGGCGGGCACCGAGGCACTGTTGCGCTGGCGGAGCCCGGTGCTGGGCACGGTGCTGCCGGCGGAGCTGTTGCCGGTGGCGACCGACCTCGACCTGCTGGGCGAGGTCGGGTGGTGGGTGGTGGACCGGGCCTGCCGGCAGCTCGCCGCCTGGTCGCAGGGGGGTCGCGAGCTGTGGATGGCGGTCAACGTGACGCCGCGCGAGCTGGCCGCGAAGGACTTCGTGGCGCGCACCGCGACCGCGCTGGCGGCGTACGACGTGCCGCCGGAGCGGCTGGTGGTGGAGGTGGCCGAGCCGGCGGTGGGGGCGGAGCTGTCGACGGTGGTGGCCCGGCTCGCCGGCCTGCGGTCTCTCGGCGTCCGCACCGCGCTCGACGACTTCCGCGCCGAGCACGCCTCGCTGGCCCAGCTCCGCCGGCTGCCGATCGACCTGCTCAAGGTCGGCCCGCATCTGGTCGCGCCGGGCGCGGACGGGCAGCGTCCGCTGATCGACGTGGTGGCGAATTTGGGCGACCGGCTCGGTGTGGAGGTCGTGGTGGAAGGGCTGGAGTCCGACGGTCAGGTGGCCGGCGCGCGGCGGGCCGGCTGCCGGTACGGGCAGGGCTTCGCGCTGGCCCGGCCGGCGACCGCGGAGCGGGTCGAGGCGTGGTTCGAGGAGTTTCCCTCGGCGTCGCGGTGAACGGATTGCTTAACCGGTTCAGGTGGCGCGCGGCGGGGCAGTGCTGCCGCGCGGGGTGAGGTGGGCGGTCTCGTCCTGCGCGCCGGTCACCTCCTCGCCGGCGATCACGGCGAGGAGCTGGCGGGCGGCGTGCGCGCCGTACGCCGGGATGTCCCGGCCCAGCGCGGTCAGCGGCGGGTGCACGAGCTGGCAGAGCGGCGAGTCGTCCCAGGCCACGATGGACAGGTCGCCGGGGACGGCGAGCCCCATCTCCTGCGCCACGGAGAGGCCGGCGATCGCCATCACGTCGTTGTCGTAGATCACCGCGGTGGGCCGCCGGGCGGAGCTGAGCAGCCGGCGGGTGGCCCGCGCCCCCTCCTCGCCGGTGTAGTCGGACCAGACGGTGCTCGCCTCGTCCAGCCCGAGGCGCCGGCACACGTCGGTGAACGCGTCGGTGCGGATCTCGGTGTGCAGCAGCGAGGGCAGCCCGCCGACCCGGGCGATCCGCCGGTGCCCGAGCGCGACCAGGTATTCCACGGTCTCGACCAGGGCCGCCGCGTCGTCGGACCAGACGCTGGCCAGCGCGCCGGTGTGCCCGGGGCCGCCGATGACCACAGCGGGCAGTTGCAACTCCTCCAATGCCGGCACCCGCCGGTCGTCGGTGCGCAGGTCGCAGACGAAGACGCCGTCGACCCGGCGCTCGGCCCACCACCGACGGTAGACCGCGATCTCCGCCTCCTGGTCGGTGACCACCTGGAGGGTCAGCGCGTACGAGCGGGCGGACAGTTCGGACTCGACGCCGCTGATCAGCTCCATGAAGAACGGCTCGATGCCGAGTATCCGGGCGGGCCGGCACAGCGCCAGGCCGACCGCCTTGGCGGTGGCGCCGGAGAGGGCCCGGGCGGCGCTGCTGGGGCTGAACCCGATCTCGGCGGCGATCGCCAGGATGCGCTGGCGGGTCGCCTCGGAGACGCCGGGCTGTCCGTTCAGCGCGTACGACACCGCGCCTTTGGAGACCCCGGCGCGCCGGGCGACGTCGGCGATGGTCGGCCGCTTCACCGGAGCGTTCCTCCACTGTGTCCGGCCCTCGCGGGCGCTTCTCGACGGGCGGGAGTGACGCTACTGCACCCGCCCCCGCGCCGGTGGACGCGGCGGGGTGGGCGGAGCTGAACCGCACAGCTCGTCACTTGTGCGGTTCAGCGTACGGGCAGCCTCGTGCCTGTCCAGCATCCGCCCGCTCCCGATTCTGCTCCGGGAAGCGCTCCACCACGCATGTCGCGCTCCCAGAGGGCCTCGTGGGTTACCGGACGGCCTCGTTGTTAACCGGCCGTTGACAGTGCAGGGGGCGAACCGTACGGTGGCCTCACTTATCCGGTTCAGTCAACGTCTCTCGATGTCGGGAGCGTTCCCATTCGGCGCGGAGGATGACATGAAACGGTCCTGGACGCACCTGGCGCGCACGGCCGCCGTCGGTGCCGTCAGCCTGGTCATGATCGCCGCCTGTAGCGGCAGGAGCACCACCGGCAGCTCGGACGCGGCCGACGGTCAGGTCACCTTGAAGATCAATTTCTGGGGCGACTTCGGCCTCCAGGACCTGAAGGCCAAGTACGAGTCCGAGCACCCCAATGTCAAGATCCAGCTCAACTCGGGCGAGTACAACGCCCAGCACGAGGACCTGCAGAAGAAACTCGTCGCCGGCAACGGCGCGCCGGACATCGCGGCGATCGACGAGGGCTTCATGGTCCAGTTCCGCAGCCAGTCCGACAAGTTCGTCAACCTGCTCGACAAGGGCGCCGGGTCGTACGAGAGCAAGTACCTGCCCTGGAAGTGGAAGCAGTCGCTGTCGGCCGACGGCAAGACGCAGATCGGCCTGGGCACCGACGTCGGCGGCCTCGCCATGTGCTACCGCACCGACCTGTTCAAGGCAGCCGGCCTGCCCACCGACCGCGACCAGGTCTCCGCGCTCTGGCCCACCTGGGACACGTTCATCGAGGTCGGCCAGCAGTACACCGCGAAGTCGAAGAAGAAGTTCATCGACGCCGGCACCAACCTGTTCAACCCGGTCCTCGGGCAGCAGCCGGTCGGCTTCTACGACGACCAGGAGCAGCTCCGGATGGAGCAGGGCCCGAAGGTCGCATTCGACTACACCGTCAAGGCCGTCCAGTCCGGGCTCTCGGCCAACCTGGTCAGCTTCCAGGCCGACTGGGACAAGGGCTTCACCAGCGGCGCGTTCGCGGTGCTCGCCTGCCCGGCGTGGATGCTCGGCCACATCCAGCAGACCGCCCCCGGCACCAAGGGCAAGTGGGACATCGCCGCCGTCCCCGGGGGCGGCGGCAACTGGGGCGGCTCGTTCCTGACCATCCCCAAACAGGGCAAGCACGTCGACGAGGCGTACCAGCTGCTGGAGTGGCTGGTCGCTCCGGAGCAGCAGATCGAGATCTTCAAGAAGGTCGGCAACCTGCCGTCGCAGCCGGCGCTCTACGCCGACCCGGCCATCGCCGACTTCAAGAACCCGTTCTTCAACGACGCCCCGGTCGGCCAGATCTTCCCGACGATGGCCCAGGGTCTCACCCCGCAGTACCTGGGCAAGAAGAACGGCCCGACCCGGGTCGCCGTGGAGAACGTGATCCGCCGGGTGGAGAACAAGTCGCTGAAGCCCGACGCCGCCTGGAGCGAGGCGGTCAAGGAAGCCGAGAAGGCCGCCACGTCCTGACCCGCCACGGGCGCCGGAGCGGGACCCGACCCGCTCCGGCGCCGGCGTACCCGTCCACCCTCCTCGGCTCTGGAGTGATCCGATGTCCAGCACCCGTGCCGCGCCCGCGCCGCCGAGCCGCCGACCCGCGCCGGAGCGCGGCCGGCGGAGGGCCGACGACCGGCGGCTGACCTGGCGAAACCGGCTGTACCGCTTCGACATGCGCTACATGCCGTACCTCATGATCGCGCCGTTCTTCCTGCTCTTCCTCGTCTTCGGGCTCTTCCCGCTGCTGTTCAACGCGGTGGTGTCGCTGCGCAACTACCGCCTGGACGACCCGACGCTGCCCTACTGGGCGGGGTTCGAGAACTTCAGCCGGCTCGTCGCCGACGAGGACTTCTGGAACGCGCTCTACAACACCTTCGGCATCTTCCTGCTCTCCACCGTGCCGCAGTTGCTGCTCGCCCTGCTGGTCGCCTCGCTGCTCAACCGCCGGCTGCGGGCGCAGACCTGGTGGCGGGTCGGCGTGCTGCTGCCGTACGTGACGCCGATCGTGGCCTCGACCCTGGTGTTCAGCGTCTTCTTCTCCCGCGACTTCGGCATGGCCAACTGGGTGCTGGGGCTGTTCGGCATCGGCGGCGCGGACGACCCGATCGACTGGCGGGCCGACAAGACGCACGCCTGGATCGCCATCGCCACCATGGTCAACTGGAAGTGGATCGGCTACAACGCGCTGCTCTACCTGGCCGCCATGCAGTCCATCCCGCGTGACGTCTACGAGGCCGCCGCGATCGACGGCGCCGGCCAGTGGAAGCAGCTCTGGCGGATCACCGTGCCGATGATCCAACCGGTGGTGCTGTTCACCGTGATCCTCTCCACCATCGGTGGGTTGCAACTGTTCACCGAGCCGATGCTCTTCGACCCCAACGCCCAGGCCGCCACCGGCGGGCCGAACGGCGAGTGGCAGACCATCGCCCAGCTCATCTACAAGGTCGGTTGGAGGGATCTCAACCTCGGTTACGCCGCCGCCATGTCCTGGGCCCTGTTCCTGATCATCCTGGTCGTCGCCGGCCTGAACTACCTGCTGACGAACCGACTCTCCGGAGGTCGCAGATGAGCGTCATCGCCCCGCGCCGGCGGCGGCCCATGGCCCGGGCCCCGCAGGACACCCAGGCCGGCCTCTGGACCTACCTGCTCCTCGCGGTCAGCATGCTGTTCGCCGCGTTCCCGCTCTACTGGATGTTCGTCATCGCCACCAGCAACGACGAGGCGCTGGCGAAACTCCCGCCGGCGGTCATCCCCGGCGACCGGTTCCTGACAAACGTCGACGAGGTCTTCTCCCTCCAGGACGTCTACTTCGCCGCCTCGCTCGTCAACAGCGTCATCGTGTCGACAGTGGTGACCGCGTCGGTGCTGTTCTTCTGCTCGCTGGCCGGGTTCGCGTTCGCCAAGCTGCGCTTCAGGGGCAGCAACGCGCTGATGCTCGTCGTGGTGCTCACCCTGACCGTGCCGAACCAGCTCGGCATCGTCGCGCTCTACATCGTGATGGGCAAGCTCGGCTGGAACGGCACCCTGCTCGCGGTCATCGCGCCCGGCCTGGTCACCGCGTTCGGCGTGTTCTACATGCGGCAGTTCATCGTCAACACCGTCCCGGACGAGCTGGTCGAGTCGGCCCGGGTCGACGGCGCCACGACCATGCGGGTGTACGCCACCATCGTGCTGCCCGCGATCCGCCCGGCCCTGGCGGTGCTCGGCCTGCTCACGTTCGTGGCCACCTGGAACGACTTCCAGTGGCCGCTGATCACGCTGAGCGGCACCGACTACCCCACCTCGATGGTCGCGGTCTCCGACCTGGCCAGCGGCAACTACGTGATCTACCGGCGGGTGCTGGCCGGCGCGTTCATCGCCACCATCCCCCTGCTGCTCATGCTGTTCATCGGTGGACGCCAGATCGTCCGCGGAATCATGGAAGGCGCGGTGAAGTCGTGAGCCGTTCCACGCTGCTGCACGAGGGCTGGACGCTGCGGGCCGAGCCCGGCCCGCGGGTGCCACCGGAGATCGCCGGCACGGCGGTGCCGGCGACAGTGCCCGGGTGCGTGCACACCGACCTGCTGGCGGCCGGCCTCGTCCCCGATCCCTACCTGGACGACAACGAGAACCGGCTGCACTGGATCGGGCGCACCGACTGGGTCTACGAGACCACGTTCGCCTGGCAGCCGATCGGCAGCGAAGACCGGGTGGACCTGGCCTGCGCCGGCCTGGACACCGTCGCCACCGTCACGCTCAACGGCGTCGAGGTGGGGCGCACCGAGAACCAGCACCGGTCCTACCGGTTCGACGTCCGGGCGCTGCTCCGTCCCGGCGACAACACCCTCGCCGTACGCTTCGACTCGCCGTACCGCTATGCCGAGGCGCACCGGGACCGGCTCGGCGACCGGCCCAACGCCTACCCGCAGCCGTTCCACTTCATCCGCAAGACCGCCTGCAACTTCGGCTGGGACTGGGGACCGACGGTGGTCACCGCCGGCATCTGGCAGGGCATCGGCCTGCACGCCTGGTCCACCGCCCGGCTCGCGTCGGTCCGGCCGCTGGTCACCGTGTCGGACGGCGTCGGCCGGGTCGAGCTGCACGTCGACGTCGAGCGGGCCGGCGACGAGCCGCTGATCGTGCGCGCCACCGTCGCGGGCGTCGCCGCCGACGTCACCGTGCCGGCGGGGGAGCGGGTCGCCGTGCTCACCCTCACCGTGCCGGACCCGGCGCTGTGGTGGCCGGTCGGATACGGCGACCAGCCGCTGCACGACCTCCACGTCACGGTGCACGCCGCCGACGGGCGGGAGCTGGACGCCGCGTCCCGCCGC
Source organism: Micromonospora sp. NPDC050980 (assembly GCF_040653835.1). Lineage (NCBI taxonomy): Bacteria > Bacillati > Actinomycetota > Actinomycetes > Micromonosporales > Micromonosporaceae > Micromonospora > Micromonospora sp. NPDC050980. Next base: position 190,660 of record NZ_JBFAGS010000003.1, on the reverse strand, counting down.
ATCGGCTTCCGCTCGGTCCGCCTGGACACCACACCCGACGCGCACGGCACCCCGTTCACGCTGCACGTCAACGACGTGCCGATCTTCGTCAAGGGCGTCAACTGGATTCCCGACGACGCGTTCCCCAACCGGGTCACCCGGGCCCGCCTCGCCGAACGGTTCGGCCAGGCGGTCGGCGCGAACATCAACCTGCTGCGGATCTGGGGCGGCGGCCGGTACGAGTCGGACGACTTCTACGAGCTGGCCGACTCCCTCGGGCTGCTGGTGCAGCAGGACTTCCTGTTCGCCTGCGCCGCCTACCCGGAGGAGGAGCCGTTCCGCACCGAGGTCGAGGCGGAGGCCCGGGAACAGGTGACCCGCCTCGCCGGGCACCCGTCACTGGTGCTCTGGACCGGCAACAACGAGAACATCTGGGGCTGGCACGACTGGGACTGGCAGGAGCCCCTCGCCGGCCGCACCTGGGGGCGCGGCTACTACCTGGAGCTGCTGCCCGCGGTCGTCGGCGAACTCGACCCGACCGTCGGATACTGGCCGGGCAGCCCGTGGTCCGGCCGCGAGGACCTGCACCCCAACGACCCGGCGCACGGCACCACGCACATCTGGGACGTGTGGAACGACGACGACTACACCAGATATCGCGCGTACGTGCCGCGCTTCGTCGCCGAGTTCGGCTACCAGGCCCCACCCGCGTACGCGACGCTGCGCCGGGCCATCTCCGACGATCCGCTGGCGCACGACTCACCGGGCATGGCCCATCACCAGAAGGCGGCCGACGGGGACCGCAAGCTCCAACGCGGGCTCGACGCCCACCTGCCGCCGCCGGCCGACTTCGACGAGTGGCACTACCTGACCCAGCTCAACCAGGCCCGCGCCATCCAGCTCGGCGTCGAACACTTCCGCTCGCACCGGCCGGTCTGCATGGGCACCATCGTCTGGCAGCTCAACGACTGCTGGCCGGTCACCTCCTGGGCCGCCGTCGACGGCGACGGCCGGCGCAAACCCCTGTGGTACGCGCTGCGCCGCGCCTACGCCGACCGGCTGCTCACCGTGCAGCCGCGCGACGGTGGGCTGGCGCTGGTCGCGGTGAACGAGACCGCCCGGGCGTGGACCGCGCCGGCCACCGTCACCCGGCACACCCTCACCGGGGAGCCGAGGGCGAAGACCTCGGTCGACCTCCACGTGCCGGCGTACTCCTCGGTGGTGCTGGCGCTGCCGGCGGAGCTGGCACGGCCGGACGAGGAACGCCGCGAGCTGCTGGTCGCGGAGGCCGGGGACACCGCGGAGCGGGCGCTGTGGTTCTTCGCCGAGGACCGCGACGTCGACTGGCCGGCGGCGCAGTGGGACGCGGCGGTCGAGCCGGCGGACGGCGGCCAGCGGGTCCGGGTGACCGCGCGGACGGTGCTGCGCGACCTGACGCTGTTCCCCGACCGGCTGGACCCGTCCGCGCAGGTCGACACCGCGCTGGTGACGCTGCTGCCGGGGGAGAGCGCCGTCTTCACGGTGCGCGCCGCGCGCCCGCTCGACGCGGCGGCACTGACGCGCCGGCCCGTGCTGCGCTGCGTGAACAGCTAAGCAGGGGCCCCCTGTTAACGCATTCTGCATAACAGGGGGCCCCGCTTAACAAGCCGGTTCGGGCGGAGCGCGCTGGGTATCCGGACGGCATGACTGATCCGGTTGAGCTTTCCGAGGAACACGCCGGCGGCGCCGACCCCGAGCACGTGACGCCCGAGGACCCGCGCGCCGACCGGGACGACCCGCACACGTGGCCCCGGGAGGCCGGCCTGCCCGCGGACGGCACGGACCCGGCCGACGCTCCGGGCGGGCCCGGCGGCGACGGCTAGTTCGGCAGGGCCGCGAGACCGGCCAGCAGCTCCCAGCGTTCCGCCTCGGTGAGCACCGCGTACGCCGGCTCGTCGCGGCGGTCGGTCTCGGCCTCGATCGCGGCGCGCTCCGGCCCGTCCGGCAGCGCGCGGATCCCGTCGGCGGTCAGCCCGGCGGCCCGCCACGCGGCCCGGTGCGCGTCCGCGCGGTGGTGCCGCAGCGAACCCAGCCGGGTGACCAGCAGCAGCGCGGGCGACGCGCCGTCCGGCTCGTACGGCGGGGACATGGCCTGGAACGCCGGCCCGCCGCTGGCCCGCCCGTGCGCCAGTACCCGGCCGACCAACGCCACCAGCCGGGGCACGATGCTCAGGCCGGGCAGGACCCTGGGCAGCATCGCCCACTTCTCCTCGGCGGCCTCGCCGGTGGCCCGCTGCGCGAACGACGCCAGCTCCCGGCCCAGCTCGGTGAGGTGCCAGGCGCCCTCGTCGTCCCGGACGAAGACGCCCTGCGCCAGTTCCTTGTCCATGCTGCCGGAGGTGTAGACCAGGCCGTCGGCGAGCGCTTCGGCGGGCACCGGCCGGGCCAGCACGCCGGAGAACAGGCTGTTCTCCGTGCCGAGGTCGCAGCCGCGTTCGGCGTAGAACGCCTCCATCCGGGGCCGGGCCGCCCAGCGGGCGCCCACGTAGACCCGGTCGATCGCCGGTCGGACCAGTCGCGCGTAACTCACCGTCGTCTCCACGTCGCCGGACCCTACCGGCGGCGGGTGTTAAGCGGGGGCCCCTGCTATGCCGGAGGCGTTAACAAGGGGCCCCTCCTTACTCCGGGACGCGGCGGTAGGCGCCGTCGCTGGCGGAGGTCGCCATCGAGGCGTACGCGCGCAGCGCGGCCGAGACCGGGCGCTGCCGGTCGTTGGGGGTGTAGGGGCGGTCGCGCTTCTCCTCCGCGACCCGGCGGGCCTGGAGTTCGTCGGCGGGCACGTCGAGCGAGATGGACCGGCCCGGGATGTCGATGACGATCTCGTCGCCGTCGCGGACCAGCGCGATCAGCCCGCCGGAGGCCGCCTCCGGTGAGACGTGCCCGATGGACAGGCCGGAGGTGCCGCCGGAGAACCGCCCGTCGGTGAGCAGCGCGCAGGCGCGGCCCAGGCCCCGGCCCTTGAGGAACGAGGTGGGGTAGAGCATCTCCTGCATGCCGGGGCCGCCCTTCGGGCCCTCGTAGCGGATCACCACCACGTCCCCGGCGACGATTTCCTTGGCGAGGATGGCGGTCACCGCGTCGTCCTGCGACTGGAAGACCTTCGCCGGGCCGCGGAACGTCAGGCACTCCTCGGGCACCCCGGCGGTCTTCACCACGCAGCCGTCCGGCGCCAGGTTGCCGTGCAGGATGGCCAGCCCACCGTCGGCGCTGTAGGCGTGCTCCCGGTCGCGGATGCAGCCGCCGGCCGCGTCGGTGTCCAGCGACGACCAGCGGTTGGTGGTGGAGAACGGTTCGGTGGTGCGCACCCCGCCGGGCGCGGCGTGGAACAGCTCGACCGCCTCCGGGGTGGCCGACCCGCCGCGCACGTCCCAGTCGGCGAGCCACCGGTCGAGGGTGGGGGAGTGCACCGCGCGCACGTCGCGGTGCAGCAGGCCGGCGCGGTCCAGCTCGCCGAGGATGGCCGGGATGCCGCCGGCCCGGTGCACGTCCTCCATGTGGTAGTCGGGCGAGTTGGGCGCGACCTTGGCCAGGCACGGCACCCGCCGGGAGATGGCGTCGATGTCGGCGACGTCGAAGTCCAGCTCCGCCTCCCGGGCGGCGGCGAGCAGGTGCAGGATCGTGTTGGTCGAGCCGCCCATCGCGACGTCGAGGGCGACCGCGTTCTCGAACGCGGCCCGGCCGGCGATCGCGCGGGGCAGCACCGAGGCGTCGTCCTCGTCGTACCACCGCTTGGCGATCTCCACGGCGGTGCGGCCGGCCTCGACGAACAGCGACCGGCGCGCGGCGTGGGTGGCCAGCGTCGACCCGTTGCCGGGCAGCGCCAGGCCGATCGCCTCGGTGAGGCAGTTCATCGAGTTGGCGGTGAACATGCCGGAGCAGGAGCCGCAGGTGGGGCACGCGGAGCGCTCGATCTCGCCGAGCTGGTCGTCGGTGACCGCCTCGTTGGACGAGGCGATCATCGCGTCGATCAGGTCGATCTTGGAGTGCACCACGCCCTCGATCGCCACCGTCTTGCCGGCCTCCATCGGGCCGCCGGAGACGAAGACGGTGGGAATGTTCAGTCGCAGCGCGGCGAGCAGCATCCCGGGGGTGATCTTGTCGCAGTTGGAGATGCAGACCAGGGCGTCCGCGCAGTGCGCGTTGACCATGTATTCCACCGCGTCGGCGATCAGCTCCCGACTGGGCAGCGAGTAGAGCATGCCGCCGTGGCCCATGGCGATGCCGTCGTCCACGGCGATGGTGTTGAACTCGCGCCCCACGCCGCCGGCCTCGGCCACCGCGTCGGCGACCAGGCCGCCGAGGTCCTTCAGGTGGACGTGACCGGGCACGAACTGGGTGAAACTGTTGGCGATGGCGACGATCGGCTTGCCGAAGTCGTCGTCGGTCATCCCGGTGGCCCGCCAGAGGGCCCGGGCGCCGGCCATCGTCCGACCATGGGTGGATGTCCTCGACCGCAGCTCAGGCATGCGTGCCAGTCTGACACCGCCGGTCCGGCCACCGGCGGCCGTGCACCCTGTGTCCCAACAGTTGCACACCCGGTGCCCCACGGAGGGCGCGGATCCGGCAGAGTTGACCCGTGCAGTCGTCCTCGGGCGTGGTCGCCGTCGCGGCGCTGAGCGGTCTGGTTGCGGCGGGCGCCGCCGTGCTGCTCGCCCGGTCGGCCCGTCGCCGCGCCCGCCCCCGGCGACAGGCGCCCGTGCTGCTGGCCGCCGCCGGCGCGGTCGCCGTGGTCGGCCTGCTCCTCGGTCTCCTCGGCCTGCTGGCCGCCGGCGACCACTGGGCGCACCGGCAGGGCCAGCGCACCGGCTGGGCGACGCTCGTCACGGCGTCCACCACGCTCGCCGGGCTCGGTCTCGGCGCCGCGCTGCTCCGGCTGCCCGGCGCGGCGGCGACCCGGGCCGCCACCGCCCGGCTTCTCCTCGACGGCGTCATCATGGCCACCGCGCTCTGGTTCGTCGGCTGGGTGGCGTTCAGCGAGCCGACCCGCCTGCTCGGCGCGGCGACCCCGGTGGGCTGCCCACCCATCCTGCTGGCCACCGTCAGCGCGGCCCTCATCGCCGGGTTGACGCTGATCCTGGTGCTGCGGGCCGCGCCGCCCCGGGGCTGGCTGGCCCTGCTGGGCGCCGGGGCGATCGCGGTGACCGCCGGCGGGTTGGGGGTGTCGGCCGGGCTCTGCCAGGGTGGCCCGAAGGTGCTGGCGACGGGTGCCGTGGTGACCGCCGTCGGCCTGCTGGCCGTCGCCGTCGCCGGGCGCCGGGCCGACTCGACCCGGTTCGACGTCGACCTGATCCGCCGCGACGGCGAGTACGCCTTCGTGCCGATGTTCGCCATCGCCGCGTCCGCGATGTACCACCTGACGCAGGGCGGCCGGTTCGACGGGTACGGCATCGTGGCCGGCAGCGTCGAGGGCTTCGCGCTGGTGGCCCGGCAGTACCTGGCGCTCAACGACGTCCGCGGCTACGCCGTCCGGCTGGCCGAGCGGGAGGCGCACTTCCGCGAGCTGGCGCACACCGACCCGCTCACCGGCCTGGCCAACCGGCGTGGCCTGCTGCGCGCGCTGCACCGGTGCGCCGAGACCGGTGCCCCCTGCGTGCTGCTCGGGCTCGACCTGGACGGCTTCAAGAACGTCAACGACATGCGCGGGCACGATGTCGGTGACGCGGTGCTGGCCGAGGTGGGCCGGCGGCTGCGCGGCAACCTCCGCCCGGGTGATCTGGCCGCCCGGCTGGGCGGCGACGAGTTCGCGGTGCTGATGCACGGCTCGGCGGAGCCCGGCCCGGTGGCCGACCGGCTGCTCGGGGTGCTCGGCCGCCCGTACGAGGAGGCGGACGGGCCGATCTTCCTCTCGGTCAGCATCGGGGTGGCCGGCAGCCAGGCCGCCCACGACGTGGAGCTGCTGCTGCGCAACGCCGACCTGGCGTTGCGCTACGCCAAGCAGCGCGGCAAGAACCGGATCGAGCGCTACGACGCCACCTACGACCAGTTGTTGAGCCGGCGGACCCGGCTGGAGCACGAGTTGCGCGGCGCGATCGAGCGCGACGAGCTGCGGCTGGTCTTCCAGCCGGTGGCCTCGTTGCCCTCGGTCCGGCCGGTCGGCGCCGAGGCGCTGCTGCGCTGGCACCACCCGGAGCTGGGCAACGTCCGGCCGGACGAGTTCATCCCGCTCGCCGAGGAGTGCGGGATGATCGGCAAACTCGGCGCGTGGGTGCTGCACCAGGCGTGTTTCCAGCTCTCCCGCTGGTTGGCCGACGGGCACGACGTCTGGGTGTCGGTGAACGTGTCGCCGCGCGAGCTGCACGCCCCGGAATACGTGGTCCAGGTCGCCGACGCGCTGCGCGCGCACCACGTGCCGCCGCAGCGGCTGGTGCTGGAGGTGACCGAGCACGCCGTCGCCACCGATCTGGACGAGCTGATCCGGCGGCTGACCGCGTTGCGGCTGACCGGGGTGCGCATCGCGTTGGACGACTTCGGGGCCGGCTACTCCTCGCTCGGGCAGCTGCGCCGGCTGCCGATCGACATTCTCAAGATCGACCACGGCCTGGTCGCCGAGCACGAGCCGGTGCGGCCGATCGGCCGGGAGGGCCCGGCGTTCGCGCCGATGGTCGACATCGTCATGCGTCTCGGTCACCAGTTCGGGCTGGAGGTGATCGCCGAGGGGGTCACCAATCCCATCGAGCTGGCCGCCGTGGTGGCGGCCGGCTGCCGGTTCGGGCAGGGCGCGCTCTTCGGCTGGGGGGTGCCGGCCGAGCACCTGGAGGCGATGTTGGAGGCGGCCACCGCGCCGGGCAACCGCTCCGCGTCGCTCCCGTCCGCGTCGCCGTCCGCGCCGGTGCGCACCCCGTCGCCGCTGCTGCCCCGGCTGCGGAACAACCCGCCCGCCCCGCGGCCCTCGGTCGACGCGTCGTCGCAGCTCGCACCCGGTGCGGACGGGGTGCCGACGGGTGACGCGCCCACGTCCGTGAACCAGAATGTGGGATCAGTTGACTCATCGCGTGAGATGCGTCAGGCTTAGCCGCATGTCGTCGAACCGGTCGCTGCGAGTACTTACCTGAGCGCACTCTCCGCCTGAGAGTGCGCTGGCCCCGTGCATCCTGCACGTGGGCTTTTTTGTTGCCGTCGGACCATCGCCGGGGCGCTCGCAGCCCCCACCCTGACAACCGCGTCACCCACTCACAGCCGAAGGCCTGAACCGCCATGACGAGACCCACGCCCGAAACCCTCGCCCATTCCGCCCGGCGGGCCCGCCCGGGTGCCGGTGCGGCCGGCGACCCCGACCACGCCGCCCGGGCCGGTGCCGCCCCCGCCGCGAGCCGGAGCGTCCCGGCCGCCGCGGACACCGCCGCCGCGCCCGTGCGGCAGTCCGCCACCGCGCAGGTCTCCGGCGCCGGCTCGCTGGTGCGGTCGCTGGAGGCGCTCGGCGTCGACGTGGTCTTCGGCATCCCGGGTGGCGCGATCCTGCCCGCGTACGACCCGCTCTACGACTCCACCGTCCGGCACATCCTGGTCCGTCACGAGCAGGGCGCGGGGCACGCGGCCACCGGCTACGCGCAGGCCACCGGCCGGGTGGGCGTCTGCATCGCCACGTCCGGCCCGGGCGCGACCAATCTGGTCACCCCGATCGCGGACGCCTACATGGACTCGGTGCCGGTGGTGGCGATCACCGGCCAGGTGGCCCGGCCGTCGATCGGCACGGACGCCTTCCAGGAGGCCGACATCCAGGGCATCACGCTGCCGATCACCAAGCACAACTTCCTGGTGCAGACCGCCGACGAGATCCCCCAGGTGCTGGCCGAGGCGTTCCACCTGGCCTCGACCGGCCGTCCCGGCCCGGTGCTCGTCGACATCCCCAAGGACGTCCTCCAGGCGCCGGCCACCTTCTCCTGGCCGCCGACGCTGGACCTGCCCGGCTACCGGCCCACCCTGCACCCGCACGGCAAGCAGATCCGCGAGGCGGCCCGGCTGATGACCGGGGCCCGGCGTCCGGTGCTCTACGTCGGCGGCGGCGTGCTCAAGGCCGGTGCCACCGAGGGGCTGCGCCGGCTGGCCGAGCAGACCGGGATTCCGGTGGTCACCACGCTGATGGCGCTCGGCGCGTTCCCCGACTCGCACCGCCAGCACCTGGGCATGCCCGGCATGCACGGCACCGTCGCCGCGGTCTACGGCCTGCAGAAGGCCGATCTGATCGTGGCGCTCGGCGCCCGATTCGACGACCGGGTGACCGGCAAGCTGGATTCGTTCGCGCCGGACGCCACGGTGGTGCACGCCGACATCGACCCGGCGGAGATCGGTAAGAACCGGCACGCCGACGTCCCGATCGTGGGCGACGCGCGGCACGTGATCGACGAGCTGATCGCGGCGGTCACCGCCGAGCAGGCCACCCACCCGGCGGTCGACCTGGCCGACTGGTGGACCCAGCTCGACGACCTGCGCGAGCGGTACCCGCTCGGCTTCGAGGAGTCGGCCGACGGCACGCTCTCCCCCCAGCACGTCATCAAGCGGCTGGGCGAGATCGCCGGCCCGGACGCGATCTACGTGGCCGGGGTCGGCCAGCACCAGATGTGGGCCAGCCAGTTCATCTCGTACGAGAAGCCGAACACGTGGCTCAACTCCGGCGGCCTGGGCACCATGGGCTACGCCGTGCCGGCGGCGATGGGCGCGAAGGTCGGCCGCCCGGACACCACGGTGTGGGCAGTGGACGGTGACGGCTGCTTCCAGATGACCAACCAGGAGCTGGCCACCTGCGCGTTGGAGGGCATCCCGATCAAGATCGCGGTGATCAACAACGGCAACCTGGGCATGGTCCGCCAGTGGCAGACCCTCTTCTACGGGGAGCGCTACTCCAACACCGAGCTGGGCACCCACAAGCACCGCATCCCGGACTTCGTCAAGCTGGCCGAGGCGCTCGGCTGCGTCGGGCTGCGCTGCGAGAACGCCGCCGACGTCGACAAGACCATCGAGGCGGCCATGGCGATCGACGACGCGCCGGTGGTCATCGACTTCGTGGTCGGCAAGGACGCGATGGTCTGGCCGATGGTGGCCGCCGGCACCAGCAACGACGAGATCATGTTCGCCCGGGGCGTCCGCCCCGCTTTCGACGAGGACGACATCTAGTCATGAGCGAGTGCACCGAGCGCA
>NZ_JBFAGS010000003.1:9524-181412 GCF_040653835.1 Micromonospora sp. NPDC050980 | reverse complement strand
GCGCAGCGAGGGCCATGAGGGCATGACGAGGAAGGCGCCGGTCATGAGCGAGTGCACCGAGCGCAGCGAGGGCCATGAGGGCATGACGAGGAAGGCGCCGGTCATGAGCGAGTGCACCGAGCGCAGCGAGGGCCATGAGGGCATGACGAGGAAGGCGCAGCTATGACGATGCACACGCTCTCCGTGCTGGTGGAGAACAAGCCGGGCGTGCTGGCCCGGGTGTCTGGGCTGTTCTCCCGGCGCGGGTTCAACATCGACAGCCTCGCCGTGGGCGAGACCGAGAACCCGGACGTCTCCCGCATCACCATCGTGGTCAACGCCGAGTCCTCGCCGCTGGAGCAGGTGACCAAGCAACTCAACAAGCTGGTCAACGTACTCAAGATCGTCGAGCTGGACCCGCAGGTCTCGGTGGCCCGGGAGTTGTTGCTGGTCAAGGTCCGGGCGGACCGCAGCGCCCGCGCCCAGGTGCTGGAGACGGTCGGGCTGTTCCGCGCCCGGGTGGTCGACGTCGCGCCGGACACGCTGACCATCGAGGCCACCGGCACGCCGGACAAGCTCGACGCGCTGCTGCGCGACCTGGAGCCGTTCGGCATCAAGGAGATGGTCCAGTCCGGCACGGTGGCCATCGGGCGCGGCTCCCGCGCCATCACCGCCGGGCCGGCGCTGCGCGCCGCCTGATCCGTACCCCACAAGTTTTTCGACGGGCCGACGGGCACCGCCGTAGGAAAGGGAAGTCAATGAGCGTTGAGGTGTACTACGACGACGACGCCGACCTGGGCCTGATCCAGGGACGCACGGTCGCCGTGATCGGTTACGGCAGCCAGGGCCACGCGCACGCGCTGTCGCTGCGCGACTCCGGCGTCGACGTGGTGATCGGCCTGCCCGCCGGCTCGAAGAGCCGACCCAAGGCCGAGGAGCAGGGCCTGCGGGTGCTCAGCCCGGCGGAGGCGGCGGCCGAGGCCGACGTGATCATGATCCTGGCGCCGGACACCGCCCAGCGCGCCCTCTACACCGACGCCATCGCGCCGAACCTGGCACCCGGCAAGGCCATCTTCTTCGGGCACGGCTTCAACATCCGGTACGGCCTGATCAAGCCGCCGGCCGAGGTGGACGTGGCGATGGTCGCCCCGAAGGGCCCCGGTCACCTGGTGCGCCGCCAGTACGTCGACGGCAAGGGCGTGCCCTGCCTGGTCGCCGTCGAGCAGGACGCCACCGGCAACGCGTTCGGCCTCGCGCTGGCCTATGCCAAGGCGATCGGCGGCACCCGCGCCGGCGCGATCCGGACCACCTTCACCGAGGAGACCGAGACCGACCTCTTCGGCGAGCAGGCGGTGCTCTGCGGCGGCGCGGCGGCGCTGGTGCAGACCGGCTTCGAGGTGCTCACCGAGGCCGGCTACGCCCCCGAGGTGGCCTACTTCGAGTGCCTGCACGAGCTGAAGCTGATCGTCGACCTGATGTACGAGGGCGGCATCGCCCGGATGCGCTACAGCATCTCCGACACCGCCGAGTACGGCGACCTGTCCCGCGGCCCCCGCGTGGTCGACTCGCGGGTCAAGGAGGAGATGCGCAAGATCCTCGGTGAGATCCAGTCCGGTGAGTTCGCCCGGGAGTGGGTGGCCGAGGACGAGGCCGGCCGGCCCAACTTCGCCAAGTGGCGGGCCGAGGGCGCGGCGCACCCGATCGAGGAGACCGGGCAGAAGCTGCGCGCCATGATGAGCTGGGTGGACCGCCCGATCACCGAGACCGCCTGAACGACCCTTCCCGCGCGGCCCGCGACCCGACGCTCTCCCCGGCGTCGGGCCGCGGGCCGTCGTGCGCGGGTGAACGGCGGATGTCGGGCGTGCGACGGGTCTGTGTGAGGGCACTCACCCCGCAGTCCGGGACCTGGAGCGCGAGCCGCCCCCTACCATCCTTGGTGTGGTGCCCCGGCGCACCCGACGGCCATGGCACGGCTCGGCGCAGGGCGCAGCGCGGCGCCCCGACGCCCCAGGCCGAACCGATACCGAGCGTCTACGAGGACCGATGAATCCTGTCGTACTGATCGCCGAAGAACTCGCCCCCGCCGCCATCGAGGTGCTCGCGCACGACTTCGACGTGCGCCACGTGGACGGCACCGACCGCCCGGCCCTGCTCTCCGCCCTCTCCGAGGCCGACGCGGTGATCGTACGTAGCGCCACCCAGATCGACGCCGAGGCGGTCGCCGCCGCGCCGCGGCTGAAGGTGGTCGCCCGCGCTGGCGTCGGCCTGGACAACGTCGAGGTGCCCGCCGCCACCGCCCGGGGCGTCATGGTGGTCAACGCTCCCACCTCCAACATCGTCTCCGCCGCCGAGCAGGCCGTCGCGCTGCTGCTCGCGGTGGCCCGCAACACCGCCAGCGCCAGCGCAGCGCTCAAGGCCGGCGAGTGGAAGCGGTCCAAGTACACCGGCGTGGAGTTGCAGGGCAAGACCGTCGGCGTGGTCGGGCTCGGCCGCATCGGCGTGTTGTTCGCCCAGCGCATCGCCGCGTTCGGCACCCGGCTGATCGCCTACGACCCGTACATCCAGCCGGCCCGCGCCGCGCAGCTCGGCGTGCGCCTGGTCGGGCTGGAGGAGCTGCTGCGGGAGAGCGACTTCATCTCGATCCATCTGCCGAAGACGCCGGAGACGGTGGGCCTGATCGGCGAGAAGGAGCTGGCGGTCGTCAAGCCGGGCGTCCGGATCGTCAACGCCGCCCGGGGTGGCCTGGTCGACGAGCAGGCGCTCGCGGACGCGATCGCCGAGGGCCGGGTGGCCGGCGCCGGCATCGACGTCTACGCGAAGGAGCCGTGCACCTCGTCGCCGCTGTTCGGGTTCGACAACGTGGTGGCCACGCCGCACCTGGGCGCCTCCACGAACGAGGCGCAGGACAAGGCCGGCCTCGCGGTGGCGAAGAGCGTCAAGCTCGCGCTCCAGGGCGAGTTCGTGCCGGACGCGGTGAACGTGCAGGCCGGTGGTGTGGTGGCCGAGGACGTCCGTCCGTTGCTGCCGCTGGCCGAGAAGCTGGGTCGGGCGTTCACCGCCCTGGCCGGTGGGGTGGCCGCCAGCGTCACCGTCGAGGTGCGCGGTGAGATCGCCACCCACGACGTGTCGGTGTTGAAGCTCGCCGCCACCAAGGGCCTGTTCAGCTCCGTGGTGGAGGAGCAGGTCACCTATGTCAACGCGCCGCACCTGGCCGCCGAGCGGGGCGTCGAGGTCACCCTCGCCACGCCGGCCGAGACCGTCGACCACCCGAACCTGGTGACCGTGCGCGGCGCGCTGCCGGACGGGCGGACCGTCCGGGTCTCCGGCACCGCGGTCCACGCGGGCGCCCGCGACGTGCTCAAGCTGACCGAGGTGGACGGCTTCGACGTGGAGATCGGCGCGGAGGGCATCCTGGTCTTCCTGCGGTACGTCGACCGGCCCGGCGTGGTCGGCACCGTCGGCACGCTGCTCGGCGAGGCCGGCGTCAACATCGCCGCGATGCAGGTGGCCCGGCGGGAGGCCGGCGGCGAGACGCTGATGACGCTCACCGTCGACCAGGCGCTCGGCGCCGACCTGCTCACCTCGGCGGCCGACTCGATCGGTGCGGTCGCGGCCAGCGCGGCCGACCTGCGCGACGAGTAGTCGGGTCGTCCGGACCGGACTGTCGGGGCCCGGCCGGGAACGGCCGGGCCCTTCGACGTGCCGGGGTCAGGAGCGGACGCGGGCCGGTGGCGGGTAGACCGAGCCGTCCTGCGCGTCGAAGAGCATCAGGTCGTGCTCGCCGGCCAGCCGCTCGATGTCCAGCAGGACCTCATCCGGGCAGGTGGGGTGCAGGTTCATCTCGACGTGGTCGGCGGCTGCGTGCAGCGGCGACACCTCCCACGGGGTGTCCGGCCGGGCCGGTCGGTCGGGGTAGCTCGCCGTGATCGCCCGGTAGAAGCCGACCACCCGAGGGTCCGGGTGCTGCTCGCCGTGCCATCCCTCGCGGCACTGTCGCACCGCCGCCCGCACCTGCTCCGGTGTCGCCCCGTTCGGCAGGGCCCACACGCTCAGATCGAAACTCACGGCGGACAGCGTGCCATCTGGGGCGGCCGGCGTCACTTCTGCCCCACCCCGGGGATTCACCTGCTGATTGTTGACACGGTGACAATGGGTCCGCTGTGGAGACTCTTGCGTCGAGTTGCGTCGATTCGCTAGCGTACCGGTGCGGTGCACGGCTGAGTCGATTCCCGGCCCGTCTTCGGGTGGCGTGCTCGGGCGTTCGACCTGTCGGCCCCGCACCCCTCGATTGCGCGAGCCACGCGCACTCGTCGCTGACCGGCCCCCACGGTCGTTGCCGAGACCGCGGGGGCCGATCGCGGCGCACCCCCCGGGTGCGGAAGCGGGGCGCGGTCGTGCGTCAGCGACGGTGGTGCGCGAACAGGGCGCGGTAGTCCGAGCCGTCGCGGAACCAGGCCAGGCCGGCCGGGCCGGCGGCGTAGAGCGCGGTGGCGTAGGCGTCGGCGACGGCCAGGTCCGGGCCGACCACCGTGGCGGCCACCAGCCGGTCGGTCGGTTCGCCGGTGTGCGGGTCGACGACGTGCCCGCGCCGCCCGGTGACTCCGGAGGTGCCCACCGCGCCCGCGGTCATCTCCAGCAGCAGCGGGGTCCGGTGGGCCTGGGTCGGGTGGTGCACCGCGACCCGCCACGGGCCGCCGCGCGCGGCGTGCCCGCGTACCGTCAGGTCGGCGCCGCTGAGCACGGCGTAGTCGTGGATGCCGGCGGCGCGCAACCGGGCCGCGGCCCGCTCCACCGCCCAGCCGCCGAGCAGGCCGCCCGGGTCGAAGCCGCCCGGCACCGCCCAGGCGTCGAACCACCCGTCGGTCGCCGCCCGCATCGCCGCGCAGCGGTCGACCAGGTCGGCCAGCGGCGGGTACGAGTCGGGGCTGATCTCGTCGCGGCGTAGCCGCGACACCAGGCTGTCCGGCTGGTTGGGGCCGTAGGTGAGGTCCACGGCCCGCAGTTCGGCCACGGCGTCCCGGAGCGCCTCGCCGACGCCCCGGTGGCCGAACCAGTCGGGCGCGTTGAGCAGCAGCGTGTATTCCGCGGTGGAGGTGGTCACCGTGTGTCGGACGCTGATCCGGTCTCCGGCGGCGGCCGGATTCCGGTCCACCCGGTGGCTGCGGGCGCCGAGTCGCAGGTCGGGGCGGGGCGGGCGGAACGCGGACTGGTCGATCCAGCGGGTCCGGGGTTGCTCGTCCGCCCAGTGCGTCCGCCGCTGGTCGATCCGCATGACACCCGCCCCCTCGCTGGCCGCCGCCGGAACGGCGACGCCGTCCCGAGCCCTCGTCGGCCCGGGCGTCCTGACCTTAGGCAGCGGAGATGACCGCGGCATGAATGCCGGCTGGGAGACTCCTGTGCATGTGGCCTGTCCCGGATGCTGGAAGACTCGTACCGGGGGACGGGACGGCGACGTACCGTTGCGCAGGACGACGAGGTGAGGAGCGCCAGGTGGCACGCATCGCGGTGGTGGCCGGCGACGGCATCGGTCCCGAGGTGGTCGGGCAGGCCCGCAAGGTCCTCGACGCGGTGCTGCCCGGGATCGAGGCCACCGAGTACGACCTGGGCGCCGCACGCTGGCACCGCACCGGCGAGGTGCTGCCGGACAGCGTCCTCGACGAGCTGGCCGGCCACGACGCCATCCTGCTCGGCGCGGTCGGCGATCCGACCGTGCCGCCGGGCGTGCTGGAGCGGGGTCTGCTGCTCAAGCTGCGGTTCGCGTTCGACCAGTACGTCAACCTCCGCCCGTCCCGGCTCTGGCCCGGCGTGACCGGCCCGCTGGCCGCCGTGAAGCCGGGCGAGGTCGATCTGGTGGTGGTCCGGGAGGGCACCGAGGGGCTTTACGCGGGCGCCGGCGGCAGCCTGCACCGGGGCACCCCGGCCGAGGTGGCCACCGAGGAGAGCCTGAACACCCGGCACGGCGTGGAGCGGGTGATCCGCGACGCGTTCGCCCGGGCCGCGCGCCGGGAGCGGCGCAAGGTGACGCTGGTGCACAAGACCAACGTGCTCACCCACGCCGGTTCGCTCTGGTCCCGGGCCTTCACCGAGGTGGCCGCCGAGCACCCGGACGTGGCTACGGAATACCAGCACGTCGACGCCGCGGCGATGTTCCTGGTCACCAACCCGTCACGCTACGACGTGGTGGTGACCGACAACCTCTTCGGCGACATCCTCACCGACATCGCCGCCGCGGTCACCGGGGGCATCGGGCTGGCCGCCAGCGGTTGCATCAACCCGGAGGGTCGCTACCCGTCGATGTTCGAGCCGGTGCACGGCTCCGCGCCGGACATCGCCGGCAAGGGGGTCGCCGACCCGGTGGCGGCCGTGCTCTCCGCCGCGCTGCTGCTCGACCAGCTCGGTCACGCCGAGGCCGCCGCGCGGGTCACCGCCGCCGTCGCCGCCGAGCTGGCCGGTCGTACGCCCGGGGCGCCGTTGCGCACCGAGGAGGTCGGCGACCGGCTCGCCGCCCACGCCGTAGCCTGACCCGGGCCGGCTTCCCTGGCCCGGTCACGGGCCGCCAGACCCGTCCCGGGCCCGTCTCTCCGCCGGCGCGGGGGCGGAGCTATCCGCTGAACGACCGTTCGGGGTAAGTTTCTGGCACCAGTGACGTCGGCATGCGATCCCGCATGCCGTGGGACCGCAGGGAGGTCAGCGCGATGAGCGGTGGTGACAAGCTCGATTTCGAGATCCGTCCGAATCCCGCGCCGGTATCCGCCGCCGACCGGGCCGCCCTGCTGGCGAACCCGGGCTTCGGCCGGGTGTTCACCGACCACATGGTCACGATCCGCTACGCCGAGGGCAAGGGCTGGTACGACGCCCGGGTCGAGGCGCGCGCGCCGATCCCGATGGACCCGGCCGCGGCGGTGCTGCACTACGCGCAGGAGATCTTCGAGGGGCTGAAGGCGTACCGGACCGGCGACGGGGCGGTCACGATGTTCCGGCCGGACGCCAACGCGGCCCGGTTCGTCGCGTCCGCCCGGCGGCTGGCCATGCCGGAGCTGCCGCCGGAGACGTTCGTGGAGTCGTTGCGTCGGCTGGTCGAGATCGACCGGGAGTGGATCCCGGAGCACGAGGACGCCAGCCTCTACCTGCGTCCGTTCATGTTCGCCAGCGAGGTCTTCCTCGGGGTGCGCCCGGCCAACGAATACCTCTACTGCGTCATCGCGTCGCCGGCCGGCGCCTACTTCGCCGGTGGGGTGAAGCCGGTGACGGTCTGGGTCTCACCGGACTACACCCGGGCGGCGCCCGGCGGCACCGGCGCGGCCAAGTGCGGCGGCAACTACGCCGCCTCCCTGGCGGCCCAGGCCGAGGCGATCGAGGCCGGCTGCGACCAGGTGGTCTTCCTGGACGCGGTCCAGCAGCGGTACGTCGACGAGTTGGGCGGCATGAACGTCTTCTTCGTCTACGACGACGGCACGCTTGTCACGCCGCCGCTCGGCGGCACCATCCTGCCGGGCATCACCCGGGACGCGATCCTGACCCTGGCCGCCGAGGCCGGGCACGAGGTGCGGGAGCGGCCGGTGAGCTTCGCCGACTGGCAGGCGGACGCGGCCAGCGGGCGACTGCGGGAGGTCTTCGCCTGCGGCACCGCCGCCGTGGTCACCCCGATCGGCGGCGTGCGTTTCCCGGACGGCGAGTTCCTCGTCGGTGGCGGCGAGCCGGGCCGCACCACGATGGCGCTGCGGCAGCAGCTCGTCGACATCCAGCGCGGTCGCGCCGAGGACCGCCACGGCTGGGTGACCCACGTCCTCTGACGCGCCACCGTGGCCGGCCCGCCCCGGGCGGGCCGGCCACGCCGGTCACTCCAGCAGGTGGGCGCGGAGCGCCCCGATCTGGTCGGCGGTGACGCCGGCCCGGGTCAGGTAGCCCTCGACCGAGCCGTGGCCGGCGCGCAGTTCGGCGAGGAACAACTCCATCGCCTCGGCGGGGGAGGCCAGGAACGGCGGTGGCGGCTCCTCCGCGTCCGGCTTCGTGGCCCGCACCCAGGCGCTGAACCGCTCGGACGCGGCGGTGCTCAGCGCGTAGTCGGCGATGATGTCGTCGTCCGGCACCCCGAGCACGGCCAGCGTGAGCGCGCAGACGATGCCGGTGCGGTCCTTGCCGGCGACGCAGTGCACCACCACCGGGGCGTTGGCGCTGTCGGCGATCAGGCCGACCGCCTCGGCCAGCCCGGCCGTGCCGGTGCGGGCCAGGTCGGCGTAGCGGTCGGCGAGGTAGCGGGCCAGGCTGCCGCCGGAGGACGAGTATTGCCGGGCGGCCCAGTCCTCGTGCTCGGGGTGGATGTGCCGGTAGACCAGCCCGTCGTAGGCGGGCACCCGGCCGTCCCGGGCCACCTCGGTCGGGCGGCGCAGGTCGATCACCGTGCGGATGCCGAGCGCGGTGAACGCCGCCCGGTCGGTCTCGTCGATGCGGTGCAGGGAGTCGGAGCGGTAGAGCCGGCGGCGGCGCACGGCGAGCCCGTCGCGGGCTCGGTAGCCGCCGACGTCGCGGAAGTTGAACAACGCGGGGAAGGGGGTCTCCGGGGCGTCCACCCCTGACACGGTAACGGCCGGCGGCGGCACCGGTGTGCCCCGCCGGCCGTGGCCGGGTGTCAGATCCTCGCCGGGCCGTCCGGCGGCAGCGCGGAGTGGTTCTCGCCGTAGTAGCCGCCGAGCTTGTCCCGGTAGGCCGGGTCGGCGTGGTTGGTCTCGTCGTACTCCGGGGCGGCCTTGATCTGGTCCTTGTCCCGGTCGACGAAGACCTTCCGATCGTCGTGGTCGACGTGGCTGACGGTGCCAGCCGGCAGCATGACCTTCTTGCCGAAGATCCACGGGCCGGTGTCGACGACGAGGTAGCTGTCGTCGACCTCGTGGCTCGCCTTGTCGATCTTGCCGATGCCGCCGTCGGTGGCTTCGACCTTGTAGTCGGTGAGGTCCGCGCTGGCCACGCCGGCCTCGTCGCGGTAGCGCCACGGGTCGAACGCGCCGGCCGGCGCGCCGCCGGCGTAGGCGCCCTGGCCGTCGTCGGCGACCGGACCGGTGGTGCCGTGCGTGGTGTGCGGGTCGAGCCTGTCCATGGGGGTGACTCCTGTCCCGACCTGTCGGTCGTCGTGGGAGTGAATGTGTCGTCCTTGCGGAGTTCCTACCCGTTGGCCGACCGCCCAACCCTCGCTCCGGCGTCCCGGAATGTGGATTACGCCTCCCACGGACCGGCGGAAGTGGCAGAGTACCGGTCGTGACCAGCTCCGTCCTGATCATTAGCAGCTAGCGCGCCGGCCTTCCCCTCCGCCGAGCGCGCAGACCTCCCGCATCCGCGGGGGGTCTTTTTGTTGCTCTCCCCAGGCACGAGAAGAGGACTCCGATGACCTTCCAGGTGTACGACACGACGCTGCGCGACGGCGCGCAGCGCGAAGGACTCAGCTACTCGGTGGTCGACAAGCTGGCGGTGGCCCGCCTGCTCGACGACCTCGGGGTCGGCTTCATCGAGGGCGGCTGGCCGGGCGCGGTGCCCAAGGACACCGAGTTCTTCCGCCGCGCCCGCACCGAGCTGGAGCTGCGGCACGCGGTCCTGGTCGCGTTCGGCGCCACCCGCAAGGCCGGCCGGGCGGTCGAGGACGACCCGCAGGTGCGCGCGCTGCTCGACGCGGCGACCCCGGCCGTGGCGCTGGTCGCCAAGGCAGACCTGCGGCACGTCGAGCGGGCGTTGCGCACCACCGCCGAGGAGAACCTGGCGATGGTCACCGACACCGTGGCCTACCTGGTGGCGCAGGGGCGGCGCGTCTTCGTCGACGGCGAGCACACCTTCGACGGGTTCCGCCACGACCCCGGCTACACCGCCGCCGTGGCGCAGGCCGCGCTGGCCGCCGGCGCCGAGCGGTTCGTGCTCTGCGACACCAACGGCGGCATGCTGCCGTCCCAGGTCACCGCCGCGATCCAGGACCTGGTGGCGCGCACCGGGGTCGCGCCGCAACGGTTCGGCATGCACGCCCAGAACGACACCGCGTGCGCGGTGGCCAACACCATCGCCGCGGTCGAGGCCGGCGTCCGGCACGTGCAGGGCACCGCCAACGGGTACGGCGAGCGGCCCGGCAACGCGGACATCTTCGCGATCGTCGCCAACCTCCAGCTCAAGCTCGGCATGCCGGTCCTACCGGAGGGCTGCCTGGAACAGATGGTGCGGGTCGCGCACGCCATCGCCGAGATCGCCAACATCGCCCCCGACACCCACCAGGCCTACGTCGGGGCCGCCTCCTTCGCCCACAAGGCGGGGCTGCACGCGAGCGCGATCAAGGTCGACCCGTTGCTCTACAACCACGTGGACCCCGCGGTGGTGGGCAACGACATGCGGATCCTGGTGACCGAGATGGCCGGCCGGGCCAGCATCGAGCTGAAGAGCCGCGAGCTGGGGCTCGACCTGGCCGGCCATCCGGACGCGCTGTCCCGGGTCGCCGGCCGGGTCAAGGAACTGGAGGCCGGCGGCTGGTCGTTCGAGGCCGCCGACGCCTCGTTCGAGCTGCTGGTCCGCTCGGAGTTGCCGGACGCGGCGCCGGCCCGGCCGTTCACGCTGGAGTCGTACCGGGTGCTCGTCGAGCACCGCGAGGACGGCGCGGTGGTCTCCGAGGCGACCGTCAAGATCCGGGTACGGGGCGAACGGGTGATCGCCACCGCCGAGGGCAACGGCCCGGTCAACGCGCTGGACGAGGCGCTGCGGGTGGGGTTGGCCCGGCACTATCCGGAGCTGCGCGAGTTCGAGCTGGCCGACTACAAGGTCCGCATCCTGGAGGGCAGCCACGGCACCGGCGCGGTGACCCGGGTGTTGGTGGAGACCGCCGGCGCCGGCCGGGACTGGACCACCGTCGGCGTGCACCCGAACGTGGTGGAGGCGAGCTGGCACGCGCTCGTCGACGCGCTCACCTACGGCCTCGACCGCGCCCGCGTGTAGCGCGGCCCGACCCGGGGCTCACGCCGCCGGCAGGCGCAGCTCGGCCAGCAGCGCCCGGTGGTCGCTGCCGGACACCGGCCAGGTGCCGGCGGCGCGCACCGCGATCCGCCGGTCCACCAGCACGTGGTCGATGGTGACCGGCGGGATCGGGTCGCCGTCGTAGGGGCCCCAGGTGCCGGCGAGCCCGGCCCCGACCGCGTCGGCGGCGTCGGTGTAGCCGGTGGCGATCAGGCGGCGCATCGTGGCGTGGTCGAGCGTGGCGTTGAAGTCGCCGGCCAGCACGCTGAGCCCGCCGGTCGGGGTGGCCGGCGGCTGGGCCCGCTGGTCGGTCCACCACTGCGGCACCGCGTCGATGACGTACGGCGCGCCCGGATGGGCCGACTCCACCCGCAGCGGCGGCGCTCCCGGCACGGTGACCGTCGCGTACGCCTGGGTGAGGAAGTATCTCCGGTGACGCCGGTAGCCGGGGTCGCGCAGCGGGTGGCGGGCGTAGACACCGGAGCCGGTGGAGCCCACCTCGGGGCTCAGCGACCGGTGCGGCAGCAGCGTGGCCAGGCCGAGCCGGTCCAGGTCAGCGGCGAGCCCCGGGGTGAGTTCCTGCACGGTGAGCACGTCCACGCGGTGCGTCCGGACCAGCGACACCAGCGCCGCCGGGTCGGCCGAGCCGAGGCGCAGGTTGGCGGTGAGCAGCCGCAGCACCGGCCCGCCGGCCGCGGGTTGGTCGTCGGCGACCGCACGCGGCGCCACCGCGGCGAGCAGCGCCACCGTGGCCAGCGCCGCGACCACCGCGGGCAGGCGTCGCCGCAGCGCGAGGGCCAGCACCGCGACGGCCGGCGCCACCGCTGCGACGTACGGCGTGAAGGCGGTGGTCAGCACCAGCGGGCCCCGCTCCAGCCCGGTCAGGCGTAGCAGCGCCCAGGCGGCCACCGGCGCGACGGCCAGCCAGCATGCCGCCGTCGTCCACCGGCCACCCCGGACGCCGCCGCGCGGGGGAGTCGTCACCGTGCTCACGCCGGTCACCCTACCGGTGCCTCCGCGAAGCAATTTCGTGAATGGTGGAGTGCATTCTTCTCACAATTTCCGGCGCGTTTCCGGGCGGTCGACGACTCCTGTCGGCAGCTATTGACCGGCCTTTTTTGCGGTGTTAGGTTCCACCTGGTTGAGGCGCTCAACTCTCCAAGTAAGGCCAGCTCAGCAGCGGTGCGCTCCCGATGCGGATCCCTGATGATCCGCAATTGTTCGCGCCCGCCGTATCACCACGGTCAAAAGAGGGAGATCTGTCATGGCTACATTCTTCAAGCGAAAGGCGACGGTGGTGGCGCTCGCCGTGCTGTCGCTCACCGTGGCCGGTGGCGGGATCGCGGTCGCCGCCCAGCCCGCGTCGAAGGTCGGTCAGCCGCCGGCCCGGGCGGCCGGTCAACAGCCGCCGGTCGGCACGGCCGAGCAGCGGGCCGCCCGGACCGCCATGCGCGCCACCCTGGCGCCGCCGGCCGCGGGTCAGGTCGCCTGGGCGGTCGTGTCGTCCACCGGGACGCTGCTGCAACACTCCGGCAACGTGGTGTCCGCGTTCCGGTTCGCGCCCGGCGTGGGCGTGTCCCCGGGGCAGTACCAGGTGCTGCTGGACTACAACGTGAGCCAGAAGGCGTACGTGGCGACCGTCGGGACCAACGATTCGAACAACGTCCCGCCCGGCGGCGAGGTGTCCGTCGCGCCGCGCTACCTGATCCCCAACGCGGTCTTCGTGCAGACCCGCACCTCCGGCGGTTCCTACTCGCCCCGGCCGTTCCACCTCGTGGTCACGAGCTGACCCGCCCCGCCACGCACCGGCCCCCGCCACGGTGGGGGCCGGTGTCGTGTTCCGTCACCCTCCGGTGCTCCGCGCACCGCTTCGCGTGGTTGTCGCCGGGGCGGGGAGGTCCTCCCGGTCCGGGGCGTCCCGGGCCGCCCTGGGCCGGATAATCCGACGTTTGTCGCGGCTCCGGCCCGGGAAGCAAGCACCGTGACGGACATCTCGGACACCCTGGCCAGCATGCCCACCCCGGTCGATGCGGACGCGAGCGGC
Source organism: Micromonospora sp. NPDC050980 (assembly GCF_040653835.1). Taxonomy (NCBI): domain Bacteria; kingdom Bacillati; phylum Actinomycetota; class Actinomycetes; order Micromonosporales; family Micromonosporaceae; genus Micromonospora; species Micromonospora sp. NPDC050980. Next base: position 168,412 of record NZ_JBFAGS010000003.1, on the reverse strand, counting down.
GTCGAGCTGGACCAGACCCTCTTCGAGGTCAAACGCGTGATCGTCGGGCAGGACCGGCTCGTCGACCGCCTGCTCACCGCGCTGATCGCCGACGGCCACTGCCTGCTGGAAGGCGTGCCGGGGGTGGCGAAGACGCTTGCCGCGCAGACGCTCGCCACAGTGGTCGGCGGCACGTTCTCCCGGATCCAGTTCACCCCCGACCTGGTCCCGTCGGACATCGTCGGCACCCGGATCTACCGCGCCTCCACCGAGACGTTCGACGTGGAGTTGGGCCCGGTCATGGCGAACCTGGTGCTCGCCGACGAGATCAACCGGGCCCCGGCCAAGGTGCAGTCGGCGCTGCTCGAGGCGATGGCCGAGCGGCAGGTCTCCATCGCCGGGCGGAGCTGGCCCGTACCCGAACCGTTCCTGGTGCTGGCCACCCAGAACCCGATCGAGTCGGAGGGGGTCTACCAGCTGCCCGAGGCGCAGCGGGACCGGTTCCTGATGAAGGTCGTGGTCGACTACCCGAGCGACGCCGACGAACTGGCCATCCTCTACCGGATGAGCACCGAACGGCCCACCGCGCGCCGGGTGCTCGACCCGGCCCGGCTGCGGGAACTCCAACGCCGCGCGGCCGATGTCTTCGTCCACCACGCGCTCGCCGAGTACGTGGTCCGGCTCATCCTCGCCACCCGCGACCCGGGCCGCTTCGGCCTGCCCGAGATCGCGCCGCTGCTGGCGTACGGGGCGAGCCCACGCGCCACGCTCGGCCTGGTGGCCGCCGCCCGGGCCCACGCGCTGATCCACGGCCGGGACTACGTGCTGCCCGAGGACGTGCGCGAGCTGGCGGTGGACGTGTTGGCGCACCGGCTGGTGCTCTCCTTCGACGCGGTCGCCGACGGGGTGTCCGGGGTGGACGTGGTGCGCCGCCTGGTCGAGGCGGTGCCACCGCCCCGACTGGTGAGCGGGCCCGCGCCGGCGGCGTCGGACCTGGCGGCGGCGTGAACCGCCGGGCCGCTCCCGCCGCCGCGTCCGCCCGGCCCGGCCCGGGTACGGCGGCCTCGGTCCGGCCGCACGCCGGTCCGGATGCGTCCGGTGGTCCCGGCGTCGCCGCCCGCGCCGGGCTCGGCGCCGCCGACCCCGGGATCGCCGACCTCGCCCCCGACGAGCGGCTGCGCCGGTTGGAGCTGACCGTGACCCGGCGGCTCGACGGCCTGCTGCACGGCCGCTACCGGGGCCTGCTGCCCGGGCCCGGCAGCGAGACGGCCGGCAGCCGGGAATACCGGCCCGGCGAGGACGAGGTGCGCCGGATGGACTGGGCGGTGACCGCGCGGACCACCGTGCCGCACGTACGGGAGGTCGACGCCGACCGGGAGCTGACCACCTGGCTCCTCGTCGACGCCAGCGCCAGCATGGAGTACGGCACATCCACCCTGGACAAACGGGAGCTGGCGGTGGCCGCGGTGGCCGGCGTCGGCTTCCTCACCGCCGGGGTGGGCAACCGGCTCGGCGCGCAGGTGTTGACCGCCGACGGGCTGCGCCGGTTTCCGGCCCGCAGCGGGCGGGTCCATCTGCTCGGGCTGCTCCGCGCGTTGCTCGGCGCCCCGCGTACCGGCGACCCGCCGGACCCGCGCGGACCGGGCCGGGCCGGCGGGCGCGCCGCGACCCCGACGCCGGGCCTGACCGACGGCCTCGCCGGCCTGCAGCGGGTGGCCACCCGGCGAGGGCTGGCGGTGGTGGTCTCCGACTTCCTCGACGAACTGCCCGACGACCCGGACACGCCCCCGCCCTGGGCGGCGGCGCTGCGCCGGCTGGCGGCCCGGCACCAGGTGCTCGCCGTGGAGGTGACCGACCCGCGCGAGCTGGAGCTGCCCGACGTCGGACTGGTCACCCTTCTCGACCCGGAGAGCGGGCGGCGCCGCGAGGTGTGGACCGGCGACCCGGCGTTGCGCGAGCGGTACGCGCGGGCCGCCGCCGCCGAGCGCGACCGGGTGCGCCGCGCCCTGCGCCGGGCCGGCGCGACCCACCTGGCGCTGCGCACCGACCGGGACTGGTGCGTGGACGTCGTCCGGCACGTGCACGAGCAGCGCCGGCTGGCCCTGGCACCGGCCGGCGGCCGGGGAGGTGCCGCATGAGCTGGCAGTCGCCCGCCCGCCTCTGGCTGCTGCTCGCGGTCGCCGCGTTGGTCGCCGGCTATCTGGTGCTCCAGCGCCGGCAGAGCCGCTACGCGCTCCGGTTCACCAACCTGCGCCTGCTGGACCGGGTGGCCCCGCGCCGGCCGGCCTGGCGCCGGCACGTCCCGGCCGGGCTCTTCCTGGGCATGCTGGCGCTGCTGGTGGTCGGGTTCGCCCGGCCCGAGGCGGAGGTGCGGGTGCCCCGGGAACGAGCCACCGTGATGGTCGCGGTGGACGTCTCCACCTCGATGCTCGCCTCCGACGTGGACCCGGACCGGCTGACCGCGGCGAAGGAGGCCGGCCGCACCTTCGTCGACGGACTGCCGGACGAGTTCAACGTGGGCCTGGTGGCGTTCGCCGGCAGCGCGGCGGTGCTGGTGCCACCGGGCACCGACCGCGAGGCGCTGCACGAGGGGATCGAGCGGCTCGCCGAGGGCATCACCGGTGTGCAGGGCACCGCGATCGGCGAGGCGATCAGCACCTCGCTGGGCGCGGTGAAGAGTCTGGACGCCACCGCCGCGAAGGACCCGCCGCCGGCCCGGATCATCATCCTGTCCGATGGCGCGAACACCTCCGGGACGGACCCGATGGAGGCGGCCGACCAGGCGGTGGCGGCCAAGGTCCCGGTGCACACCATCTCGTTCGGCACGCCCGGCGGTTCGGTCGACCGGGGCGGCCGGGCGATCCAGGTGCCGGTGGACGGGCAGACGCTCAAGGCGGTCGCCGAGGAGACCGGCGGCGGCTTCCACGAGGCGTCGACCAGCCGCGAGCTGAAGGACGTCTACGAGGACATCGGCACCTCGGTCGGCTACCGCACGCAACGGCAGGACATCTCGGCCCGTTTCATCGGTCTCGGGTTGGTCCTGGCCATGGGCGCCGCCGCCGGATCACTGCGGTGGTTCTCCCGACTGCCCTGACCGCGCCGGTGAGGCGGACGACGCACGACACGTGAGGAGCCAGGCATGGCAGTGCAGACCGGACTCGGTGAGCCGCGCGGCCCGTGGTTCGTCTCGCCCGAGCTGGACCCGGACGGGCGCGGCCGGTCCGACGTACCCGGATTCGATGTGCCGCCGGGCCGGCGGAGCTGGCGGAGCCGGTTGCTGAGCGCGGCGGCGGTGGTGGCGCTCGCCACCGTCTCCGGGGCCGCGGCCGGCACCTGGGCGGCCGACCGGGGCGCGCCGGGCCCGTCGGCGGCCGCCGCCGCCCCGGTGCCGGCCGAACTGGTCACCGCCGCCGGCAGGACGGTGCCCGGGGTGGTCTCGGTGCTGGTCGGCGGCAGGTCCGGCGCGGGCGCGTCCGGCTCCGGGTTCGCCATCGACAACGAGCAGCACATCGTCACCAACGACCACATCCTGGCCCGGGGCGGTGCCGGCCCGGTGACCGTGGAGACCGCGGACGGGCGTCGGCTCGCCGCCGAGGTGGTGGGCCGGGCGCCGGACAGCGATCTGGCCGTGCTCAAGGTGCCCGCGTCGGCCGGCCTGCCGCCGCTGCCGCTGGCCAAGCCGAACGCGACCCGGGTGGGCGAGCCGGTGCTCGCGGTCGGCTCCCCGCTCGGGCTCTCCGGCACGGTCACCGCCGGCATCGTCAGCGCGCTCAACCGGCAGGTGCGGATCGGCAACGGCCGGCACACCGCGGTGCAGACCGACGCCTCCATCAACCCGGGCAACTCCGGCGGACCGCTGGTGAACGCGCGCGGTGAGGTGGTCGGGGTGAACACCGCCATCGCCACCATCGACGGGAACGGCTCGATCGGCATCGGCTTCGCCATCCCGATCGACCAGGTGCAGCAGACCGCCGACACGATCATCGGCAAGGGTGGCTGACCTGCGCAGACGGGCGGGAAGTGTCGGATATCCGGCGTGGGAGCATCGGATAATGGAAATATTACGCTGAGTATGGATACTGGCGGAGGTGGAGCAAGCTGTCCTTGCGGCCCTCCTCCTGGTGGGCCTGGTCATCGGCGCCGGAGTCGGCGCGTCGTACGCCCGTGCCAAGCGCGGCTGGAAGGACTATCAGACGGTCCGGACCAGCGTGCCGGGCGCCCGGCGCACCGCGTGGGCGGCGATCCGGGGCGTGGCCGTCAAAGCCGCCGTGATCGCCCTGCTGCTGGTCGGCGCCGCCGCCTACGCGGCGGCCGGCTCGAACGAGGAGCGGGCCGGTCCCGCACCGACCGTGACCCCGAGCCCGAGCCACCGCCCGGGGCGCTAGCCTCGGGGTCGTGGACGACGGACTGCGGGTGACCGACCGGCTCGTGGTGCCGGCCGCCGAGCTGCGGGAGCGGTTCTCCCGGTCGTCCGGCCCAGGCGGCCAGGGGGTCAACACCACCGACTCCCGGGTCGAGCTGAGCTTCGACCTGGCCGGCTCGCCGAGCGTGCCGGAGGCGCTGCGGGAGCGGGCCCTGGACCGGCTCGCCGGCCGGCTGGTCGACGGTGTGCTGACCGTGGCGGCCAGCGAGCACCGAGCGCAACTGGCCAACCGGGAGGCGGCCCGGGAACGGATGGCGGCGCTGCTGCGCGAGGCGGTCGCCCCGCCACCGAAGGCGCGCCGGCCGACCCGCCCGTCACGGGGCGCGAAGGAGCGCCGGCTGGCCGACAAGAAGCGGCAGTCCCAGCGCAAACGCGACCGCCGGGTGGACGGCGACTGACCCGGAATCCGGTTGAGCGGCCGGCCGTGCGGGTCGCAGAATCGCCCCGTGCCGACCGACTTCTCCGTCAAGCCCACGCTCACCGGCGAGCGTGTGCTGCTCCGCCCGTTCCACGACGGCGACCTGCCCGCGCTCGCGGCGGTCCTGGCCGACCCGGAGGTGGCCCGGCTCACCGGCAGCCCGCCCGGCGAGGGTTTCGAACCGGCCCGGTTGCGGGCCTGGTACGGCACCCGCAACGGCCAGACCGACCGGCTCGACCTGGCCGTGGTGGACCGGGCCGGCGGGGCCTGCGTCGGCGAGGTGGTCCTCAACGAGTGGGACCGGGTCAACGCGAGTTGCAACTTCCGCACCCTGATCGGCCCCGGCGGGCGCGACCGTGGCCTCGGCACCGAGGCGGTCCGGCTGATCGTCGGCCACGGCTTCGAGCGGCTCGGCCTGCACCGGATCGGGCTGGAGGTGTTCGCGTTCAACCCGCGGGCCCGTCGGGCCTACGAGAAGGTCGGCTTCGTCGCCGAGGGCACGCTGCGGCAGGTGCTCCGCGACGGCGACGACTGGGTCGACACCACGGTCATGTCGATCCTCGCGCCCGAGTGGTTCCGGCACCGGGGCCGTCCGGAGGGTTGAGTCCGAGGCGTCGAAGCGCTTCAATGCCTAGGGGAGCGTCAGGGCCGTCACCGACCAACCGTCACGTGACAGGAGTCCCTCCCGCATGTCCCGAAACCGCCTGCGCGCCACGCTCACCGCGATTGCCGCGCTGCTGCCCGCCCTGGCCCTCGGCCTCGCCCTCGTCTCCACCCCACCCGCTGCCGCGGCCGCCGCCCCGGTCCGCGTCATGCCGCTCGGCGACTCCATCACCGGGTCGCCCGGCTGCTGGCGCGCCGTGCTGTGGAACCGCCTCCAGTCCACCGGCTACACCGACGTCGACTTCGTCGGCACCCTCGGGCCGCAGGGCTGCGGCGTGACCTACGACGGCGACAACGAGGGCCACGGCGGCTACCTGGCGACGAACATCGCCAACCAGAACCTGCTTCCCGGCTGGCTCGCCGCCACCCACCCCGACGTGGTGCTGATGCACCTCGGCACCAACGACGTGTGGAGCAACATCGCGCCCGGCACCATCCTGGCCGCGTACTCGAAGCTGGTGGACCAGATGCGGGCCGCGAACCCGGCCACCACCGTGCTGGTCGCGAAGATCATCCCGATGAACCCGGCGAGCTGCCCGCAGTGCGGGCAGCGGACCGTCGCGCTCAACGCCGCCATCGACGGCTGGGCGTCGGCGCGGACCACCGCCGCCTCGCCGATCGTGGTGGTCGACCAGTGGACCGGCTTCAGCACCGCCACCGACACCTACGACGGGGTGCACCCGAACGCCGCCGGCGACCAGAAGATGTCCGACCGGTGGTACCCGGCGCTCACCGCCGCGCTGCGCCGGACCATCCCGACGCCCACCCCGACCGCGACCACCTCGCCGACGCCCACTCCGACGCCCACCGGCACGCCGACCGGACTCCCGTATCCGACCGACAGCCCGTCGCCGACGCCGACGGTCGGCGGCTGCACGGCCACCTGGCGGATCATCGGTCAGTGGCCGGGCGGCTTCCAGGCCGAGATCACCGTCCGCAACACCGGGGCCGTGGCGATTCCCTACTGGGTGGTCCGCTTCTCGCTCACCGGCGGCCAGCGGATCACCCAGGCGTGGAACGCCCAACTGGCGCAGAGCGGAACCGCGGTGACCGCGCGCGGCGCGACCTGGAACGGCGCGCTGGCCCCGGGCGCCGAGGCCACGTTCGGCCTGCTGGCCGACGGCGCGGTGCCGAACCCGCCGCCGCTGCCCGTCTGCACTCTCGGCTGACCGGCGAGCGGCACCCGCCGGCCGGCTCCGACCAGCCGAGCCGGCCGGCGCGGTCCCACCGGGGCGCCCGGCGCGATCGACCGGACACCTCGCCGCTGTCGGTCGGCCCGCGCCGGCTCAGGCCGGGCCGACCGGCGCGGCGCGGTCCAGCGCGGCCAGCAGCCGGGCGCGCAGCCCGGCGGCCCGCTCGGCGAACCCCCGCTGGGCGGTGGTGTACTCCGCCCGGCCCTCCGGGGTCTCCACCCGCACCGGCGGATGGCCCAGGTCGGCCAGGTCGTACGGGCTGGCCCGCATGTCCAGCACGCGGATCTCCCGGGCCAGCGCGAACGCGTCCGCCACCAGCTCCGACGGCACCAGCGGGGAGAGCTTGTAGGACCACTTGTAGAGATCCATGTTGGCGTGCAGACAGCCCGGCTGCTCCAGCGCGTGCTGGCTCTCCCGGGCGGGCTGGAGCACGTTGAGCGGCCGGGCCGGGGTGGTGAAGAAGCGGAACGCGTCGAAGTGGCTGCACCGGACGCCACGCTCCTCGACCACCGCCGCGGTCGCCGCCGGGCTGAGCCGCAGCGGCCAGGCGTTGTGCCGCACCTGCTCCTGGGTCTGCCGGTAGACCATCGCCCACTCGTGCATGCCGAAGCAGCCGAACTGCGCCACCCGGCCGGCAGTCGCCACCAGCAGCGTGCGGATCCAGGCGATCGACTCGGTGCGCCGCGCGCGTACCCGCCCGGTGTCGAGGGTGAGCCCGGCGGCGCCGGCGGTGTAGTCCGGGCCGAACCCGGCCGGGTCGGCGTCGCGCAGCGCCACGCCCGCGCCCGGATGCCAGCGGCGCAACTGGGCCGGGCGGTGCGAATAGTAGGTGAAGAGGAAGTCCTCCACCGGATGCTTCACCCCGGTGCGGCGGCGGGCCAGGTGCGGCGCCAGCCAGGCGTCGACCCGTTCCTCGTGGTCGCGCCGGCGGGCCTGCCAGTCGGCCGCGTCGAGCACGGCGGCGGGGGCGAGGGCGGCGGTCACGGCACCAGGGTACGCACCGCGCCCCGCCCTCGGTCAGTCCACGTCCACCCGCACGCCGGCGGAGAACACGCCGCTGCGCAGCTCCAACTGTTTCGGCGGCTGCGCCCCGTGCACGGTGAACACCAGCGGCAGCAGCACCCGCCGCCCGGCGGCCACCGGTTGGGCGAACGGGTCCCGACCGAGGTTGGCGACCCGGGTGGCGTCCTCGTCGGCGGCCACCCAGTTGCCGCTGGGCAGGTACGCGCGCTGCAACTGACCGTGCCAGGTCTGCTGCTCCGAGGTGACGTTGCGCACGCCGACCGTGGCCAGGCAGGGCCGCCCGCCGCCGGGTGCCGCCGGCATCACACCGGCGCCGCAGCTCATCCGGTAGACGGTGAACTCGAACGCGGTCTCCCGCAGCGGCACCCCGAGCCCGCCGCTGACGGTGCTGCCCACCCAGGCGCCGCTGGTCGGCTGCTTGGAGGTGTCCATCGCGGCGACCCGCTGGGTGGCGGTCCACGCCGCCGCGCCGACCACGCCGGCCAGCACCGCCGCGGCCACGCCGACCGCCAGCCAGACCGGCGGCCGGCGACGTCGGGACGCGGGGGTGGGCAGCGCCGGGCGCGGGTAGACGGTGCCGGCCGGGCCCGTGCCGGACCTGACGGTGCGCAGCGGCGCGTCGCCGGCCGGCCGCCGCCGGCGTCGCGCCGCCCACCAGAGCACCCCGCCGGTGACCACCAGCACGGCGGCGAGCGCGGCCAGCAGCACCGGCGGGCGGCGCCAGAGCGGGGCCGCCGTCACCTGCGCAGCCGGGGCCGTGGCCGGGTTCACCCAGGTCGCCGTGGCGCAGTCGTACGGCCGGGTGCCGTCGGTGCCGTAGACGCAGGTGGGTGCCGTCACCGACCGGCCCGGCCCGGTCACCGCGAGCGCGGTGTGCAGCGCGGTCGTACTCCGCGCCGGCAGCCGCAGCCGCCAGGTGATGACACCTGCGGTGGCCCCCACCGGGCCGGTGGCCCGACCGCCGCCGGTCACCGTGGTGGCCCGGGCGCCACTCGGCAGCTCCTGCCGGACCATCGTCTCGACCGGCGCCGTCCCGGCGTTGCGCACCTCGATCCGGTAGCCCGGCGCGGGCGTGCCGGCCGCGCCGACGGCCACGCTGACCGGTGGCATCGACGGCCGGACCGGCGCCGGGCCGGTGGTCGGCACCGCCGGGGGCACGGCCGGCACACCGGTCGGGATTCCGGTGGCCGCCGCGACCGGGCGGGCGGGTGCGGCGACCACGGCCGGTGGTGGGGCGGGCCGGGCGGGAGCCGCCGCCGCCCGGGGCGCCGCCGGGGGCAGCGCCGGCACGGCGGCGATGACGCCGAGACAGTTCACGAGCACTGCCAGGGTCCTGTGGTGTCGTCTCGATGCAGGCATACCAACGAACCTCCGCAACCGAAGCTATGGGCCGGTGGCCGCCGGGCGGGTACGAAGCGGGCATTTCCGCCCCGGCCGGTGCGGGGCGACGTACCATGGCGGGGCCCCGCCGCGACGCGTGCCACCTGCCGGTGTCCGGCGGCCGGTGCGGGGGACCGGGATAGATTGGCCGGGTGCGTATCGCTCGTTTCGCTCATGCCAAGGGAATGTCGTTCGGGGTCGTCGAGGGCGAGCCGGAGGCCGGGCCGCAGGGCCTGACCATCGCCGAGATCGAGGGCCATCCGTTCGGGCAGATCCAGTTCTCCGGCGCCCGTTGGGCGCTCTCCGACGTCCGGCTCCTGTCGCCGATCCTGCCGAGCAAGGTGGTGTGCGTCGGCCGCAACTACGCCGAGCACGCCGCCGAGCACGGCAGCGAGGTGCCGAAGGAGCCGCTGCTCTTCCTGAAGCCGTCCACCTCGGTGATCGGTCCGCGCGACGCCATCCGCCTGCCGATCTTCTCCACGCAGGTCGAGCACGAGGCGGAGCTGGCCGTGGTGATCGGCGCCCCCGGCGCGCGCCGAGCCGACCGGGCCGCCGCCGAGCGGGCCATCTTCGGCTACACCTGTGCCAACGACGTGACGGCGCGGGACCTCCAGCGGTCCGACGGTCAGTGGACCCGGGCCAAGGGCTTCGACTCGTTCTGCCCGATCGGGCCGTGGATCACCACCGCGCTGGACGTCCGCGACCTGGAGATCCGCTGCGAGGTGGGCCGCGACCCGGAGGAGATGGAGGTGCGCCAGCTCGGCCGGACCAAGGACATGGTGTTCGACGTGCCGGGCCTGGTGTCGTACATCTCGCACGTGATGACGCTGCTGCCCGGTGACGTGGTGCTCACCGGCACCCCGGCGGGGGTTAGCCCGCTCACCGAGGGGGATACGGTAACCGTGCGGATCGAGGGGATCGGGGAGCTGAGCAACCCGGTGGTCCCGGTCGTCTGATCCGGCTTCGATGCCTCGTTTCCGCAGGTCACATGCGGTCCGGGGGGTTGGATTTGGCCTGCCGGCACCGGGAGGGTAAAGTTCATTCCCGGCGCCGCAAGGGGCCAATGGGGTATGGGGTAATTGGCAGCCCGACTGATTCTGGTTCAGTTAGTCTAGGTTCGAGTCCTGGTACCCCAGCGCAGCCGCGGGTTCGTGGAGAATCCCGGCCGCTGGATTCTGGCAGTTGCCGCTGCCGGAGTGCATGAAGGTTCTGGCCCCGTCGTCTAGCGGCCCAGGACGCCGCCCTCTCAAGGCGGTAGCGCCGGTTCGAATCCGGTCGGGGCTACAGCACCGTCAGCCCGTCCCGTTGCTCGGGGCGGGCTGTTCCGCTGTTCGGCCCACCTGTGGGGGTGACCCCCCTCGGCGGCGCCGGACGTGGTGCCGCTAGACTACTGCCGCACCGCCCGCGAGGGCGGTGAAGCAGGAAATGTGCCTGGCCCCGTCGTCTAGTGGCCCAGGACGCCGCCCTCTCAAGGCGGTAGCGCCGGTTCGAATCCGGTCGGGGCTACTTTCACCGAACGGCCCGTCTCGCGGAGCGAGACGGGCCGTTCGCCTTCCCCCACCCGCTCACCCCGCCCTGTTGATCATCATAGGCGCCGCCTACTTCATGATCAACGCGGCGGGATGGGGGTGGGTGGGGTTAGAGGCCGGAGAGGCGTTGGCCGGCGCGGACTACGGCCATGGCGTGGCGTTCGCCGGGGCGGCGGCCCAGGCGTTCGATCGGGCCGGAGATGCTGATCGCGGCGATCACCCGGCCCGTGCGGTCCCGGATCGGGGCCGAGACGCTCGCCACGCCGGCCTCCCGCTCGGCCACGCTCTGGGCCCAGCCCCGCCGGCGCACCTCGGCCAGGGTGCGGCCGGTGAACTTGGCGCGCGGCAGCAGTGGCATGACCGCCTCCGGCGGCTCCCAGGCGAGCAGGATCTGCGCCGCCGAACCGGCGGTCATCGGCAGCACCGAGCCGACCGGGACGGTGTCCCGCAGGCCGCTGGCGCGCTCGGCGGCGGCCACGCAGATGCGCTCGTCGGCGCGGCGCAGGTAGAGCTGGGCGCTCTCCCCGGTGGCGTCGCGCAGCGCGGCCAGCAGCGGCTCGGCGGCGGTCAGCAGCACGTCGGGGGCCGCGTTGGCCAGCTCGCCCAGGCGTGGGCCCGGGCGCCACCGGCCCTGCGTGTCCCGGACCAACATCCGGTGGATCTCCAGCGCCTGCGCCAGCCGGTGCGCGGTGGCCCGGGGCAGCTTGGTGCGTTCAACGAGTTCGGCCAGGCTGGCGCCGTCGACACAGGCGGCCAGGATGACCACCGCCTTGTCGAGAACGCCGACACCGCTCATACTGTGTCCCACAAGCCGAAATTTACCTCCCAGAATTTAGGATGTCCAGATGGTGGGAGTCACTCGACCGAGGACCCTGGCCGAGAAGGTCTGGGACGCGCACGTGGTCCGCTCCGCCGCCGGCGAGCCGGACCTGCTCTTCATCGACCTGCACCTGCTGCACGAGGTGACCAGCCCGCAGGCGTTCGACGGGCTCCGCCTGGCCGGGCGCGGGGTCCGCCGGACCGACCTGACGATCGCGACCGAGGACCACAACACCCCGACCGGGTACGACGACCCGGCGTTCCGGGCCCGCCGCGGCGACCTGCTCACCATCGCCGACCCCACCTCGCGCACCCAGATCGAGACGCTGCGCCGCAACTGCGCCGAGTTCGGCGTGCGGCTGCACCCGCTGGGCGACGAGAACCAGGGCATCGTGCACGTCATCGGCCCGCAGCTCGGTCTCACCCAGCCGGGCATGACGATCGTCTGCGGAGACTCGCACACCGCCACCCACGGCGCGTTCGGCGCGCTCGCCTTCGGCATCGGCACCAGCGAGGTCGAGCACGTGCTGGCCACCCAGACGCTGCCGCAGGCCCGGCCGAAGACCATGGCGGTCGAGGTGGTCGGCGAGCTGGCGCCCGGCGTCACCGCGAAGGACCTGGTGCTCGCGCTGATCGCGCAGGTGGGCACCGGCGGCGGGCGCGGTCACATCGTGGAGTACCGGGGCGAGGCGATCCGCGACCTCTCCATGGAAGGCCGGATGACCATCGCGAACATGTCCATCGAGTGGGGTGCCAAGGCCGGCATGATCGCGCCGGACGAGACCACGTTCGCGTACCTGAAGGGGCGGCCCAACGCGCCGCAGGGCGCCGACTGGGACGCCGCGCTCGAACACTGGCGGACGCTGCCCACCGACGAGGGTGCCACGTTCGACACCGTGGTGACGCTGGACGCGAGCCGGATCACCCCGTTCGTCACCTGGGGCACCAACCCCGGTCAGGGCGCGCCGCTCGGTGCGAGCGTGCCGGACCCGGAGGCGTTCGGCACCGAGCCGGAGCGGGTCGCGGCCCGCCGGGCGCTGGAATACATGGACCTCACCCCGGGCACGCCCCTGCGCGACGTCGCGGTGGACGTGGTCTTCGTCGGCTCCTGCACCAACGGGCGCCTGGAGGATCTGCGGGCCGCCGCCGACGTGCTGCGCGGGCGGAAGGTCGCCGACGGCGTACGGATGCTCGTGGTCCCCGGCTCCGCCGCGGTGCGGGAGGCGGCCGAGATCGAGGGGCTGGACCAGGTCTTCACCGACGCCGGCGCCGAGTGGCGGTTCGCCGGCTGCTCGATGTGCCTCGGGATGAACCCCGACACGCTGAAGCCGGGGGAGCGTTCCGCCTCGACCTCCAACCGCAACTTCGAGGGTCGCCAGGGCCGGGGTGGGCGTACCCATCTGGTGTCCCCGCCGGTCGCCGCCGCCACCGCCGTGGTCGGCCGCCTGGCCGCCCCCGCCGAGCTGTAAGAAGGGCAGCCGAGAGATGGACAAGTTCACCGCACACACCGGCACCGCCGTGCCGCTGCGTCGGTCCAACGTGGACACCGACCAGATCATCCCCGCCGTGTACCTCAAGCGGGTGACCCGGACCGGGTTCGCCGACGGCCTGTTCAACGCCTGGCGGGAGGACCCGTCATTCGTGCTCAACGATCCCGCCTATTCCGGGGCGTCGATTCTGGTGGCGGGTCCGGAGTTCGGCACCGGCTCCTCCCGCGAGCACGCCGTCTGGGCGCTGCGGGACTGGGGCTTCCGGGCCGTCGTGTCCCCCCGCTTCGGTGACATCTTCCGGGGCAACGCGTTGAAGGAAGGTCTCCTCCCGGTCGAATTGGAATTGGGTGCCGTGGAGCAGATCTGGGCCCTCGCCGAGGCCGACCCGACCACCCCGGTCACCGTCGACCTCGCCGCCCGGGAGGTCCGCGCCGCCGGTTCCGCCTGGTCCTTCCCGCTCGACGACCACAGCCGGTGGCGGCTGATGGAGGGCTTGGACGACATTGGACTCACCCTCCGGCACGAGGCCGAGATCGGCGCGTACGAGGCCGCCCGGCCCGCTTTCCTGCCCTCGATCGCCTGACCGCGGGCCCCTTCTCGCCCCCACCGGCCCGGCCGGTGGGGGCGAATCCGTTGCGACACAAGGGCTTTTTTCCACCGAATGTTTGTGTCCAGGCAGCACAGGGCATACGGTGCGCGCAGAATGGCTCGCGTCGAGTCAGTTGCACAATCGGGAGGAAGTCGTGAACAAGGCCGAGCTCATCGAGGCGCTCGCCGTTCGCCTGGGGGACCGGAAGACGGCGACGGCCGCGCTCGACGCGGTACTCGCTGAGGTCCAGGCGGCGGTCACCAAGGGCGAGAAGGTGGCGATCACCGGTTTCGGAGCGTTCGAGAAGCGCGTCCGTGGGGCCCGAACAGCCCGTAACCCGCGGACCGGCGAGGCGGTGAAGGTCAAGAAGACCTCCGTCCCGACCTTCCGGGCGGGTGCGGGCTTCAAGGAGATGGTGGCCAGCGGCAAGGTGCCGAAGGACACCACCGCCGCGAAGAAGACCACCGGCGCCGCCAAGACCACGGCGGCGAAGAAGACCACGGCGGCGAAGACCACCGGGGCCGCCAAGAAGACCACGGCGGCGAAGGCCACCAAGACCACCGCGGCGAGCAAGAAGGCCGCGCCGGCCAAGAAGGCCGCCGCGACCAAGACGACCGCGGCGGCGAAGAAGACGACCGCGGCGAAGTCCGCCCCGGCGAAGAAGACCGCCGCGGCCAAGAAGACGACCGCGGCGAAGTCCGCCACGGCCAAGAAGACCACGGCGGCGAAGAAGACGACCGCGAAGAAGGCTCCGGCCAAGAAGGCCGCCACCCGGCGCTGACCGGACGGCCCGTTCGAGGGCGCCCACCGTTCGCGGTGGGCGCCCTCGCCTCGTGGTACGCGTTGACCGCCCGCCGTGCCGGCCCGCAGAATCGCCGTGCCGAAACCCCGTCGGTCACGAGAAGAGGCGCCCGTGCGGCACCGTCACCTCTGCACCCTCACGCTCGCCTTGGGCGTCACGGTCCTGCTCGACGTCCTGCGGGTCTGGCTCCCGTCGGTCATCACCCTCTTCGGCCGCGCCGCCGAGACACCTGCCGAACTGCTCGGCGCGTTCGCGCTCGGCTGGTTCGTGCTCGCCCTGGCCGCGCCCACGCTGGTGCGCCGGCTCGGCGCTCGCCCGGTCGGCCTCGCCGCGGCCGGTGTGCTCGCCGCCGCCCGGCTGGCGCTGACCGCCGGACCCGGTGGCGCCGCCCAGCTCTGGTTGGCCTGTGCCGGGCTGCTGGCCGGCCTGGTGTGGCTCGCGGCCACCGCGGCGTCGGTCGACCGGCCGGTTCCCGGACTGGCCCTCGGCCTCGCCGGCAACGCGGTCGGGCACGCGCTGCTCGGCACCGAGGACCTGATCTGGCGTGGTGGCACGCTCGGCTGGACCCTGAGCGCGGCCCTGGTGGCGGCGTTCCTGGCCGCCACGGCAGCCAACCGGCCCGAGCGACCGACCGGTCCGGCTCCGTCACCGGCGGGTGGGCAGCGGGCGTGGTTGCTGTTCGGCCCGGCCCTGTTGCTGGCCAACCAGATCGCGCTCGCCCCGGCGATCTGGAGCGCCGCCGCCGGCACCGGCACGCCTGGCTTCCCCGGACTCGCCCGCCCCGGCGGCACGCTGCTGGCGGCGTACGCGGTCGGGTTGTTCCTCGCGGGCGCGCTGTACCGGCCCCCGGCCCGCCTCGCCCGGGTGGTCTGGCCGGTGGCGTTGTGCGCCGGGGCGGTGCTGTTCGCCGCCGGGCGGCTCTGGCCGGCGTACCTCGTCACCGCCGCCGGCCTCGGCGGCTGCCTGGCCCTGACGGACACGGCCGGCGGCGCTGTGGACGGGCGGGCGTCGACGCGGCGCGGTCGCGCGGCGGTCGTCGGGATGGTGGTCTTCGCGGCGGCCACGATCGTCTACTACGCCGCCTACGACCTCGGGTACCCCAACGGTTGGGTGCCGAGCGTCACGGCCGTCCTCGTGGCTCTGGTGGCGGCCAGTGGGCCGACCTGGTCGGCTTCGACGGTGTCCGATCCGGTGCGGAGCTGGCTCCTCGTCGGCCTGACGGGGCTGACCGGGTTCGGCCTGCAGGCGCACGTCCCGCCGACGGAACCGGCGACCGCCGGGCGGCCGGCGGCGGTACGTGTCACCGCCTACAACATCCGGATGGGCTTCGGGCTGAACGGCCGGCTGGACCTGGACGCGGTGGCCCGGCAACTGCGCGGGTCGGACGTGGTGCTGCTCAGCGAGGTCGACCGGGGCTGGTGGCTCAACGGCGGCCACGACACCCTGGCCCTGCTGGCCGCCCGCCTGCGGATGCCGTACGTCTTCGCGCCCGCCGCCGACCCGGTCTGGGGCGACGCGCTGCTCAGCCGGTTCCCGGCCCGGTCCGGCCGCAGCCGGCCGCTCGCCGCGCACGGCGCGCCGACCGGCGCGCAGGCCCTCGGCGTCACGCTCGACCTCGGCGGCCGGGACCTGGCCGTGGTCGCCACCCACCTGCAACCGCCGCCCGGGCGGGACCCGGTGGAGCAGGCCCGCGAGGTCGCCGCGTTCGCGACCGGGTATGCGGCCGGCCGTCCGCTGGTGCTCGGCGGCGACCTGAACACCGAGCCGGACGACCCGGCGTTCGCCGAGTTCACGAGCGCCGGCCTGGTGGACGCGCTGGCCGCGGCCCGGCCGCTGCGGACCAGCCCGGCCGACGACCCGCGCACCCAGATCGACCACGTCTTCGTCTCGCCCGGGTTGACCGCCGCCGAGGTGCGCGCCCCGCGCACCGAGGCCAGCGACCACCTCCCGGTACGCCTCACCGTGACGCTGCCCTGAGCGCGCCGCCGGTCGGCGGGGGCCGTCCCTATCCCGCAGGCGTTAACCGGGGGCCCGGCCTTACAACCGGTCGGGGGGGAGGAGGCGGGCGCCGGCGAAGGGGAGCAGCCAGCCGCCGCCCTTCGCGGTGGTGAAGTCGCCGGGGCCGCCGGTGAGCCGTTCCAGCGCGCCCGGGATCACCTTGCCCTGGCTGCACACCACGACCGGCTCGGCGGCGGCCAGCGCGGCCAGCCTCGCGGCGGCGGCGAGCACGCACTCCTCGGGCTGCTGGCCTGGCTTCGGTTCGTCCAGGTCGCCGCAGACCTCGATCGGCAGGTCCAGCCGGGCCGCCGCCGGGTCCAGCGTCTGCACGCACCGGCGGGCCGAGGCGGAGAGCAGGCGCGCCGGGCGGACCGCCGCCACCAGCGGGGCCAGCGCCCGCGCCTGCGCCCGCCCCTCGGCGTCCAGCGGTCGGCCGGTGTCCGGACCGGTCCAGGTGCCCCGCTTGCCGGCGTGCGCGTGCCGGACCAGCAGCACCGTGGCGGTGACCGGCGGCAACGCCGCGAACGTGCCGATCACCTCGGCGTCGTGCGGATAGCTGACCCGGCGGGCCGCCGCGTCGACCGGGAACCAGGCCACCTCGTCGACCTCGGTGCCGGGCTGGAAGCCGCCGCTGCCGACCGCCCGCATCGACCACCAGTCGACCGCCTTGGCGTGGCCCTCGCTGCGGTAGCGCACCGTGGGCAGGCGCACCTGCGGCACCGCCCGGACGTCGGTCTCCTCGGCGACCTCGCGGACGGCGGCGACCAGCGGGTGCTCGCCGGCGTCCAGCTTGCCCTTGGGCAGCGACCAGTCGCCGTAGCGCGGGCGGTGCACCAGGCAGACCTCGACGCCGGCCGGGCCCGGGCGCCAGACGACCCCGCCCGCCGCCCGGATCCGCACCGGCCCGTCGTCGCTCATCGGCTCACCGTATGCCCGCCCGCGTCGCGTCACGGCCCGCTCAGTCCGCCCGGCCGCCGACCCGGCCCAACAGCAGGTCCTGGAGGTGGGTCAGCGGCGTGTCGTCGTCGCCGGCACGCCGGTGCCAGGTGCCGTCGGCGGCCAACTCGAACGCGTCCACCTCGGGCTCGAACGCGGCGGCGAGCACGTGATCCAGCTCGGCCCGGGCCACCGGGTCGCTCACCTGCACCAGCGCCTCCACCCGACGGTCCAGGTTGCGGTGCATCAGGTCGGCCGAGCCCATCCAGAACTCGGCGTCGCCGTTGTTGCCGAACCGGAAGATGCGGGAGTGCTCCAGGAACCGGCCGAGGATCGACCGGACCCGGATGTTCTCCGACAGCCCCGGCACCCCCGGGCGCAGCATGCACATGCCCCGGATCAGCAGGTCGACGTGCACGCCGGCCCGGGAGGCCCGGTAGAGCGCGTCGGTGATCTCCTCGTCGACGAGCGCGTTCACCTTGAACTGCACCAACCCGGGCATGCCCAGCCGGACGTGCTCGATCTCCCGGTCGATCCGCTCGATCAGGCCGCTGCGGATGCCCTGCGGCGCGACCAGCAACCGCCGGAAGGCGGTCTGCCGGCTGTAGCCGGTGAGCACGTTGAACAGGTCGGTCAGGTCGGCCCCGATCTCCGGGTCGGCGGTGAGCATGCCGAAGTCCTCGTAGAGCCGGGCCGTCTTCGGGTGGTAGTTGCCGGTGCCGATGTGGCAGTAGCGCCGGATCTGGTTGCCCTCCTGCCGCACCACGAGCGCGGTCTTGCAGTGCGTCTTCAGGCCGACCAGGCCGTAGACCACGTGGCAGCCGGCCCGTTCCAGGGTGCGCGCCCAACCGATGTTGGCCACCTCGTCGAAGCGTGCCTTCAGCTCGACCAGCACCACCACCTGCTTGCCGGCGGCGGCGGCGTCGACGAGCGCGTCGACGATCGGGGAGTCGCCGCTGGTGCGGTAGAGCGTCTGCTTGATGGCGAGCACGTTCGGGTCGGCGGCGGCCTGCTCGACGAAGCGTTGCACGCTGGTCGCGAACGAGTGGTAGGGGTGGTGCACCAGCACGTCGCCGTCGCGCAGGGTGGCGAAGACGCTGCGGGGCACCTCGCCCTCGGTCAGGCGCGGGTGCGTGGCCGGCACGAACGGGCGGTCCTTCAACTCGGGGCGGTCGGCCTCGCCGTAGACCTGCCAGAGCGCGGAGAGGTCGAGCAGGCCACGGACCCGCAGCACGTCGTGGTCGTCCACGTCCAGCTCGCGGACGAGCAGCTCCAGCATGTGGTCGGAGATGGACGCGGCCACCTCCAGCCGCACCGGGGGACCGAACCGGCGTCGGGCCAGCTCCCGCTCCAGCGCCTGGAGCAGGTCCTCGTCGCGGTCCTCGTCGACCTCCACCTCGGCGTTGCGGGTGACCCGGAAGAGGTGGCACTCGACCACCTGCATGCCGGAGAAGAGCTGCCCGAGGTGCACGGAGATGAGGTCCTCCACCGGTAGGAACCGGACGCCGGGGCGGTCGCGGGCGACCCGGACGAACCGGGGCACGTTGTTCGGCACCTTGACCCGGGCGAACAACTCGGAGCCGCCGTCCGGGTCGCGCACCGCGACGGCCAGGTTCAACGACCGGCCGGAGATGTAGGGGAACGGGTGCGCCGGGTCGACCGCGAGCGGGGTCAGCACCGGGAAGATGTGCTCCCGGAACCAGGTGCGCAGCCGCTCCCGCTCGGCGTCGTCCAGCTCGCTCCAGCGCAGGATGCGCACGTCTTCCTCGGCGAGCCGGGGAAGCACGTCGTCGACGAAGCAGGCGGCGTGCCGGGCGACCAGGTCGGCGGCCTTCTCGGTGATCAGTTCGAGCTGGGTGCGCAGCGGCAGCCGGTCGCCGCCGCGCACCGGCAGGCCGGCGGAGAGCCGGCGCTTCAACCCGGCCACCCGCACCATGTAGAACTCGTCCAGGTTGCCGGCGAAGATGGCCAGGAACTTCGCCCGTTCCAGCAGCGGCGTGCGCGGGTCCTCGGCGAGCGCCAGCACCCGGGCGTTGAAGTCGAGCCAGGACAGCTCCCGGTTGAGGAAGCGGTCCTCCGGCAGCGGCTCGGTGGCCGGCGGCTCGTCGTCCGGGCCGGGCTCGGTGACCGGCCCCGGCCCCTCGACCGGGTCGAGGGGCTCGTCCAGCCCGCTGGCGCCGGCCGCGTTCGGGTCGGTGCCGAGGCGCTCCTCGGGTGGCCGGGTCGGGCGGAAGCGCCCGTCCCGGCCGCGGGTCGGGCGGCCGTTGCGGGGCGTGCCGGGGTCGATGAGGGGCGGCGGACCGTCGGAGTGCTCGCGAGGGGTGCTCACCACCTCATGATTCCCTGCCGAGGGTGAACGGAAAATGAACTCCGGCCAGGTTGTTCAGGCCATCGTCGGCAAGGTCACCCGAACGACCTCGCCGGCGGCGTCCCGATCGACGCGCACCCGCTGCCCGAGCCGCAGCAGCCGCAGCCCGGAGGCGTCGAACCCCCGGGCCGGGAACGCCAGCTCGGTGCCGTCGTCGAGCAGCAGCACCCCGCTGCGGGTCGACGCGTCGTAGGTGGCCACCGTGCCCTGCATGTCAGCACCGTACCGGACCGGGTCGTCGGTCGCGGCCAGCAGCGCGCCGGTGCGCGGGCCCACGCCCAGCCGGGCGGCGGCGGCCAGGTCGGCCTCGGTGTCCACGTCCCGGCGCAGGCTGGGCCAGTCGCCGGCCAGTGGCAGCGCCCCGCTCGCCGCGTGCGCGTCGGCCGAGCCGGGCCCGAAGCGGGGCGCGAGCGGCACCCCGGCCGGCGCGGCGAGCAGCACCGTGCCCCCGCCCGGGGTGTCGGCGACGAACCCGCGTACCCCCTCGGCCGCGCGCAACGCCGCGGCCAGCTCGGCCGGACGCAGCGCGGGCAGGTCGGCGGTGACGCCGGCCACCGCGGCGCCCGGCCCGGCCACCGCCGCACCGTGCCGGAACGCCGCGTTGAGGCCGGCGGCCGGGTCGGCCGTGACGTCGGCGCCCGCCGTGGTCGCCGTCGCCGTCACCCGGGGATCGTCGGTGACCACCAGCAACCGGCCGACCGCCGGGCAGGCCAGCGCCGCGCGGACCGTGTCGGCCGCCAGGGCCAGCGCCAGCTCCTCGTGGGGTACGCCGGGCAGCGCGCCCCGCAGGCGGCTCTTGGCCGCCCCGAGTCGCTTCACCGGCATCACCACGGTCCAGCAGGGCTCAGGCACACCGACCATCCTGCCAGCGCGGGCGGCGGTACCCGCACTGGCCGGAGCGGGGGCGAGCAGGCATGATTCTCTCCCGGGGCGCGTGGGGCGGAACGAGGAGGCACAGTGGCACCGCGGAGGCTGGGATTCTGGCAACGGTTCGCCGTGGTGCTGGTGAAGCCGGTGTTGACCGTCTGGACCCGGCGCACCTGGCGGGGCATGGAACACCTGCGGCGCGACGGCGGCATCATCATCGTGCCCAACCACATCTCGCACGCCGACCCGCTGGTCTCCGCGCACTTCATCTACGACGCGGGGCGCTGGCCGCAGTTCCTCGGCAAGGCAAGCGTCTTCCGGGTGCCGGTGATCGGCTGGATCCTGCACCGGTGCAGGCAGATCCCGGTCGAGCGGGGCAGCGTCGAGGCGGTCAAGTCGCTGGACAAGCTGGTCGCCGCGCTGGACGAGGGAGGCGCGGTGGTGATCTATCCGGAGGGCACCACCACCCGGCAGCCGGAGCTGTGGCCGATGAAGGGCAAGACCGGCGCGGCCCGGCTGGCGCTGGCCACCGGCGCGCCGGTGATCCCGGTGGCGATGATCGGTCCGGAGCGGATGTTCGACCCGCGCACCGCCCGGATCGGGCTGCGCCCGCGTACCCCGGTGACGGTGGTCGCCGGGCCGCCGGTGGACCTCAGCCGGTGGGCCGGCGCCACGCCGACCCGGACCATCCTGGAGGAGATGACGGACACCATCATGCTGCGGATCCGGGATCTGGTCGGCGAGATCCGCGGCGGCACGCCACCGCCGCTGTGGCAGCGGCCGGCCCGCACGCCGGAGGCCGCCGAATGAGCGGGCACGTGGCGGTGCTGGGGGCCGGGTCGTGGGGGACCGCGTTCGCCAAGATCCTCGCCGACGCCGGCCGGGACGTGACCGTCCTGGCCCGCCGGCCCGCCGTGGCCGCGGCGATCCGGGACGGACGACACAACCCGGAGTACCTGCCGGGCGTGCGCCTGCCCGAGCGGGTCACCGCCACCGGCGACGCCGCCGAGGCGATCGGGGGCGCCGAGGTGGTGGTGCTCTCGGTGCCCTCGCAGACGTTGCGCGGCAACCTCGCCGACTGGACGCCGCACCTGGCCCCCGACGCCACCCTGGTGTCCCTGATGAAGGGCATCGAGCTGGGCACCACCAAGCGGATGAGCCAGGTGATCATGGAGACGGCCGGGGTGCCGGCCGACCGGGTGGTCGTGGTCTCCGGGCCCAACCTGGCCCCGGAGATCGCCGCCGAGCAGCCGGCCGCCACCGTGGTCGCCGGCACCGACAGCCGGCGCACGGCGCTGGTGCAGGCGTCGATCCGGACGCCCTACTTCCGCCCGTACACCAACGACGACGTGATCGGCTGCGAGCTGGGCGGCGCGGTGAAGAACGTGATCGCGCTGTCGTACGGCATCGCCACCGCGATGGGCTTCGGCGACAACACCCGGGCCATGCTGATGACCCGGGGCCTGGCCGAGACCGCCCGCCTCGGCGTGGCGCTGGGCGCCGACCCGATCACGTTCGCCGGGCTGGCCGGCATGGGCGACCTGGTCGCCTCCTGCTCCTCACCGCTGGCCCGCAACCGCACGTTCGGCGAACACCTGGGTCGGGGGGAGACGCTGGAGCAGGCCCAGACGGCCACCCGGCAGACCGCCGAGGGCGTGAAGAGCTGCCTGGCCATCCGGGACCTGGCCCGGGCGCACGGGGTGGAGATGCCGATCACCGAGCAGATCGAGCGGATCTGCCACGAGGGCATGGACCCCCGCCTGGCCGTGGACGCGCTGATGAGCCGCACCGCCAAGCCGGAGTCCTACGAGTGAGCGCCGACTGGGGCGACGGCACCCGCAGCGTGCGCGCCGGCCTGCCGGAGCCGGCACCGGGGCAGCCGTTCCTGCCCGGCCCGGTCTTCGCCGCGCCCTACCACCTCGACCCGTGGCGCGGGCCGGCGGCGGCGCCGGACGGTTACGGGCGGCCGGACAACCCCACCCGCCGGCTCCTGGAAGCGGCGATCGGCGAGCTGGAGGGCGGTGACTGCCGGGTCTTCGCCAGCGGTCAGGCGGCCATCACCGGGCTGCTGCTGACGCTGCTGCGACCCGGTGACACCGTGTTGCTGCCCGCGGACGGCTACTTCCCGGTGCGCGCCTTCGCCACGGACACGCTGGAGCGGATCGGGGTCCGCGTCGCCCTGGCGCCGACCGCCGGGCCGTACCCGTCCTTCGACGGGGTCCGGCTGGTGCTGCTGGAGACGCCGGCGAACCCCGGCCTCGACGTCGCCGACGTGCCGGCGCTGGCCGCCGCGGCGCACGCCGCCGGGGCGCTGCTGGCGGTGGACAACACCACCGCCACGCCGCTCGGGCAGCGCCCGCTGGACCTCGGCGCGGACGTGGTGGTCGCCTCCGGCACGAAGGCGCTCACCGGCCACTCGGATCTGCTGCTCGGCTACGTGGCCACGCGCGACGACGCGCTGCGCGACGCGGTGACCGGCTGGCGGACCACCACCGGCGGGGTGCCCGGCGCGTTCGACTGCTGGCTGGCCCACCGCTCGCTGGCCACCGTCGACCTGCGGCTGGCCCGGCAGAGCGCCAACGCCGAGGCGCTGGCCGGGCTGCTCGCCGGCCGGCCGGACGTCACCGGCCTGCGCTGGCCGGGTCGGCCGGCGGACCCGGCGTACCCGGTGGCGTCGACGCAGATGCGCCGGATGCCCGGGGTGCTCTCCTTCGACCTGGGCGACGCCGGCCGGGTGGCCCGCTTCCTCGACGCGTCCCGCCTGGTCGCCGCCGCCACCTCGTTCGGCGGGCTGCACACCACGGCCGACCGGCGGGCCCAGTGGGGCGACGACACCGCGCCTGGTTTCGTCCGGCTCTCCTGCGGCATCGAGGACGCCGCCGACCTGCTCGCCGACGTGGCCGCCGCGCTGGACGCCGCCGAGCGCCGACCGCTGGCCGACGGGCCGGCTGCCGTCGCGGGCTGACGGCGGGCCGGCCGTTCGGTTATCGTGACGGCAGCCACGGCCCGCGCGGCCCCGACACCGAGGAGGTGAGTCCGATCCACCAGCAGAGGACCGGCGCTCCCTCCGAGTCCGTGTCGCCCCGGGGCTGAGGCGACGCCGGGGGCGCCGACGAGCGTTCCCGAAAGGCTTGCCATGGCACCCACCGTGTTCACTCCCGACCGTCCGGCCCTCGTCCGCCGGCTGCGCGCCGCCGGCTGCGTCTTCGCCGAGGACGAGGCGGAGCTGCTGATCGCCGCCGCCGACTCGGCGCAGGCGCTGACCCGGCTGGCCGACCGCCGCGTCGCCGGTCTCCCGCTGGAGCACCTGCTCGGCTGGGCCGAGTTCTGCGGGCGGCGGATCACCGTCCAGCCGGGCGTGTTCGTGCCCCGCGCGCGTACCGCGCTGCTGGTCGCCGCCGCGGCGGCGGTCGCCGGGCCGAGGCCGGCGGTGCTCGACCTGTGCTGCGGCTCCGGCGCCGCGGCGGTGGTGCTGCACGACCGGCTGGCGCCCCGGTGGCTGGGCGCCGCCGACGTCGACCCGGTCGCGGTGGCCTGCGCCCGGCGCAACCTCGACCCGCTGGGCGTGCCGGTCTACCAGGGCGATCTGTTCGAGCCGGTGCCGGCCCGCCGGCGCGGCCGGCTGGACCTGGTGGTGGCGAACGCGCCGTACGTGCCGAGCGGGGCGGTGGCGACGCTGCCGGCCGAGGCGCGGCTGCACGAGGCCCCGGTGGCGTTGGACGGGGGCGCGGACGGGCTCGCGGTGCTGCGCCGGGTCGTTGCCGGCGCGGCCGAGTGGTTGACCCCGGGCGGGCACCTCGCGGTCGAGGTGAGCGCCGAGCAGGCCCCGGCGCTGTGCGCGGCGATGACCGCCGCCGGGCTCGATCCGAGCGTGGTGCGCGACGACGAGTGGGAGGCCACCGCCGTGACCGCCCGCCGGCCCGGCTGACGTCGCGTGGCGGGTGGGCCCGTCGAGAACTAACCTCAGGTCAGACCTGACGGGGAGGCGGTGGCGGTGGGCAGCGCAGGAGTGCCGGTGGTGGTGGGGCTGGACAACGGCGGCACGAGCGACAACGCCACCGTGCTGACCGTCGACGGCCGCTTCCTGGTGGACGGGCTGCTGGAGATCCCGAGCGAGGTCGGCGCCGGGCCGGACGCGGCGATCGAGGCGCTCGCGCGCGCGTTCGACGGCGTGCTGGCGCACACCAGGGTGCCGCGCGAGCTGGTGCGCGCGGTCGGGCTGGACACCCCCGGCCCGGCCAGCGCCACCGGGGTGATCTCCTCGCGCGGTTCGACCAACTTCGCCCAGCCGGCATGGCGCGGCTACGACGTGCGTGGCGGGCTGGAGCGGCGGCTCGGCCTGCCGGTGGTCTATGCCAACGACGGCAACGCCGCTGCCCTCTACGCCCACCACGTGCACTTCGGCGCGGAGGCGGCGGCCCGCTCGTCGGTGTCCGCGATCGTCGGCACCGGTCTGGGCGGGGGTGTGGTGGAGCGCGGTGGGGTGGTCGGCGGCGCGGCCGGCATGGCCGGCGAGTTCGGGCACGTGCACATCCCGCTGGACGGGTTGCTGGAGCCGGGCCAGCCGGTGCCGGTCTGCGCCTGCGGCTTCGCCGGTGACGCGGAGAGCGTCGCGTCGCTCACCGCGATCCGGCGCAACCTGTTGCCCTACTGGTTGTCCCGGCATCCGGAGCACCCGCTGGCGGCGGAGGAGCCCGCGCGGGCCGCGAAGCTGCTGCGCGAGTACGGCGAACGGGGCGATCCGCTGGCGCGCCGGGTGTTCGGCCAGCAGGCCCGGGCGCTGGGGCGGCTGTTCACCATCGCGGCAAACTTCACCGACCCGCACGCGTACTTCGTCGGCGGTGGCGTGGTGGAGGCCGCGCCGGAGTTCCGCGACTGGTTCCTCGCCGCGGTCGCCGAGCACACGGTGCTCCGCGAGGAGCAGCGTGCGGTGGCCACGTTCGCGCTGGTCCCCGACCGGGACATGGCCGGTGCCCGGGGCGTCGCCATCGCCGCCCTGGCGGCGGTGAAAGGAGGGGCCCCCGCTTAACGCCTTCGGTAGAGCAGGGGCCCCCGGTTAACGCGCGCCGGCGTCAGGCGCGTGGGGGTGCGGCGGTGAAGGCGGTCCAGGCGGCGGGCGGGAACACCAGCACCGGGCCGGTCGGGTCCTTGGAGTCGCGTACCGCGACCGACTCCGGCAGCGACGCCATCTCCACGCAGGCGCCCTCGTCGCCGCTGTGGCTGCTCTTGCGCCAGCCGGTCGGCGTCGGGTGGGGCCGGTTCGTGCCGTTCATGTGGTCACCTCTCGTTCAACAGACGAAGGAGCTGGTCCCGAGTGGCCGCCGGGCTCAGCGCCACGGTCCGCAGGTGCTCCATGATCTTGGTGCAGGTGCGCAGGTCGCCCGGCCGGTCGAGGACCATCTGACCGGCGACCGTCTCCACCGAGGCGATGATCGGGTCCTCGGGGTCGGCGAACTCCAGGATGTGCAGCGATCCCCGGGTGCCCCGGTGGTAGCCGGCGGCGAGCGGGATCACCTGCACGGTGATGTTCGGCAGCTCGGCCATCTTGAGCAGGTGGTGGAGTTGGTCGGCCATCACCGGGGGGCCGCCGACCGGGCGCAGCAGCGCGCCCTCGTCGATGATGGCGTCGAGGATCGGCGGGTCCTCCCCGGTGACGCGTTGCTGGCGGTCCAGCCGGAGCTGGACGCGTTGTTCGACCTGCTCGTCGCTGAGCGTGTGCGGGCCGCCGCGCATCACCCCGCGGATGTAGTCGGCGGTCTGGAGCAGGCCCGGCACCACCGACGGCTCGAAGTTGGCGATGCCGGTGGCCTCGGCCTCCAGCGCGATGAAGTCGATGGTGCGGCGGTCGAGCAGGTAGGAGTAGGACACCCACCACCCGGGCTTGCGGGCGTCCCGGGCCAGTTGCACCGCCGCGGCGATCTCGTCGGGTCCCACGCCGTAGCTGGTGAGCAGCGCGCGTACGGTGGCCGGGCTGACCAGCGTCTGGGCGTTCTCGTAGCGGGACAACGTGCTCCGGGTGCTGTTGATCTCGTCGGCCGCGGTCTCCAGGGTGAGGCCGGCGGCCTCCCGGTAGGTACGCAGGGCGATGCCGAGCCGTCGGGCCCGGGCGGTCTTCGGCGCCATGCATCGATGGTCGCACATCCGCTGGGAAAGTGGGCATGAGAGAACATCCGTGAGAGTTGCATTCATGCCTGTCCACCTGTCAATCTGTGACGGCGTCCTCACCACCGGTTGTCGTGGCGACGGTGGTGGTGAGTGACCGGAGGGGATGGGGCGCGCGACGATCGGGTTTTACTCCCCCACGACCCGATCGTCGCGTGCCCGTTCCGGGCCGCCAGACGGGGAGGGGATCGCGATGACGACGACGGTCAACCGCCCCGGCGACGCGGGTGGCCGCATGACCCGCTACCTCGTGGTCCTCACCGACGTGCGACCGGCCGACGGCCACGAGCGCGACGAACGCACCACCCCGGAGCGCCGCCGGCAGGTCGTCGGCGCGAGCAGCCGGGAGGCCGCCGACCGGATCGCCAACGCGTTCATGGCGCTGGGCATGGTCCGCGCCGGTCGCCAGCGGGTCAAGGTCATCGCGGTCGGCCGTCGACCCCGTCACCCGGCCCCCTGAACCACACCGGGCCCGACCCCGTGCACGCGGCGACCGGGGTCGGGGAGCCGGGCGGCCGGTGGCAGGTCCCGCCACCGGCCGCCCGGGCCGCCGCGTCGTTACTCCCCGTACAGGTCGCCTTGACCGGTTGCCACCCGGCTCCGCTTTCCCCGGGTATCGGCCGCCGCTGCCGACAACGCACAGTAAGGTCAACCGGGTGAGCGCCACCGGCGAGCACGGCCAGCCGCAGCCGCGAACGATGAGGTGACCATGACCACCCCAGGCAAGACCCGTGTGGCGATCGTCTTCGGCGGCCGCAGCCCCGAGCACGGCATCTCCTGCGTCAGCGCCGGCAGCGTGCTGGCCGCCCTCGACCCGGACGAGTTCGAGGTCGTCCCGGTCGGCATCACCCGGCAGGGCCAGTGGGTGCTCGCCGACGGCGACCCGACGCGGCTCGCCATCGCCGACCGCCGGTTGCCCGAGATCACCGCCGGCTCCGGCACCGAGCTGGTGCTGCGCGCCGACCCGGCCGCCGGTGGCCTGATGGTGCTCGACCCGGCCCAGGGCCCGGTGGCGCTGGCCGACGTCGACGTGGTCTTCCCGGTGCTGCACGGCGCATACGGCGAGGACGGCACCATCCAGGGCATGCTGGAGATGGCCGACATCCCCTACGTCGGGGCGAACGTGTTCGCCTCCGCCGCCGCGATGGACAAGGAGTTCACCAAGAAGCTCTGCGCGGCCGAGGGCATCCCGGTGGGCCCGTACGCGGTGCTGCGCGCCGGGATGTCGCTGAGCGACGAGGACAAGGAGCGCCTCGGGCTGCCCGTCTTCGTCAAGCCGTCGCGGGCCGGCTCCTCGTTCGGCATCACCAAGGTCGACGACTGGGAGCGACTGGACGCCGCCCTGGCCACCGCGCGAGAGATCGACAGCAAGGTGCTGGTCGAGGGCGCGGTGGTGGGGCGCGAGATCGAGTGCGGCGTGCTGGAGGGCGAGGCCGGTGGTGCGCCCGAGGCGTCCGTGCTCGCCGAGGTGCGGATGATCGGCGACCGCGACTGGTACGACTTCGAGGCCAAGTACATCTTCGCCGACGAGGTCTGCGAGTACGACGTCCCGGCCGGCCTGCCCGACGCGGTCACCCGGCAGGTGCGCGACTACGCCACCCGCGCCTTCACCGCGCTGGACTGCTCCGGCCTGGCCCGGGTCGACTTCTTCGTCACCCCGGAGCTGGAGGTCTATCTCAACGAGATCAACACCATGCCGGGCTTCACCCCGACGTCGATGTTCCCGCGCATGTGGGCGGCCAGCGGGCTGGAATATCCGAAGCTGGTCAACCGCCTGATCCGCACCGCCCTGCACCGCCGCGCCGGCCGCTGACGGCCGACGCCCCGGTCAGCCGGAGCAGCCCGAGGGAGCCTGCTTCGCCGAGGGGACCGCGCTGACGATCGCGTCGGAGATCGGGGCAACCCACTGCAACGGCTGCTCGTAGGTCTTCGGCACCCGCACCTGGATCGGGGTCTCCCGGTCGACGGCGGTCAGCACCGTGGCGTCGGCCTCCTGCACCGGGTGCCAGCAGACCTTGTTGACGGTCCACACCTCGTCGGTGTCCGGGAAGCATCCGGCGGGCAGGTCGCCGCCGGCCGCGGGTGACGGGCAGGGCTTGACCGGCGCGTCGCCGCCGCAGGCCACGGTGAGCGCCGGATCGCCGAAGGCGGCGTTCTGCTCCGGGCCCGCGGTCACCGGACGCTGCCGCAGGTCACGCACGCTGTCGGGCAGTTGCGACACCAGCGCGCGGCAGAGCACGGCCGGGCGCTGGGCCAGCGCCGGGGCGGGCAGCTCGACCGGCGCGCTCGACTGGGGCCGGGGACTGGCCGAGGCGCTCGGCGTGGCCTCCGGCGACTCGGGCGCCAGCTTGGCGAACGTGAAGCCGGCCACCGCCACGGTCACCGGCACCGCCACCAACGTCGCCCAGAGGGCGGCCCGGCGGGTGCCGGGGTCCCGGCGGGGGGTGGTCTCCGTCTCTTCCACTTACAGCCGCACCACCGAACACGTGAGGGTGCGGGTGATGCCGGGCACCATCTGCACCTTGCTGACAATGAGTTTGCCCAGCTCGTCGACCGTGTTCGCCTCGGTGAGCACGACCACGTCGTAGGGCCCGGTGACCGCGTCGACCCGAACCACGCCGGCAAGGTCCGCGATCAGACCGGCCACGTCACGCGCCCGACCGACCTCGGTCTGGATGAGGATGTACGCCTGTACCACGACTCGACCTCCGTCCGTCGCCGCCAGGGGCGGCCCGAAGGGTGAAACTACCGCACCGAGCGGGGCTGATCCCTATCGGTCGCCTGGTGGACGGGGTGAGCGAGCACACGCCGGTACGGGGACAGGGATGGCAACGTGCGGGACGACGGAGCGGGACGAGGGGACGGCATGACGGTCGCGGGTGTCGGGGAGTTCGGGCTGATCGACCGGGTGACCGCCCGGCTGTCGTACGGGGAGAGCTGCCTGCTCGGCCCCGGCGACGACGCGGCGCTGGTGGCGGCGCCGGACCGGCGGGTGGTCGCCTCCACCGACGTGCTGGTCGAGGGGCGGCACTTCCGCCGGGACTGGTCGTCGGCGCGGGACGTGGGGCACCGGGCGGCGGCGGCCAACCTGGCCGACGTCGCCGCCATGGGCGCCACCCCGACCGCGCTGCTGGTCGCGCTCTGCCTGCCGGCCGAGCTGGACCCGGCCTGGGCCGAGGAACTGGCCGACGGGCTGGGCGCGGAGGCCGCGCTGGTCGGCGCGAGCGTGGTCGGCGGGGACATGTCGGCCAGCCCGACGCTCACCGTCGCGGTGACCGCGCTCGGTGACCTGGCCGGCCGGGCGCCGGTGGTCCGCTCCGGGGCCCGGCCGGGCGACCAGGTGGCGCTCGCCGGGCGGACCGGCTGGGCGGCGGCCGGCTTCACCGTGCTGTCCCGCGGCTTCCGCACGCCCCGCCTGCTGGTCGAGGCGTTCCGCCGGCCCGAGGTGCCGTATGCCGCCGGGCCGGCGGCGGCGGCGGCCGGCGCCACCGCCATGATCGACGTGTCGGACGGGCTGCTCGCCGACCTCGGGCACGTGGCGGCGGCCAGCGGGGTGGCGATCGACCTGAGCCGGGACGGGTTCGAGGTGCCCCGGCAGATGCGCGACGCGGCACAGGCGCTCGGCGTCGACCCCTACTCCTGGATCCTGGCCGGTGGCGACGACCACGCCCTGGCGGCGACGTTCCCGGCGGGCGCGGCGCTGCCGGACGGCTGGCGGCCGGTCGGTCGGGTGACCGACGGCGCCGGGGTCACCGTCGACGGCGCCGACTACGCCGGCCCGC
Source organism: Micromonospora sp. NPDC050980 (assembly GCF_040653835.1). Classification (NCBI taxonomy): domain Bacteria; kingdom Bacillati; phylum Actinomycetota; class Actinomycetes; order Micromonosporales; family Micromonosporaceae; genus Micromonospora; species Micromonospora sp. NPDC050980. Next base: position 137,991 of record NZ_JBFAGS010000003.1, on the reverse strand, counting down.
GCGGCTGGGACCACTTCCGCTAGCCGGGCCGCCGTGATCTGCGTCCGTCCTCGGCGGCGCGGGCGGAGCCGGCGCCGGGGGCGGTCGTAATCTGGCACGGTGAGCGAGATCGAGATCCTCCCGCGGCGCTTCGACGCGCCGGAGTCGCAGGCGTTGATCCGGGCGGCGCTGGCCGACCTGGGCGCGCGGTACGGCGGCAGCGGCGACGAGACGCCCGTCGACGCCGCCGAGTTCGTCCCGCCGGCCGGCGCCTTCCTGGTCGCCTACCTGGCCGGGCAGCCGGTGGGCTGCGGCGGCTGGCGCAGCCACGGCGAGGACGGCGACACGGCCGAGCTGAAGCGGATGTACACCGCGCCCGCCGCCCGGGGGCGGGGCGTGGCCCGGTCGGTGCTCGCCGCGATCGAGCGGTCCGCCCGCGACGCGGGCCGCAAGCGGATCGTGCTGGAGTGCGGCGACCGGCAGCCCGAGGCGATCGCCATGTACACGTCGTCCGGCTACGAGCGGATCCCGAACTTCGGCTACTACCAGGACGAGCCGGGCTGCCTGTCGTTCGGCCGCACGCTCTGACCGTCAGCCGACGGTGATGCGGATCTCCCCGGCGGCGCGGCGGGCCGCGACCGCCGCCTCGTCCGGGGTGGCGCCCCAGGCCATCAGGTGCCCGCTGCGGTGCGCCGAGGAGAGCAGCTCGGGCACGGTCTGCCCGACCTTCGTCTCGACCTGCACGTCGAGCACGCCGGGCACCCGCAGCGCGGCCCGCCGGCCGTCCACCGCGGTGACCCGGCCGGGCGGGGCGATGAGGAACTCGATCGCCGCCGCGCCGGTCGGCCGCCGCGGCAGCGCCGGCCGTTCGCCGCACAGCACCCGCAGGTACGCCTCGATGACGTCCCGCTCGTAGGCGATCGAGATGAGCGCGGTGATCATGTCGCCGGGCATCCGGGCCGCGCACTCGACGAGCGTCGGCACGCCCTCGATGAGGATCCACTCGCTGTGCAGCATGCCGCTGCGGAAGCCGGCCGCCTCGGCGAGGCGGGTCGCCGAGGACCGCAGCGCGTCGTGCGCGGCCGGGGGCAGCGCGGACGGCACGGTGTGCCCGGTCTCCACCGGGTACCGGCCGCCGGCGACCCGCTTGTCGGTGACGTTGGCGAAGAGCACGTCGCCGTCGGCGACCAGCAGCTCCACACTGTGCTCCGAACCGACCAGCAGCTCCTCGACCAGCACGCCGGTGGGCAGGCCCCGCTCGGTGGCCTCGGCCGGCTCGGGCGGGGTGGCGCTGGCCGCCCAGCGGGCCGGCAGCTCGGCCGGGTCGGTGATGAGCTGCACGCCCAGGCTGCCCGAGCGGCGGGTGGGCTTGAGCACGCACCGGCCGCCGTGCGCGCGGGCGAACGCGACCGCCCGGTCCGGGTCGTCGACCAGCTCGTAGGCGGGGTTGGCCAGGCCGATCCCGTCGGCGAGCAGGCGCATCCGGTGCTTGTCGGAGAAGACGTCCGCGGCGTCGACCCCGGCGCCGGGCAGGCCGAGCCGCTCGGCCAGCCGGGCGGTGGCGCCCACCGCGTACTCCAGGCCGGGCAGGGCCAGCCGCGCGCCGGCCAGGCCGGGCTCCCGGGCGAGCAGGTCGTCGACGTCCAGGCCGGTCTGGTATTCCGCCGCCACCAGGCGGCCGATCAGCGGCAGCTCGGCGGCGAACCGGGCCAGGTCGCGGCGGCGGATCACGTCCGGCTCCTCGACCAGCACCACACTGCCGGCCGGCAACTCCTGGTCGAACCAGCGCAGCGAGCCGAACGACCCGCCGACCATCACCAGTTGCTCGCGGCCCAGATCGAGGTGCACCGGTCGTTCCTCCCCACGGTTCGCGCCGGAACCGGACGGGCGGCGCAGCAGCACCCTAACCGGCGGGCGCCGGCGGGTCGCCGTACGGTCGGTCAGCCGTCGCCGCTGGTCGGTGGAGACGGCAGAAGCCGGCGACCCCCTCGGGGGCCGCCGGCTGCCGACGATGTCCGGTGGGGTGCTGTCGCGTCAGGCGCGGGTGACCTTGCCGGCCTTGATGCACGAGGTGCAGACCTGAAGCTTCTTGGTGGTGCCGCCACCGGCCGGGGTACGCACCGACTGGATGTTCGGGTTCCAGCGGCGGTTGGTCTTCTTCTTGGACCAGGGCACGTTGTGGCCGAAGCCCGGCCCCTTGCCACAGACGTCGCACACGCTAGCCACGGGATACTCCTGGGATTGAAACGTTCATGAGGTCGCCGCCAGGCGCAGCCCGGGCAACCTGGTCAGGTTACCCGATGCCGGTCCGTACGCCCAACCGGCCCTCGGCCGGGGCCGCCCGGCGCACCGGCGCGACGGCCGGACACGCCGGGCGAGCCCGGCGCGTGTCGGTGCGCGCCAGTAGGCTTCCCGACGTGCTGGACACCATCGACGCGGCAGCGGTGCGCCGCTGGTGCACGAGCGGGCTGGCCGCGCTCCAGCGGCACCAGGGCGAAATCGACGGCCTGAACGTCTACCCGGTGCCCGACGGCGACACCGGCACCAACCTGGTGCTCACGCTCACCTCGGCGCAGCAGGCCCTGGCGATGGACCTGGGCACCCTGCCCGACGACGGGCACACCCCGCACGGGCACGCGCTGCGGCTGATGGCCCAGGGTGCGCTGCTGGGCGCGCGGGGCAATTCCGGGGTGATCCTCTCGCAGATCCTGCGCGGCCTGGCCGACACGCTCGGCGCCGCGGCGACGGTCCGGGGCCGTCAGCTCGCCGCCGCGCTGGCCGACGCCACCGCCGCCGCCTACGCGGCGGTCGCCCGGCCGGTCGAGGGCACGGTGCTCAGCGTGGTCGCCGCGGCGGCCGACGCGGCCCGGCGGGCGGACAGCGACGACCTGGGCGCGGTGGCCCGGGCCGCGGCCGAGGCGGCCACCGGGGCGCTGGCGCGCACCCCGGAGCAACTGCCCGAGCTGGCCCGCGCCGGGGTGGTCGACGCCGGCGGGCGCGGGCTGTGTCTGCTGCTCGACGCGCTGGTCGAGGTGGTCACGGGGGAGAGCCCCGACCAGCCGGCGCCCGCGCCGCCCGCGCTGCGCCGGCCCGCCACCGCCACCCGGGAGACCGGCTCCCCGGCGTACGCCTACGAGGTGCAGTACCTGCTCGACGCCACCGACGAGGCGGTGGCGCGGCTGCGCGGCGCGCTGACCCCGCTCGGCGACTCGCTGGCGGTCGTCGGTGACGGCGCCGGCACCTGGAACGTGCACGTGCACGTCAACGACGTCGGCGCCGCCGTCGAGGCGGGCGTGGTCGCCGGCCGCCCGCACCGGATCACGGTGACCCGCTTCGCCGATCAGGCCGCCCCGGCGCCCGCGCCGGCGCGGCCCGACGGCCGGGCCGCCGTGGTGGTGGCGACCGGCGCCGGCCTCGCCGAGCTGTTCGCCGCCGAGGGCGCCGTGGTGTTGCCGGCCAACCCGTCCATCGGCGAGCTGCTCGACGCGGTCCGAGCCACCGGCGCGGCCCGGGTGGTGGTGCTGCCGAACGACCCCAACACGCAGTCGGTGGCGAGCGCGGCGGCGCGGGAGGCGCACGGCCTCGGCGTGAAGGTGAGCGTGGTGCCGACCCGCTCCCCGGTGCAGGCGCTCGCCGCGCTGGCCGTGCGCGACCCGAAGCGACGCTTCGAGGACGACGTGATCGCGATGGCCGAGGCGGCCGGCGCGTGCCGCTACGCGGAGGTCTGCCACGCCGGCCGGGAGGCGCTCACCGTCGCCGGCCCGTGCCGCCCGGGTGACGTGCTGGCCCTGGTGGAGGGCGAGGTGCACCTGATCGGGCAGGATCTGACCGACACCTGCACGGCCGTGGTCGACCGGATGCTCGGTGGCGGTGGCGAGCTGGTCACGTTGCTCTGCGGGGCGGACGCCCCGGCCGGGCTGGCCGACCGGGTCCGCGCCCACATCGAGCGGTCCTGGCCGTTCGTCGAGGTGCAGGCGTACGAGGGCGGCCAGCCGCACTACCCGCTCCTGTTGGGGGTCGAATGACGAGCGAGGCGGCGGCGGCCACGGTGGACACGCCGCTGAAGAAGCTGGTGGGGGAGAAGACCGCGAAGGCGCTCGCCGGTCACCTCGACCTGCACACCGCCGGTGACCTGATCTACCACTTCCCGCGCCGCTACGACGAGCGCGGCGAGCACACCGACATCCGCTCGCTGGACGTGGGGGAGCAGGTGACCGTGCTGGCCCAGGTGCAGCGCACCACGGTCCGCCCGATGCGGCAGCGGCGTGGCAACCTGCTGGAGGTCACCGTCGGCGACGGCTCCGGCGGCGTGCTCACCTGCACCTTCTTCGGCAACCAGGCGTGGCGGGAACGGGAGCTGCGCCCGGGGCGGTGGGGGCTGTTCGCCGGCAAGGTGACTGAGTTCCGGGGCAAGCGGCAGCTCAACGGCCCGGAATACGTCCTGCTCGGCGAGGGCGGCGACGGCGAGGCGGCGGCCAACGAGGAGGTCGAGGAGTTCGCCGGTGCGCTGATCCCGGTCTACCCGGCCGCGGCGGCGGTGCCGACCTGGGTGATCGCCCGCTGCGTCCGGGTGGTGCTGGACACGTTCACCCCGCCGGACGATCCGTTGCCGGCAGGCGTGCGGGCCACCCGCAACCTGGCCGGCATCGGCACCGCGCTGCGCGAGATCCACCGGCCGACCAGCAAGGAGGCGCTCTACCGGGCCCGCCGCCGGCTGAAGTGGGACGAGGCGTTCGCGGTGCAGCTCACCCTGGTGCAGCGCAAGCACCGGGCGGCGGCGTGGCCGGCACGGTCCCGGCCGGCGAAGGCGGGCGGCCTGCTGGACGCCTTCGACGCGCGGCTGCCGTACGAGCTGACCTCCGGCCAGCAGGTGGTGGGCCGGGAGATCGCCGCCGACCTGGCCACCGCGCACCCGATGCACCGGTTGTTGCAGGGCGAGGTGGGTTCCGGCAAGACGGTGGTGGCGTTGCGCGCCATGCTCCAGGTGGTCGACGCCGGCGGTCAGGCCGCGCTGCTCGCCCCGACCGAGGTGCTCGCCGCCCAGCACCACCGGGGCATCCTCGACCTGCTCGGCCCGCTCGGCCGGGCCGGTGAGCTGGGCGCCGCCGACGACGCGACAGGGGTCGAGCTGGTCACCGGCTCGCTCGGCGCGGCGGCCCGGCGGCGGGCCCTGGCCGAGGTGGCGGAGGGCCGGGCCGGCATCGTGCTCGGCACGCACGCCCTGCTCTACGAGGGTGTCGACTTCGCCGACCTGGGCCTGGTGGTGGTGGACGAGCAGCACCGGTTCGGCGTGGAGCAGCGGGACGCGCTGCGCGCCAAGGCCGACCAGCCGCCGCACGTGCTGGTGATGACCGCCACCCCGATCCCGCGTACGGTCGCGATGACCGTCTACGGCGACCTGGAGACGTCCACCCTGTCCCAGTTGCCGCAGGGCCGTTCGCCGATCGCCTCGCACGTGGTCCCGGCCGCCGAGAAGCCGGCCTTCCTCGACCGGGCCTGGCGCCGGTTGCGCGAGGAGGTCGCCAAGGGCCACCAGGCGTACGTGGTGTGTCCCCGGATCGGGGAAGGTCCGGTGTCCGACGAGGAGCCGCCACGCGAGGACGACAACGGTCGACGCCCGCCGCTGGCGGTGACCGAGGTGGCGCCGCTGCTCGCCGAGGGGCCGCTGCACGGCCTGCGGATCGGGGTGCTGCACGGTCGGCTGCCGGCCGACGAGAAGGACGCGGTGATGCGCGCGTACGCCGCCGGCGACCTGGACGTGCTGGTGGCGACCACGGTGGTCGAGGTGGGCGTGAACGTGCCCAACGCCACCGTGATGATCGTGCTGGACGCCGACCGGTTCGGCGTGTCCCAACTGCACCAGTTGCGGGGCCGGGTGGGTCGGGGTTCGGCCGCCGGTCTCTGCCTGCTGGTCACCGAGGCGGCCGAGGGCTCGTCGGCCCGGGAGCGGCTGGACGCGGTGGCCTCCACCACCGACGGGTTCAAGCTGGCCGAGCTCGACCTGGAGCAGCGCCGGGAGGGCGACGTGCTGGGCGCGACCCAGTCCGGCCGGCGTTCGCACCTGCGGCTGTTGTCGCTGAGACGCGACACCGATCTGATCCGGGACGCCCGGGCCGAGGCGATCGCCCTGGTCGAGGAGGATCCGGAGCTGGCCCGCCATCCGGCGCTGGCGGCTTCGGTCGCCGCGCTCGTCGACGCGGAGCGGGCGGAATACCTGGAGAAGGGCTGAGTCACGCTCGGTTAGGCTCCGGCGATGTCGATCTTTTCGCACGATCGCGGTGTGCTGCTACTGGCCCGGGGCGACGAGCTTCTGGTCGACCGGGTCGCCGGGGTGGCCGACGAGGCCACCGGTGCGCCCTGCACCTCGGCCACCCGGTTCCAGATCGCCTCGATCAGCAAGCAGATGGCGGCCGTCGCGGTGCTGTTGCTCGCCGAGCGGGGCGTCCTGCGCCTGACCGACCCGGTGGTGCGCTGGTTGCCCGACCCGCCGTCGGCATGGTCCGGAATCACGCTGCACCACCTGCTCACCCACACCTCGGGCCTCGGTCACTGGGAGGAGCACCCGGCGATCGATCTCGCCGCGCCGGCCGAGCCGGACGCCCTGCTCGCCGCGTTCGCCGCCGTGCCGCCGCTGTTTCCGCCCGGCGGGGGCTGGCACTACAGCAGCCCCGGCTACGTGTTGCTGGCCCGCGCCGTCGAGCGGGCGGCCGGGCGACCCTATGCCGAGTTCCTCGCCGAGGAGGTCTTCGCGCCGCTCGGCATGACGGGCAGCTTCGCCGGGTCGGGCGACGGACGGCCGGACGTGGCGGTCGGGCACGAGGGGGGCCGGCCGGTGCCGTCGTGGGACCTGGCGACCGTGAGCATGGGCGCCGGTGACGTCTGGTGCACCGGGGCGGACCTGCTCACCTGGCTCGACGTGCCACGTCGGGGCCGGTTGCTCGCCCCGGCCTCGGTGGCCGCGATGACCGCGCCGCACGCGCCGACCGGCCGGCCCGGCGAGGCGTACGGCTACGGGTTCTTCGTCGGCCCGCTGGCCGGCCGGCGGGCGGTCCACCACTCCGGCGACAACGGCGGCTACAAGGCGTTCGCCGCCTGGCTGCCCGACACCGACCACCGCCTGGTGCTGCTGACCAACCAGGCCGAGATCGATCCGGTGGCGGTCACGTCCGTGCTCGACTCCGACCCGGCGTGATCCACACCAGCTCGGCGTGGTGGGGGTGTCCCGCGTGGTATGACACCGCCACCTCGGCGTGCTGGAGTGGACCATGCGGCGAGGGCGCGCCGACCGGGTGGTCGACGCGCCCTCGACGGTGAAGCTGATGGGTCAGGCGGTGAAGCTGATCCGGCGACGGCGGGCCACCACGTGGAGCACCGCGCCGGCGCCCAGCAGCAGCACGGCGCCACCGGCGATGGCGCCCGCGGCCGGGCCGGTCACCGGCAGGCCGCCGCCCTGGCCGGAGCAGTCCTCCGGCTGGGTGTACGGGATGGTCTCGGAGTCTTCGACCACGTCGTACTTCACGGTGACCTTGAGGCCCCGGTAGGCGTCGAACTCGACCGAGGCGGTCCTGCCCGGCTCGGAGACGAGCTTCTCGGTGACGCCCTTCTCGGTGGTCAGCGTGGCGGTGAAGGGGACGCCGTTCGCCGGGTTCTCCACGGTGAAGGTCATCGAGTCGCAGTCCTGGTCCAGCTTGAAGATCGGCTCGGCCGGGGCGGAGGGCGTCGCGGACGGGCTCGGCGGCGTGGACGCGGACGGCGTCGGGGTGGGCGTCGGCGGCTCGCTCGACTCCGGCGTCGCACTCGGCGTCGGCGTCGGGGTGCTCGGCGACGGTGCGGGGCTCTCCTCGACCTCGCAGTTCCGGGTGGGCTGGGCCACCACGGTGCGCTCACCGTCGTGCGACTGCCGGCCCCGGTCCCAGTGCGCCCCGACGGTCAGCTTGAGTTCGGGGATCTCACCGCTGAACGTGTGGGTCTGGGTGCCGGTCAGCGGCCCCTCGCTCTGCTTCTTCAGTTCCGCGCCAACGGTCAGGCCGCCGGTGATGTCGCCGGGCACGGTGGATTCGAGCTTGGTGATCCGGCCCGAGATGTCGCGCTCGCTGCTGATCACCGACCAGGTGACGGTGACCTTGCCGTCCTTGGTGGCGCAGTAGCTGCCGGAGGGCTCGGGGTGGTGGGCGGCGGCCGGGGCGGCGGCGGTGGCCACACCCGCGAGGCCGATCAGCGCGCCGGCGGCAACCGCCACGGCACGCCGGAGGTGGAGACGGTTCACGTCTTCTCCTGAGGGGGAGGATGGGAGAGGGGCGCGGCGGACGGACCGGAGTCGCGCGTCCGCACGGCAACCGGGCAGACCCTAGCGAGATCGACACCGTGGGCGTTACCGCGATCTACAGGTCGTAAAGGGTCCGTTATGAATTCGAGATCATTGATGCACGTGGGGTCACCGGCCGTCGCTGCGGGTGGTGTGCCGCGGGTTTCCTCCGGTCGCGTAGCGTCGGGGCATGCGCAGGGGACGACGGTGACCCGGATCGTGGCCGGCACGCTCGGCGGGCGGCGGATCGCCGCGCCGCCCGGCGCCGGCACCCGGCCCACCTCGGACCGGGTGCGGGAGGCGCTGTTCAGCGCCGTGCAGGCCGACCTCGACCTGGCCGGGGCGCGGTTCGCCGACCTCTACGCCGGCTCCGGCGCGGTCGGCCTGGAGGCGCTGTCCCGGGGCGCGGCCCACGTGCTGCTGGTCGAGTCGGACGCCCGGGCCGCCCGGGTGATCCGGGAGAACGTCGCCGCGCTGCGGGCCGCCCCGGCCGCGCGGCTGGTCACCGGGAAGGTGGGCGGCGTGCTGGCGGCCGGCCCGGACGGCGGGCCGTACGACGTGGTCTTCGCCGATCCGCCCTACGCGACGCCGGAGGCGGAGATCAGCGCGATGCTTGCCGCGCTCGTCGACGGCGGCTGGCTCGCGCCGGACGCCATGGTGGTCGTGGAGCGGTCCAGCCGCACCGGGGCGGTCGGCTGGGTGGAAGGCGTCACTGCGGACCGCAGTCGCCGCTACGGCGAGACCACCCTTTGGTACGGTCGCCGATCATGAGACGTGCGGTCTGCCCGGGCTCGTTCGACCCGGTCACCAACGGTCACCTCGACATCATCGGCCGGGCCAGCCGGCTGTTCGACGAGGTGATCGTCGGCGTGCTGGTCAACCAGTCGAAGCAGGGGTTGTTCACGGTCGAGGAGCGGATCAAGATGCTCCGCGAGGTGACCTCCTCGTACGACAACGTCCGGGTGGAGTCGTTCCGCGGCCTGCTCGTCGACTTCTGCCGGGACCAGCGGGCGAGCGTGCTGATCAAGGGCCTGCGTGCGGTCAGCGACTTCGACTACGAGTTGCAGATGGCCCAGATGAACGTCGGTCTGGCCGGCGTGGAAACGCTCTTCATGCCGACCAACCCGCTCTACTCGTTCCTCTCCTCCAGCCTGGTCAAGGACGTCGCGAAGTGGGGCGGCGACATCTCCGCCCACGTCCCCGACCTGGTCCGCGAGCAGCTCGTGGCCCGCCTGCGCCCCTGATCGGTGCCCACGGTCGACCGGCTCGGGGCGACGCGCCGGGCGGGGGCGGGTGGGGCGGGAGTGGTCGGGGCGCGACATGATGGGGGCAGCGCCGAAACCGGGCGCAGGCCGCATCATGGAGGGCGGCCGACGAAGACAGGGGTGAGGCGCCGGTGGACCCGCTCGATCGCATCGACGAACTGATCGCCATGGTGGAGCAGGCCCGCTCCGTCCCGATGTCGCGCAACAACTGCATGGTCGACCGCGGCGAGATGATCGCGGCGCTCGACGAGATGCGCGCGGAGCTGCCCGCCGACCTGCGCCGCGCCGCCGCGCTGCTGGAGGAGCGGGACAAGATCATGGAGGCCGGCAAGCGTGAGGCCGACCGGATCATCAGCGAGGGTGAGGCGGAACACGCCCGGCTGGTCTCGGTGAACGAGATCACCGTCTCGGCCGAGCACGAGGGCGCCCGGATCATCGCCGAGGCGCGGGCCGAGGCGCAGCGCCTCCGCGAGGAGGTCGACGACTACGTCGACACCGCGCTGGCCAACTTCGAGCAGTTCCTCACCCGGGCGTTGGCCTCGATAGAGCGCGGCCGGGACAAGATGCACGCGCTGCGGGAGATCGGCACCTTCGCTGGGGACGAGGCCGACCGCCCGCTACCCTTCTGAGCGGCGCGCCGGCCGGTCGCCGACAGCCGGCTGCCGCCGGACCGGGGCGGATGCGCCCCCGGTTCGACGGTCCGCCCCCCAGCCAGGTAACCTTTTTTGTCGGCCTCTCACCGGCCGGAGTCTGACTATGCCCAAACATTCGCCAAGCCATCTCGACCCCAGGGCGCCGCTGGTCCTCGACACGAGGGACCTGCCGCGTCGCCCTGGCGCGTTGCGTACGCTCCAGCGGGTCGTGACGGCACCGGCGGACCTCGGCGTGGAGCTGATCGGCGTGCCGGAGGGCGCGGACCTCGACCTCGACCTGAGGTTGGAGTCGGTGTCCCAGGGCGTGCTCGTCTCCGGGACCGTCACCGGTCCCGTCCGGGGCGAGTGCGGGCGCTGCCTGCGCGAGATCGACGACTCGGTGGCCGTGACCGTCCAGGAGCTGTACGCGTACGAGGACAGCACCACGGACGAGACGACCGACGAGGACGAGGTGGGCCGGATGCAGGGCGATCTGATCGACCTGGAGCCGGCGGTGCGGGACGCGGTGGTGCTCGCGCTGCCGACCAATCCGCTCTGCCGGGAGGACTGCCCAGGTCTGTGCCCCGACTGTGGGGTGCACTGGGACGATCTGCCGGCCGACCACAGTCACCAGCAGGTCGACCCCCGTTGGGCGGGCCTGTCGCAACTGACCCGTACAGAGGAGTAGGAACCGTGGCCGTCCCCAAGCGCAAGATGTCGCGCAGCAACACCCGCGCCCGCCGGGCGAACTGGAAGGCCTCGGTGGTGGCGACCGTGGCCTGCCCGCAGTGCAAGTCGCCGAAGCTGCCGCACGCCGCCTGCTCCGTCTGCGGCACGTACAACGGCCGCCAGGTTCTCGAGGTCTGACCTGGACGCCGAGTGACGCCCCCGACCACTTCTCGGGTGGCGCGCGCACCACGGCCGAAGCCCGGTGCCCCGGCTCCCTCCGCCACCGGCCGTTCCCCGGCCGGCCGGCCGTCGGAGCCGGGCACCGCGCGGATCGCCGTCGACCTCCTCGGCGGGGACGATGCTCCCGCCGTCGTGGTTGACGGCGCTCTGCGGGCGGTGCGCACCGACCCTGACCTGCACCTGCTGCTCGTCGGTCCGACCGAGGTCACCGACGGGCTCATCGGTGCGCTCGACCCGCCCCAGCGTGCCCGGGTCACGGTCCGCCCGGTGCGGACCGTCGTCGGCATGGCCGACCACCCGACCGCCGGCCGCGGCGCCAGCACCGTCCGCACGGCCGTGCAGGCCGTCCACGACGGCCTCGCCGACGCCGTGGTCTCCGCCGGCTCGACCGGCGCCACCGTCACCGCCGCCGCGCTCGGCCTCGGCCGCTGGCCGGGGGTACGCCGACCCGCGCTGGTCGCCACGCTGCCCGCGGTCGACGGGCCGGTGGTGCTGCTGGACGTCGGCGGCTCACTGGAACCCGGCCCGGCCACGCTGGCCCGGCACGCCGTCCTCGGCGCCGCCTACGCGGCCGTCGCCCACGCGGTCGCCGCGCCCCGGGTGGGGCTGCTCTCCGTCGGCCACGAGGCGGGCAAGGGCGACCGCCTGCGCCGGTCCGCCGACCCGGTCCTGGCCGCCGTGCCGTTGCCCGGCGGCGCCCGCTACGTCGGCCTGGTCGAGGGGTACGACATCTCCCTCGGCACCCGCGCCGACGTGGTGGTGACCGACGGATTCACCGGCAACGTCCTGCTCAAGGCGATCGAGGGCGCGTACGCCATGGCCGGTGGGCCGACGGCGAACGGCGCCGCGCCACGGGCGGCGGCCCTGCTCGGGGTGGCCGGCACCGTGGTGGTGTGCCACGGCGCCGCCGGTCCGGACGACCTCGCCTCGGGCATCGCCCTGGCCGCCCACCTGTGGCGTCGCGACGCCGCCGGCACGGTCCGCGCCCTGCTCGCCGAGATCCCGCACGAACCCGCACCCGACCGCGACGACACCGAGGTAGCACCATGACCAACGAGAAGCGGCGGCGTGCCCCCGTCAGCCACCTGGAGGCGGCCTTCGGCGTGTCGCTCGACCCGGAGCTGCTGGAGCGCGCGCTGACCCACCGTTCCTTCGCGTACGAGAACGGCGGCCTGCCCACCAACGAGCGGCTGGAGTTCCTGGGCGACTCGGTGCTCGGCGTCGTGATCACCACCGCGCTCTTCCACAACCATCCGGACCTGCCCGAGGGGCAGCTCGCGAAGCTGCGGGCCAGCGTGGTCAACATGCGCGCGCTGGCCGACGTGGCGCGCGGTCTCGGCCCGGACGGGCTCGGCGCCTACCTGTTGCTGGGCAAGGGCGAGGAGGCCACCGGCGGGCGGGACAAGGCGAGCATCCTCGCCGACACGCTGGAGGCGCTGCTCGGCGCCATCTACCTGCAATACGGCCTGGACACCGCGGCCATCGTGATCCACCGACTCTTCGACCCGCTGATGGCGGAGTCGGCCGGCCGGGGCGCGGCGCTGGACTGGAAGACCAGCCTCCAGGAGCTGACCGCGGCGCTGGGGCTGGGCGTGCCGGAATACCGGATCGAGGGCACCGGCCCGGACCACCTGAAGACGTTCACCGCCTGGGTGGTGGTGGCCGGCAACCGGTACGGCGGCGCGGAGGGGCGCAGCAAGAAGGAGGCCGAGCAGCGGGCCGCCGAGTCGGCCTGGCGGATGCTGACCGAGCAGGCGGAGGCGACCGCGCGGGCGGAGGCGACCGCGCGGGCGGAGGCCGAGGCGCGGGCCGCGGCCGAGGCGGCGGACCCGCAGGACGCCGAGGCGGGCGCCGGCCGTGCCTGAGCTGCCCGAGGTGGAGACCGTCCGGCAGGGCCTGGCGCAGTGGGTCGTCGGCCGGCGGATCACCACGGTCGAGGTGCGTCACCCCCGGGCGGTACGCCGGCACGCGCCGGGCGGGGCGCACTTCGCCGACGTGCTGGCCGGCCGGACGATCACCGGCGTACGCCGCCGGGGCAAGTACCTGTGGCTGCCGCTGGACAGCGGGGACGCGGTGATCGGGCACCTCGGCATGTCCGGCCAGTTGTTGCTGCAGCCGGCCGAGGCGGCCGACGAGCTGCACCTGCGGGTCCGGTTCCGGTTCGCCGACGACGGGCCGGAGCTGCGTTTCGTCGACCAGCGCACGTTCGGCGGGCTGTCGGTGTCCGAGGGCGGGGCGGAGTTGCCGGCCGAGATCGCGCACATCGCCCGGGACCCGATGGACCCGGAGTTCTCCGACGACGTGTTCGTGGCGGCGTTGCGCCGCCGGCGTACGGAGGTCAAGCGGGCGTTGCTCGACCAGACGCTGATCTCCGGGGTGGGCAACATCTATGCCGACGAGGCGCTGTGGCGGGCGCGGCTGCACGGCGCCCGGTCGACCGACGCGCTGACCCGCCCGGCGGCGCTGCGCCTGCTCGGCCACGTGCGCGACGTGCTCGGTGAGGCGATCAAGCAGGGCGGCACCAGCTTCGACGAGCTGTACGTCAACGTCAACGGCGAGAGCGGCTACTTCGACCGGTCGCTCAACGCGTACGGCCGGGAGGGGGAGCCCTGCCCGCGCTGCGGCGCGCCGATCCGGCGGGAGGCGTTCATGAACCGGTCCTCCTACAGTTGCCCGCGCTGCCAGCCGCGACCCCGGGGCGCCCTTCGGGGATGACCCGGAGCCGGTTCGGGGTTGCGCCGGTGTGCTGCGCCGGCCGCTCTCCGGCGGCGCACCGCGCCGTACCCTGAATTGCCCTTTTCCGCCCGACCGGCGCGGCCGGTTCCGGCCGCGTGGCGGCCCCGGCCCCATCGGGGAGGAGCCGGGGCCGCTCCCCGATGCCCGATCCGCGCCGGCTGCCTAGCGTCGGCAGACGTCGGCAGGGTGCCGACGTCTGGAGGGAACCCGGATATGGGCAGGCGACCGGTGACCGTGCGGCTGGCGCGGTGGAGTGCGGAGCATCCCTGGCGGGCCATCGCGCTGTGGGTGGTGTTCGTCGCGGTGTGCTTCGTCGGCGGCAACGCCGCCGGGCTGAACGAGGCCACCGACGCGGATCAGGCGATCGGCGAGTTCGGGCGGGCCGAGCTGATCGTCGACGGCGGTGACTTCCACGAACCGGCCACCGAGAACGTGCTGATCACCGCACGGTCGGGCGCGCTGGACCCGGCCGCCGCGACGGCCGTCGCGAAGGACGCGGCGGGCCGGTTGCGCGACGTCGAGGGCGTCGCGTCGGTGGGTACGCCGGTGCCGTCGCGGGACGGGACCGCGCTGCTGCTGCCGATCACCATGGCGGGTGACCCGGCCACCGCGGCGGACCGGGTGCAGCCGCTGCGGGACACCACCGCCAAGGTGCAGCAGGCGCACCCGGACCTGCGGGTGGAGCAGGTCGGCGGCCCGTCGATCGACAGGGCACTCGACGACACGCTCGGCGAGGACTTCAAGCGGGCCGAGCTGCTCAGCCTGCCGGTGACGCTGGCGATCCTGATCATCGCGTTCGGGGCGCTGATCGCGGCCGGTGTGCCGGTGCTGCTCGCGCTCTCCTCGGTGGCCGCCGCGATGGGCCTGTCCACGCTCGCCTCGCACCTGGTGCCCGCGACCGACACCACGGCCAGCGTCATCCTGCTGATCGGCATGGCGGTGGGGGTCGACTACTCGCTGTTCTACGTGCGGCGGGAGCGTGAGGAGCGGGCCAAGGGCCGGTCCGGCCTGGACGCGGTGGAGATCGCGGCGGAGACCTCCGGGCACGCCGTGGTGGTCTCCGGCACCGCCGTGATCATCTCGATGGCCGGCCTGTTGCTCGCCCAGGACGCCATCTTCTCGTCGCTGGCCGTCGGCTCGATCCTGGTGGTCGCGGTGGCGGTGATCGGCTCGCTGACCGTGCTGCCGGCGCTGCTGGCGAAGCTGGGCCGCTGGGTCGACCGGCCCCGGGTGCCGCTGTTGTGGCGGCTCACCGCGGCGCGCGGCGGCCGGCCCGGGCAGCCGGCGCGGCCCCGGTTCTGGCCGGCCGTGCTGCGGCCCGCGCTGCGCGCGCCGACGGCCACGCTGCTGATCTCGGTCGCGCTGCTGCTCGCCCTGGCCGCGCCCGCGCTCGGCATGAAGCTCAAGTTCCCCGGCGCCGAGGACGTGCCGCGCAGCACGCCGGCCATGCAGGCGTACGACCGGCTCACCGCGGCGTTCCCGAGCAGCGGCACCAGCCACACGGTGGCGGTGCGGGCGCCCGCGGACCAGGCCGACCGGGTGCGGGCGGCGCTCACCGGCCTGGCCGGCCGGACCGCCACCGACCCGCTCTTCGCGCCCACCGAGGGGGACGGCCCGGAGATCAAGGTGTCGGCGGACCGGCGGGTGTCGGTGCTGAACGTGGCGACGCCGTACGCCAGCCGCTCCGACGAGGCATCCCGGTCGCTGCACGAGTTGCGCCGGGACCTGGTGCCGGCCGCGTTGGACGGCATCCCCGGCGTGGAGTACGCGGTCGGCGGCGGGGTGGCCGCCAGCGAGGACTACGCCGACCACATCTGGGCGAAGCTGCCGGTGGTCGCCGCGTTCGTGCTGGCGTTGACGTTCCTGGTGATGGCCTGGACGTTCCGGTCGGTGGTGGTGGCGCTCACCTCCATCCTGCTCAACCTGCTCTCGGTCGGCGCCGCGTACGGACTGCTGGTGCTGGTCTTCCAGAGCGACTGGGCGGCCGGGCTGCTCGGCTTCACCTCGATGGACGCCATCGTCACCTGGCTGCCGCTGTTCCTGTTCGTGGTGCTGTTCGGCCTCTCCATGGACTACCACGTCTTCGTGGTCAGCCGGATCCGTGAGGCGGTCGACCGGGGGATGCCCAACCGGGAGGCGGTGGCGTACGGGATCACGTCCTCGGCCGGCGTGGTCACCAGCGCGGCGATCGTGATGGTCGGGGTCTTCTCGATCTTCGCCACGCTCAGCATGATCGACTTCAAGCAGCTCGGCATCGGGCTGGCCGCGGCGATCCTGCTGGACGCCACGATCATCCGGGCGGTGGTGCTGCCGTCGGTGATGACCCTGCTGGGCGACGCGAACTGGTGGGCGCCACGGTTCCTGCGTCGCCGCCCGGCGACCCCGCCGGAGCCGCCGGCCGCGCCCGCGCCGGAGTTGGTCGGCGCCCGCTGACCCCCCGCCGACGCCGCCCCCGCCGGGGAACGGGCGGGGGCGGCGTCGGTCACGGCAGCGGGCACGGCTGCCGCCAGGCGTCCAGCATCCGGTCCTTGCGGATCGAGGCGAAGCCGTAGTCGGTGGCGGTGACGCAGGACGCGGCCGAGTCGCCGGTGTACTCGACGTGGAAGACCGGCTTGTCGGCGTCGGCGAACGGCAGCAGCTTCGCGCACTCGCGCCGGCGTACGCACTCCTGGTTCACCGCGAAGTCGAAGTCGGGGGCCAGCGCGGCCACCTGCGCCACGTCGTCCACCAGGCCGGGGGAGAGGTCGAGCCGTCGGGCCAGCCCCGCCGCCCGGCGGTTGAACAACAACTGCTCGTCGAAACCGAGCGGAAAGCCGGAGCGGCGCCGGTAGCCGTCCGCGTCGTCCAGCGCCACCGCGCCGAAGCCCTTGCCCCGGCAGAGCCGGAACCGGTCGGCCAGCACCGGCGCCAGCACGTCCCAACGCCGGACGTCCAGGAACCGACTGTCCGGCCGGCCCGGCACCGGCGCACCGCGCACCGCGGCGGGGAAACGGGCGGCATCCGGGTCACCGGCCGCGTACGTGCCCACCCGGACCTGGCAGACCAGCCGGCGGTTGCGGGCGCGCAGGGCGGCGGTCTCGGCGGAGGTGGTGCGGACCGGGTCGAGGAGGAAGACGTCCGCGTCCACCGAGACGTCCACCGGGCCGGCGAGCTGCCACTGCCACGTCCAGCGGCGGGCCAGCGCGGCCGGCCACGAGGTCGGCGCGGTGAGCTGCTCTCGGCAGGCCGGGACCGGCGCGAGCAGCAGCGCGGTCAACGCCAGCGCCACGCCCCGGCGCGGCCCTCGTCGGCGGACGCGGGCCGGCCGGGAGCGCGACGCGGCGTACGCCGGCCGGATCCGCATCGACAGCTCCCCGGACGCGGGCGGTCCGACACCGCCCCCGCCCGGTCAACGAGCGCCGGCCCGGTCACGACGCGCCGTTCAGCGCGGCGTGCCGAAGTCCTGCGTCCAGTACGGCCCGTTGCTGCGCGCCACACCCACCCCGATCTGGGTGAACGAGCAGTTCAGGATGTTCGCCCGGTGCCCCTCGGAGTGCATCCAGGCGTCCATCACCGCGGCCGGGCTCTGCTGGTTCCAGGCGACGTTCTCGCCGTACGCCCGCCAGGCGTAACCGGCGCGGTCGAGCCGCTGGCCCACGTTGCTGCCGTCGCTGCCGTCGTGCGACATCTTCTTGTGGTCGGCCTGGTCCTGGCTGTGCCGCTGGGCGGCGAGCGTCAGCTTGGAACTGACGGCCAGCGCCCTGCAGCCGGCCTTGGCCCGTTCCTGGTTGACCAGGTCGACGACCTGCTGGAGTTCGGCGCTGAGCCTGCCGGCGGAGGTGGTCCGGGCGCCGGTGCCGCTCGGCGCGCTGCTGCGTTCGAGCTGCCGCGACGGGGCCTCGGTCCGGCTGGGCCGGGGCGCGACCTTCTTCGTCGGGCTGGGTTTGGCGGTGGTCGGCGCGGCCGACGGGCTGACCGACGCCGGCACGAGCGCGTCGACCGGCGGCTCGCTCCCGGTCGGTGCCGGCCCGTCCGGGGCGACGACCACCGGCGCGTCGGCGGCGGTCCGCTCGGGCGTGCCGTCGCCACCGGGCAGCAGCAGGGCACCGACTCCCAGGCTCACCACGAGCGTCGCCGCGGCGGCGGTGCCGCCGATCACCAGCGGGCGGGAGAACCGCCTCCGCCGGCCGTGCCGGCGGTCCTCCGGCGGGGTGTCGGTCACCGGCTGCCAGGCCGCCGTGGGCTGGGCCCAGGCGCCGGCCGGCTGCTCGTCGCCGTTCCAGCGGTCCCGGTCCGCCGGGTAGGCGCCGACCTCGTGACCGTGCTGTCCGGCCAGGTGCCGACCCGGCCCGCCGGCCGGCTCGAACGGCGCCCGGTGGTCGTAGCCGAGCCCGTGGTCCGGCCCGGCCGCAACGGGTCCGGGCGCGGGGTGTCCCGGCCCCCAGGCGGCGGGGCCGTAGCCGGGCTGCGCGACGGGGCCGTGGCCGGGCTGCGCGGCCCGGTCCCCGAAGAAGTACGACGACCGCGGCTCGGGCCCGTCGACGAGCCACGCCGGACCCTGGTCGGTCGGCGGCTCCGGGCGCCGGGAGGCGTCATCCGGGTCGATCGGATCGGTCCAGCGGTACACGCCTGCCCCCTCCACGGGTCGGTTTGCGGGCCGGGGTGACGCTACGGGCGCGGCCGAGCTGCGGCAACGCGGCTAAGAAAGAGTTAAGGCGAAGCCGACGGGAAGGGTGAGGCGTTCACACATTCCCGGCGTACAGTAAAGGCGTCCGGACAGAGCGTGTCCGCGCCTTGTGGCAGCCCCCGGCGAGTGGCCCGGCCGACGTGGAGATGATCTACGGCCTGCGTCAACTTGACGAAGGAGGGGGGTTCGGCTCAATATGTAGGTGTCGCCAGTCGCGCCCAGCCGTGCCCCGATACGCCGGGGTAATGGTAGCCGCGAACATTGTGGGCGCGCGTTGGCCGGCCTTTCCGGCAGCGCATATCGAGGAGTTCAGCATGGCGAAGGCCCTCTACGGCCACGTAGGTGCAGCGTCCGACCGACGGCTGCTCGACGAGGTCACCCGACTGCGTGCCAGGGTTCAGGCACTGGAGTTCGAGATCACGCGTCTGCGTGCCGAGAACGATCGGCTCGCGGCGGCAGCGGCGGAGGCCGACGACCTCCTCCGTCTTGCCGAGCCCGCGCTGACCTGAGTTCCAGTTGTCGGAAAACTGAATCGCACCACACCGAAAAGCGCGCCGACACACTTCAGTGCCGGCGCGCGGCCATGTGCGTACCCTTTTTGCCGTTGCTCCCAATTTTCGATCTTGCGAACGGTGCCGGAATTGCGTCCGGTAATTGTGATCTTGCAGTTTTCGTCCGGCGGTGACGGCGGGCGTGGGAAGCGAACCGTGCGCGCGCCGGGTGGGTCGCGTGCCGGAGCGGTCCCCGGTGCGGGTTAGTCTGCGGGTTCACCAGGTCCGCGCAGCCGGCGACGGTACGGCGACCACCGGACGAGGATCGAGAAGGTGCATCTCAAGAGCCTGACGGTGAAGGGTTTCAAGTCCTTCGCCTCCGCCACGACGCTGAAGCTGGAGCCCGGGATCACCTGCGTGGTGGGCCCGAACGGCTCCGGCAAGTCCAACGTCGTCGACGCCATCGCCTGGGTGCTCGGTGAGCAGGGCGCGAAGGCGCTGCGTGGCGGCAAGATGGAGGACGTCATCTTCGCCGGCACCGCCGGACGGGCGCCGCTGGGCCGGGCCGAGGTCACCCTCACCATCGACAACACCGACGGCGCGCTGCCGATCGAGTACACCGAGGTCTCCATCACCCGCCGGATGTTCCGCTCCGGCGAGAGCGAGTACGAGATCAACGGCGACTCCTGCCGCCTGCTCGACATCCAGGAGCTGCTCTCCGACTCCGGCATCGGCCGCGAGATGCACATCATCGTCGGGCAGGGCCGGCTCGACGGCATGCTGCACGCCAAGCCGGAGGACCGGCGGTCGTTCATCGAGGAGGCGGCCGGCGTCCTGAAGCACCGCAAGCGCAAGGAGAAGGCGCTGCGGAAGCTCGACGCGATGCAGGTGAACCTCAACCGTCTGACCGACCTCACCGCGGAACTGCGCCGCCAGCTCAAGCCGCTGGGCCGGCAGGCCGAGGTGGCCCGCCGCGCCGCCGCCATCCAGGCCAACCTGCGCGACGCCCGGCTCCGGCTGCTCGCCGACGACCTGCACACGCTGCGCACCACGCTGGACCGGGAGATCGCCGACGAGACCGCGCTGCGCGAGCGGCGCGAGCAGATCGAGGGCGAGCACGGCGAGGTGCAGGGCCGCCTCGGCGAGCTGGAAGCGGCCCTGGCCGAGGACGCCCCGCTGCTCGCGGCGGCGCAGGACACCTGGTACCGCCTCTCCGCGCTCCAGGAACGGTTCCGTTCCATCGAGCAGCTCGCCCGGGAGCGGCTGCGCCACCTCAGCGCCACCGGCGACGAGGAGCGCCCCGGCCGCGACCCCGAGCAACTGGAGGCGGAGTCGCGACGGGTCCGCGAGCAGGAGGAGGAACTGCGCGCCGCGCTCACCGAAGACCAGATCCGGCTCGCCGAGGCGGTCGAACACCGGCAGGAGCTGGAACGCCAGCTCGCCGCCGCGGAACGGGAGCTGGTGACCGCCGCCAAGGCCATCGCCGACCGGCGCGAGGGGCTGGCCCGGCTGACCGGCCAGGTCAACTCCGCCCGGGCGCGCACCACGAGCGCGGGTGAGGAGATCGAACGGCTCGCCGCTGCGCACACCGACGCGCTGGGCCGCGCCGAGAAGGCGCAGGCCGACCTGGACGCCGTCGCGGAGCAGTCCACCGAGGCCGACCGGGACAACGCCGACCTGGACGCCCGGCACGCCGAGGCGGTGGCGGCGCACGAGCGGGCCCAGGCGGCGGTGCGGAGCCTCGTCGACGGCGAGCGGGCCGCCGAGAAGGACGCCGCCACCTGGTCCGCCCGCGAGGAGGCGCTCGCGTTGAGCCTGCGCCGCAAGGACGGCGCCGGTGCGCTGCTGGCCCGCGCCGACGAGGTGCCCGGCCTGCTCGGCAGCCTCGCCGGGCTGCTCACCGTCGCCCCCGGCGACGAGGCGGCGCTCGCCGCCGCGCTCGGCGGGCTGGCCGACGCGGTGGCGGTCAGCGGCGTGGACGAGGCGGTCGAGGCGATGCGGCTGCTCAAGATCTCCGACGCCGGCCGGGCCGGCCTGCTGGTCGGCGGCCCCGCCGGTCCCGGCATGGACGGCCCCGTCGACGCGCTGCGCCCGAAGCTGCCCGAGGGCGCCCGCTGGGCGCCCGACCTGGTGGAGTGCGCCGCCGCCATCCGCCCGGCCGTGCACCGGGCGCTGCGGGACGTGGCGCTTGTCGACGACCTGGCCGCCGCGTCCGCGCTCGTCGCCGCGAACCCGGAGCTGCGGGCGGTCACCGGAGACGGCGACGTGATCGGGGCCTACGCGGCGGCCGGCGGGTCGGCCAAGGCGCCCAGCTTCATCGAGGTGCAGGCCGCCGTCGAGGAGGCCCGGGCCAACCGGGCCACCGCCGAGCACGCCACCGCCGAGCTGCGCGAACAACTGGCCGAGGCGCGCGCCGAGGTGACCGCCGCCAAGGAGGCGGTGCAGCACGCCGGCGCCGCCAAGCGGGAGGCGGAGAGCCACCGCAACGCCGCCGCCCGCCGGCTCGCCGAGCTGGGCGCGGCGGCCCGCTCCGCAAAGGCCGAGACCGACCGGCTCGGCGAGTCCCGGGCCCGCGCCGAGGCGGCCCGGGAACGCGACCTGACGACGCTCGCCGAGCTGGCGGAGCGGCTGCGGCTGGCCGAGACGACTCCGCTCGACGCCGAACCGTCCACCGAGGAACGCGACCAGCTCGCCGCGATGGTGCCGCAGGCCCGGCAGAACGAGATGGAGGTCCGGCTCGCGGTGCGTACCGCCGAGGAGCGGGTCGCGTCGATCGCCGGCCGGGCCGACTCGCTGGCCCGGCAGGCCACCGCCGAGCGGGCGGCGCGGGAGCGCGCCGCCGCCCGCCGCGCGGCCCGCACCCGGGGCGCGGAGATCGCCCGCGCCGTGGTCGGCGGCGCCCGCGAGGCGCTCACCCGGCTCACCGTCTCCATCGCCCGGGCCGAGGAACACCGCGACGCCGTCGCCCGCGAGCGCGCCGCCCGCGAGGCCGAGCTGTCCGAGGTGCGCGGCGCGGCCAAGCGGCTCGCCGCCGAACTGGAGCGGCTCACCAGCCAGGTGCACCGGGACGAGGTGGCCCGTGCCGAGCAGCGGCTGCGCATCGAGCAGTTGGAGGCCAAGGCCGCCGAGGACTTCGGGTTGGACGTGCCCACCCTGGTCGCCGAGTACGGCCCGGAACAGCCCGTCCCGCCGACCGACGCGGACGTCGCGCTCGCCGAGTCCGACGGCCGGCCGGTGCCCGAACCGGTCCGCTACGAGCGGCCGGTGCAGGAGAAGCGGGCCGCCAAGGCGGAGCGGGAGCTGGCCCTGCTCGGCAAGGTGAACCCGCTCGCGCTGGAGGAGTTCGCGGCGCTGGAGGAACGCTTCAAGTTCCTCTCCGAGCAGTTGGAAGACCTGAAGGCCACCCGCCGGGATTTGCTCACCGTGGTCAAGGACGTGGACGAGCGGATCCTGGAGGTCTTCGCCAGCGCCTTCGAGGACACGGCGCGGGAGTTCGAGCAGGTCTTCACCGTGCTCTTCCCCGGCGGCGAGGGCCGGCTCGTGCTCACCGACCCGGAGGACCTGCTCACCACCGGCGTCGAGGTGGAGGCCCGGCCGCCGGGCAAGAAGATCAAGCGGCTCTCGCTGCTCTCCGGCGGCGAGCGGTCGTTGACCGCGGTGGCGATGCTGGTGGCGATCTTCCGGGCCCGGCCCAGCCCGTTCTACATCATGGACGAGGTGGAGGCGGCGCTCGACGACGTGAACCTGGGCCGGCTGATCACGTTGCTGGCACAGTTGCGCCAGAAGAGCCAGCTCATTGTGATCACCCACCAGAAGCGGACCATGGAGATCGCCGACGCGCTCTACGGCGTGACCATGCGCAGCGGCGTGACCCAGGTGATCAGCCAGCGGCTCAACCGGGCCGAGGACGACGGGCAGGAGACGAACGAGTGAGTCGGGAACGCGCCACGGCGCTCCTGGTGGACTTCGACGGCGTGCTGCGCCGCTGGGACCCGGCGGTGGCCGCCGGCGTCGAGCGGGAGTACGGGCTCACCGAGGGCGTCCTCGGTGAGATCGCGATGTCCTGGGGGTTGCTCCAGCCGGTGCTCACCGGCCGGGTCAGCCACGCCGAATGGATGTCCAGCGTGGCCGAGGCGTTGACGCCGACGGTCGGCGACCCGGTCCGGGCCCGCGCCGCGGTCGACGAGTGGCAGCGCTACCGCGGCGAGGTCGACCCGGACGTGCTGGCCTTCGTCCGCGAGGCGCGGGCGGCCGGCATCCGGGTCGGGCTGGGCACCAACGCCACCGACCTGCTCGACGCCGACCTGGCCGCGCTGGGCCTGACCGGCGAGCTGGACGTGGTGGTCAACTCCTCGGTCGTCGGAGTGCACAAGCCGGCGAAGGAATACTTCCAGGCCGCCTGCGCGGCGCTGGACACCCCGCCGGGCCGGGTGCTCTTCGTCGACGACCAGGACCGGGCGGTGGCCGGCGCCCGGGTCGCCGGGCTCTCCGCGCACCGTTGGAGCGGGCCGGCCGACCTGCGTTACCTGCGCGCCGCGCTGGCCCGCTGAGCGGGGCCGCCTAGTCCGGGGCGGGTGCGGTCGGGGTGACGCCGCGCAGGGCGTCGGTGAGCCGCGCGTCCAGGTCGGCCGGGGGCGGACGGCCCTCGATCACCTCGCGGACGTAGCCGCGCAGCACCCGGCTGAAGTTGACGTAGTGCGGCGAGACCGGTCGGAGCCGGGCGTGGTCGACCGCGTCGCGCAACAGCGGCAGGTAGGGGTAGTTCTCCCGGATGGCCGTGTCCGCGTAGACGACGGCCCGGGTCGCGGCGAAGCCACCCTTCTCGAAGAGCGTGCGCTGGCTCTCCTCCCCGGTCAGGTATTCGATCAACGCCTGGGCGGCCCGGGGCTGCCTGCTCTGCCGGGCGACCGCCAGGTTCTGCCCGCCCAGCACGCTCGGCCCGGGCAGGGCCGTGACGCCGACCCTGGTCGCCGTCGGCGGCGGCGCGGACGCGTCGCCGCCGGTCAACTTGCGGTACGCGACCGGCCAGTTGCGCATGAACGCGACGTCGCCCGCCGCGAACGCCTCGCGGCTCTGGTCCTCGTTCTGGTTGAGCGCCCCGCCCGACACCACGGACGGCCCGGTCGTCGACGGGGTCAGCGAGCGGAGCGCGGCGGCCAGCCGCTTCGGGTCGATCGAGACGGTGCCCTGCTCGTCGACGCGCAGGTCACCGCCGTGGGCCCAGAGCGCCTCCAGCGCGTTGACGGTCAACCCCTCGTAGTTGTCGAGCTGGCTGGTGAAGCCGGCCTTGAGCCCCGGCGTCGGCGCCTTGAGCAGCCGGGTCGACTCCGTCTCGATCTCGGGCCAGTCGAACGGGGGCTTCAGCCCGAGGTCCTTGCGGTAGTAGAGCAGCCCGGCGTCGGTGTTGAACGGAAGCGCCCACAGCCGGCCCTGGTAGCGGCAGGTGCGCAGCGGCTTCTCCAGGAACGTCTCGTCCGGGCGCTCCGCGAGCCGGGGCTCGTCGATCGGGAGCAGCAGGTTCTTCTCCGCGAACGCCGCCGTCCAGGTGACATCGAGGTTGAACACGTCGATGTCCTCTTCCTTCTGGTGGTCGCCGCGGTTGATCATTTCCGCGTACTGGGCGTCCGCCGCCTCGTTCAGGCTGATCATTCTGGCCTGGTTGTGCGGGTTCGCCGCGTTCCACAGCTTGATGAGCGCCTGCCGCTGCTGGCCCTCGCTGTCGTCGCGGCCGGTGAGGATCACCAGGTCACCCGGTTCCAGGCCCTTCGGCCCGGCGACCCTCCACAGCAGGAGGGAGCCCAGCGTGGCCACCAGCACGCCGCTGAGCAGGCCGAGGCCGAACGCCCGCCACCAGGCCCGCCGACCCTTCCCCGGCGCCGATCCGGCCCGGCCAGTCGGTGGCATCAGTCCGCTCCCTTCCACAGCGCGGTGAACAGCCGGTCCAACGTCGCGTCGAGGCGGTCGGCCCGGGCGTCGTAGCAGTCACCCCCGGTGCGCTGCGCGAGGCGGTCGAGGGGTGAGCCGGCACAGGCGGCGTCACCGACCGCAAGGACGTAGAGGCGTACCCCGGACAGCTCTGCCAGCGTGGGCGGCGGTCGCCCGGTGGTGTCCTGACCGTCGGTGACCACCACGAGCCCGCGCAGCGGGTCGCCGCCGCCGCCCCGTAGCTGCGCCGCGCCCTGCCGGATGGCCTGGTGCAGCGGCGTGTCACCGGCCGGCCGGATCCGCTGGACGGCGGCGCGCAGGCCGCCGGCCGCCGCGCCGGGCGGACCGAGCGGCACTATCGAGCGGGCGTTGGCCGCAACGGTGGAGAACGTGCGCAGGCCGAACTCGTCCCGCCCGCCCACCCGTTGCAGCGACCGACCGACCCCGTCCACCGCCACCTCGAACCGGCTGCGGCGTCGATCCTCACTCGGGTCGCGCATCGAGCCGGACGCGTCCAGCGCGACCAGCACCCGGCCCGGTCGGTGCGCGCGGCGGTAGACCTCGCGCACCCGGTCCTGGTCGGCGGCGGCAAGCTCGTGCAGGGGGCGGACCCGGGCGAACGGCCAGTCGAACAACGCGCCGTTGGCGCGGTCCAGCGGCGCGGTGGCGGTGACGCCCGGCGGTCGCAGCCCGGCGAGGAGCAGCGCCTGCTGGCCCGCCTCCTCGTCGACCAGCCAGCGCACGAAGTTCGCCGCCCCGGCCCGTACGGCGGGGGACTGCACCGCCTCCGGCCAGTGGAGCCGGGCGACGGTGAGGAAGAGCAACGGCGAGTCGGACGGGTAGAACGCCTGCAACCGCTCGGCCGCCGGTGGCGCCTGCCGGGCCGGACAGCCGGCGCCGAGCGGCCGGCCCTGGTTGTAGCGCACCAACGCCTGCTCGGTGAGCACCACGGCGGGGGTGCCGACCCCGGCGGTGGCGGCGGGGGCCGCGGTGGCGCGCGTCCGCTGCCGGCAGAGCAGGGCGAGGTCGTCGCCGATCGGGTAGGAACCGCCGTCCAGCGCCTGCTCCACCCACCGCTCGACGTCCTGCCGGGCGGTCGACGCGGGCAGCGGGCCCCGCTCGCCGCCGTAGAGCGCGTAGGTGCCCAGGCGGGCCGGCGCCGACACGGCGGGATCGGCCCGCACCACGCCGTTGCCGCCGGCGATCGCCGGTCCGGCGGTCGCGCCGACGGCGACGCCGAACAGCTCCCGCCACGTGCGGCCCATCCGGCGCGCCGCGTCGACGGCGCCGCCGGCCGGAACCTGGGCCTGCGGCACACCGAGCACCACCGGCGACGCGGCGATCTCGTCGACCCGGCCGAGCACGCCCGCGCCGGACCCGCCCAGCCGCGCCACGTCGCCCGCCGACTCCGGCAGCCACAGGTCCGGGTGCGGCCCGACGTCCCGCAGGTAGCGGTGACCCGGCTCGCCGGACGAGTCCCAGCGCGCGCCGATGCCGGCCCGGACGTCGTCCGCGGCGGCGGGATAGAGGTAGATCCGGGCCAGCGGGCAGCCCCGGTGCTGACGTGCGGACCACCGTTCGAACGCGTCGGCCACCTCGCGGTAGGGCTGCAGCCCGGCGGCCGACGTGGCCACCCGCACCTCGGGAGGCTGGAAGCAGCCGGCGTCGGCGGCACCGACCGGGCCGGCGTGTCCGGCGACGGCGCACAGGAGCGCCCACACCGCGAGGACCGGCGCGATCAGCCGCCGCGGCAACGCGCCGCGGCGGCTGATCGGCGCGGCGAACCGGCGCCGCAACCGGTCGAGCGAGCCGTCGCCCGGAGGTGGCGGGGGCGGCACGCGGCCCGCCCAGGCCACCCGGATCACGCCCTCCTTGCGGTGGACCGAGAGGGTCGGACGCTGCCGGCTGTTCACCTCGCGCACCCGGTCGGCGACGTGGTGGTACAGCTCGTCGGTGTCGATGACCCCGTCGCCGTTGCGGTCGGCCCGCCCGGTGCGCAGCCCGTCGACCACGGCACGGGTGAAGACGCCCTGACCGTCGCGCTCGAAGCTGAGCTCGGTGCCGGCGCAGGAGGTGATCACGACGTGCCCGCGGCTGCGGAACGGGCCGGTCAGGTCGGCGTCGTGCACGCCCCGGGCGCGCTCGTCGCGGGCGAAGGCGCCGCTGTAGCAGCAGTCGAGCAGCACCACGATCTGCTTCGCCGCGCTGTCGGCCATCTCGTGCCGGATGTCGGCGGCGGAGAGCGCTGTCGCCCGGATCAGGTGACTGTCGTGCTCGGAGTCGGCGGCGGCGAAGAACAGATCCCCCGCCGCGTCCTTCAGCCCGTGTGCCGAGATGTGCAGGAGCAGCAGGTCGTCGGGTTTGGCGTGGTGGAAGAAGGTGGCGACCGCGCGGCCGACGTGGTGGACGGTGTGGTTGCGCAGCACGCGCACGTCGTCGAAGGCGCCGATGCCCGGGTGCCGCAGCACCTCGCGGAGGGAGTCGGCGTCCGCCACGGCGCCGGGGAGGGAGGCGAACTGAGGATCCGCGTAGGCCTCGTTCGCGATGATCAGCGCGCGTCTCATCGTTCCGGCGGGAACACCCGGTCGAGGAACGCCTCGACCAGCCGGCGCTGTTCGTCGGCGGTGGCGTTGTCGAGGACCAGCTCGTGCTCGCCGAGGCGCACCTCGACCCGACCGCGACCGCGCCGCCGCTGCCAGTCGCCGACGGCGCGGAGCACCCCGGCGACGAGGCCCGCCTGGGCGGCCAGGGTGGCGAGCAGCGTGCCCAGTTCGGCGAGTTCACCGGCCCGGGCGCCGTCCGGCGCGGGCGTGGCCGACGTCGCCGCCCGGACCGAGCGGACGCCGTCGAGCTGGTGCAACTCCCGGCGCAGGCGGTGGGTGGCGGCCTCGGTCGCGTCGTCGTCGTCATCGAAGGCGATGAACCGAACCACCGTGGTTTCCATTGATCGAACGGTATCAGCTCTCCGCCAACCGGCCGGTAACATTCCGTACACAGTGGTGGGTCAGGAGCCGGTCACACCGTCGAGGCGCTCGCGGATCAGGTCCGCGTGGCCGTTGTGCCGGGCGTACTCCTCGATCATGTGCACGTACACCCAGCGGAGGCTGATCTCGCGGGTCTCGCCGTCGCGCCGGCGCATGGTGAACGTGTGCTCCAGCGGCAGGTCGGCCACCGCCCGGTCGGCCGCCTCGATCTCGGCGGCCAGGGTGGCGAAGGCCTCGGCCGGGTCGGCGTCGGCGACGTCGTTCAGGTCGGCGTCCGGGTCGACGCGGTAGTCGTAGAGGTCGGGCAGGTCCAGGCCGGCCACGTGGTGGCGGAACCACCAGCGCTCCACGTCGGCCATGTGCCGCACCAGGCCGAGCAGGGTCAGCCCGGAGGGCTCGACGCTGCGGGTACGCAGTTGTTCGGCGGTCAGCCCGGCGCACTTGTGGCGCAGGGTGTCGCGGTGGGTGTTCAGCCAGCCGTGGAGCATGGCGCGCTCCTCGGCGACGAACGGCTCGTGGCGGCGGTCGACGTCGGGTGCTCTCCAGGTCGTCATCCCGGCGATGTTAAGAGGGGGCCCCGCCACCACGCGAGGCGTTAAAAGGGGGCCCCTCCTTGCGGTCAGAACGTCTCGTTGAACCGGTGCATCAGCCGGGCGAAGTCCGCCACGTCCTCTTTCGGCCAATCCTCCAGCGAACGTCGGATCTGCCCGAGCCGGGCCGCCCGGGCCGCGTCGAACCGCCGGGTGCCCTCCTCGGTGAGGCTGAGCTGGGCGGCCCGTCGGTCGGTCGGATCCGGGTCGCGGCGCACCAGCCCCAACGACTCCAGGCCGCCGATCTGCCGGCTCAGCGTGCCCTTGCCGATGCCCAGCTTGACCGCCAGGTCGGTGAGCCTGATCCGACCCGAGCGGCGCAGCCAGAGCAGCAGGCCGTACGCGTTCGGCTCCAGGTTCGGGTGGACCTCGCGGGCGATCTCCCAGGACAGCGCCCGGCCGCGACGCAACAGCGCGGTCAACTCGTGCTCCACGGCGCGCAGCGTCTCGTCCACGCTCAGAGGATAGTCACTGCTCGTCGCTGAGTCGCTGGCGCGCCACCGGCCGCAGTTCGCCGTCGCTGGTGGTGCCCTCGATCACCACGGCGGCCGACCGGCCCCGGTGGGTGAGCGTGGCCACCGCGTTGCCGAAGTAGGGCCCGGCCAGCTTCCGCCACCGCACCAGCGGCCGGCGCACCCCGGCCGAACGGGCCAGCGCCCGGGCCGCCCCGGACGGCCCCGGGTTCCAGCCGAGCGTCATCAGCGGGCGCATCACGGCCGGCACCTGGTTGTGGATCGGCGAGCAGGTGAGCTGGTGCACCGGTGTCCGCACCGACCGGTCGGCGAACCGGGCCCGGGCCACGTACGAGTGGTGCACGTCGCCGGAGAGCACACTGATCGAGGCCGGACGCGGGTATGCCGGGCCGGCGCCCACCCGCGCGCCGGTGTGCGCCGCCGCGCCGCTGCCCAACCGGGCGAACAGCTCGCCGAGCGCCTCGAACGAGCGCCGGAACGCCGCCCAGTGCTCCAGGTCCCAGGCCCGGCGCATCTGCTCGGACAGCCGGGCCACCCAGCGCCGGTCGGAGTCGGCCAGCCGCTCGTTCCACGACTCCACGTGGTGGATGCCCGGCGGCAGCAGCCAGGGCAGCGAGGTGCCCACCACCAGGTGGTCGTACGCGCCGTGTGCCTGGTCGAGGAACCACGACCACTCGCCCGGTGGCAGCATCGCCCGTTGGCTCGGCAGCAGCACCCGGCTGGAGCGGTTGTCCAGCATGACCAGGCGGGTGCGCCCCAGGTCCAGCGCGTAGCTCCACTGGTATTGCACGGCCCGCCAGCGCTCGGTGTCGTGCGCCAGGTCGGCCTCGGTGTCCACCCGCTCGCCGAACTCGTGCAGCACGCCGGTGGCGTCCTCGGCGGCCATCACCTTCGCGTACACCGGGTCGGCGGCGATCTCGTCCGGGCCCAGGTTGCCCAGGTGCTGGTAGACCCAGTAGGAGGCGAGGCCGCTGCGGATCCGCTCGGCCCACCACGGCTGCTCGCGCATGTCCGCCCGCCAGGACGCCGAGGTGTTCCAGTCGTCGATGACCTCGTGGTCGTCGAAGATCATCACGCTCGGCACGGTGGAGAGCAGCCAGCGGATCTCCGGGTCACGCCACGACTCCAGGTAGAGCTTCGTGTATTCGTCGAAGCTGACCACCTGGGTCGCCGGGGCGTCCTTCGGCCGCCGGCGACGCCGCTTGAGCAGCTTGCGCACGGTCGGCGAGGTCACGTCGGCGTAGACCTGGTCGCCGAGCAGCACCACCAGGTCGGGCAGCGTGGCCTGGTCGGGCGCGGCCAGCACCCGCCGGGCGTACGCGTCGAGCGCGTCCGGCGGCAGCTTGCGCGCGGTGGAGTGCTGGGTGGTCTCCCGGCAGGAGCCGAAGAGCAGGCGCACCGCTTGGTCGCCGTCGTCGAGCGCGCGGGTGCGGATCACGCTGGGCGGGAACGCGCCGTCCGGCAGCGGCCAGGCCACCTCGTCGTCGATCAGCACCTGGTAGGGGGTGCTGCGGTCCGGGGTGAGCCCGCTCACCACCACGATCGCGTAATGGTGGTCGTACGCGGAGAAGGTGGGCGAGCTGCCGGTGGCGCCGTCGTCGGTGCGGACGGTGACCACGGCTGGCGCGCTGGTCTCCACCCAGATCGTCGCCCGCGTGCCGACGACCCGGCGCAGCAAGGGGCCGATGAGCAGGCGGGAACCGGGCACGACGCTTACCTCCGACAAGATCGATTCGGTTTTCCCTACCCGGCCGGCGGTTGCGGTACGCCTTCCAGCAGCGAGCGTACCCGCAGGTTGTTCGCGTGCCGAGGCGGTGAGTGGGACGCCGTCGCCGGCATCTGACAGGATTTCGGGCATGAAGGAATACCTCCTCGTCGCTCTCGCCCTGCTCGGCGTGCTCATCATCGGCGGCCTGAGCCTCGTGGTGCCCCGGCTGCGCCGGCGCCCCGAGCCGCCGCTGCCGCGCACGGAGGTCGACACCCGCACCGAGGAGGACCTCGCCGGCCCGCCGGTGGAGGCCCCGGAGGCGGACCTGAGCACCGGCGTGGTGGTCGAGGCGCCGCCGGTCGAGGCGCCCCCGATCGAGGTGCCCGAGCCCACCGCCGGCCGGCTGGTGCGGCTGCGCTCCCGACTCTCCCGCTCCCAGAACGCCTTCGGCAAGGGCCTGCTCGGCCTGCTCAGCCGGGACCGCCTCGACGAGGACACCTGGGAGGAGATCGAGGACAGCCTGATCACCGCCGACGTCGGCATCGACGCCACCCGGGAGATCGTCGACCGGCTGCGGGAGCGGACCCGGGTGCTCGGCACCCGCACCGGCGACGAGCTGCGCGCGCTGCTCGCCGCCGAGCTGGTCAACGCGCTCGACCCGAGCCTGGACCGGGCGCTGCGGACCGCGCCGAAGGACGGCGTCCCGGCGGTGGTGCTGGTGGTCGGCGTCAACGGCGCCGGCAAGACCACCACCTGCGGCAAGATCGCCCGGGTGCTGGTGGCGGACGGCCGCACCGTGCTGCTCGGCGCGGCCGACACGTTCCGGGCCGCCGCCGCCGACCAGTTGGAGACCTGGGGCGGCCGGGTGGGCGCGGAGACGGTCCGCGGGCCGGAGGCCGCCGACCCGGCCAGCGTCGCGTTCGACGCCGTCCGGCGCGGCATCGACGTCGGCGTCGACACCGTGCTCATCGACACCGCCGGCCGGCTGCAGAACAAGGTCGGCCTGATGGACGAGCTGGGCAAGGTCAAGCGGGTGGTGGAGAAGCACGGCCCGATCGACGAGACGCTGCTGATCCTCGACGCGACCACCGGCCAGAACGGGCTGGAGCAGGCGCGGGTCTTCACCGAGGCGGTGAATGTCACCGGCGTGGTGCTGACCAAGCTCGACGGGACGGCCAAGGGCGGCATCGTGATCGCCGTGCAGCGCAAGCTCGGCATCCCGGTCAAGCTGGTCGGCCTCGGCGAGGGCAAGGACGACCTGGCCCCGTTCGACCCGGCGCAGTTCGTCGACGCGCTGCTCGGCACCGAGCCGCTCGGCCGGGACGCGTAGCCTCTCCCGTGACGACTGACGATCGCGCCTACCCGGGGTGGCGCGACCCCAGCCACCCGTCGCCACGCCTCGGGAGACCGTACGTGACTTCGCAGGAGATCCCGCTGCACGGCGGGAACGTGAGCACCGTGGTCCGCGTGGGCGACACGGTGCGGCGCAACGCCGGCCCGTGGACCCCCTCGGTGCACGCGCTGCTGCGCCACCTGGAATACGTCGGCTTCACCGGCGCGCCCCGCGCGCTCGGCATGGACGAGCGCAACCGGGAGGTGTTGTCATACCTGGAGGGGGAGTGCGGCGAATATCCGCTGGCCCCGCACTGGGTCACCGACGAGGCCCTGGTCACCGTGGCCACCATGCTGCGGATGTTCCACGACGCCCAGTACGGCTTCACCCCGCCGCCGGGGGCGGTCTGGCGCTCGTTCGGGCCGCCCCCGCCGGACACCGAGGTCATCTGTCACCACGACGCGGCGCCGCACAACGTGATCTGGCGCCCCGACGGCACGCTCGGGCTGATCGACTTCGACCTCGCCTCGCCCGGCGCCCGGATCTACGACGTGGCGTACGCGGCGTGGACCTGGGTGCCGATCTTCTCCGACCGGGACTCGGTCACGCTCGGCTGGAAGCACCCCGACCGGCCGCGCCGGCTGCGGCTCTTCGCCGACGCGTACGGGCTGATCCCGCGCGACCGGCACCGGCTCATCCGCACCATCCGCAAGCGCATCGTCGACCACGTCGAGGGCATCCGGCGGATGGCCGCCGCCGGCGAGCCGGCGTTCGTCCGGATCGTGCACAAGGGCCACCTCCGCCGGCCGATGCGTGACCTGCGCCTGCTCGACTACGAGCGGCACCACCTGGAGTACGCGCTGCGCTGAGCAAGATCGGCGTTCTTCACACGCCGGAAACAACCCGTCACGTGTCGGAAATCGAGCGGTGTCGGTGCAGGAAACAGCGGCCGACAAAGCTTCCGCGCAACCGGCTGACGGGCGATGCTGCCAGGAATCAGTCGGAGGGAGGAATTCGACACCGAGAGGAGGCAGCGTGGAGATCGATACCGGGAACACTGCCTGGCTGCTTGTTTCTACTGCGCTCGTGCTGCTCATGACGCCCGGTCTGGCCCTGTTCTACGGTGGGCTGAACCGTTCCAAGGGCATGCTGAACATGATGATGATGAGCTTCTCGTCCATCGGGCTCATCAGCATCCTGTGGTTGTTCTACGGCTTCACCGTCGCCTTCGGCGAGGGCGGCAAGTTCTGGGGTGACCTGGGCCAGTACCTGGGCACCAAGACGTTCGTCGGCGAGAGCGACCTCTGGGGCGAGACCGGTATCCCGCTCTACGTCTTCATCACCTTCCAGATGATGTTCGCCGTCATCACCGTGGCCCTGATCAGCGGGGCGCTGTCCGACCGGACGAAGTTCGCCGGCTGGCTGCTGTTCGCCTTCGGCTGGGCCACCCTGGTCTACTTCCCGGTCGCCCACATGGTCTGGGGCGGCGGCCTGATCGGCGGCGACATCGGCGCGCTGGACTTCGCCGGCGGGACCGCGGTGCACATCAACGCCGGTGCGGCCGCGCTGGCGCTGGTGTTGGTGCTCGGCCGGCGGGTCGGCTGGCCACGGGAGAGCATGAAGCCGCACAACGTCCCGCTGGTCGCCCTCGGCGCCGGCCTGCTCTGGTTCGGCTGGTTCGGCTTCAACGCCGGCTCGGAGCTGACCGCCGACGGGGTCACCGCGCTGGCCTTCGTCAACACCCAGGTCGCCACCGCCGGCGCGCTCCTCGGCTGGATCGTGGTGGAGTGGATGCGAGACGGCAAGCCGACGCTCGTGGGCGCCTCGTCCGGCGCCGTCGCCGGTCTGGTGGCGATCACGCCGGCGTGCGCGTTCATCACCCCCGCCGCCTCGGTGCTGCTGGGTCTGGTGGCCGGCGCGGTCTGCGCCGTCGCGGTGGGCCTGAAGTACCGGCTCGGCTACGACGACTCGCTCGACGTGGTCGGCGTGCACTTCGTCGGCGGCTGGATCGGCTGTCTCTGGATCGGTCTGTTCGGCACCGCCTCGGTGAGCGAGCTGGTGACCACCGACGGCCTGTTGGTCGGCGGCGATGCCACGCTGCTCGGCAAGCAGGCGTTGGGGGCGTTGATCGTGACGGTCTACTCCTTCGTGATCGCCTACGCCCTCGGGTTCGTGATCGACAAGACGATCGGCTTCCGGGTCTCGGCCGAGGCCGAGGTCGACGGCATCGACGTCGCCGAGCACGCGGAGAGCGCCTACGACCTGTCGCCCACCACGGGCAGCGGCGGCGGCGCGTTCGCCATGGCCGGGATCGGCGGCGGCAAGCCGAGCCCGGAGTCCGCCGACGGCGCGGACGAGTCCGCGCCGGTCAGCGAGAAGGTCGCCGGTTAACGTTCCTGGGATGGAGGGGTTGGACATGAAGCTGGTGACCGCGGTCATCAA
The DNA here is from genome assembly GCF_040653835.1 of Micromonospora sp. NPDC050980. Taxonomy (NCBI): domain Bacteria; kingdom Bacillati; phylum Actinomycetota; class Actinomycetes; order Micromonosporales; family Micromonosporaceae; genus Micromonospora; species Micromonospora sp. NPDC050980. Next base: position 103,553 of record NZ_JBFAGS010000003.1, on the reverse strand, counting down.
GCCGTACCAGCTGGACGCGGTGAAGGAGGCCCTGCACGCGCTCGGCGTGGCCGGGCTGACCGTCAGCGAGGTCCAGGGGTACGGGCGGCAGAAGGGGCACACCGAGGTCTACCGGGGTGCCGAGTACACGGTGGAGTTCCTGCCCAAGATCCGGGTCGAGGTGCTCACCGACGAGATCGACGTCGACAAGATCGTGGACGCGGTCGTCGGCGCCGCCCGGACCGGCAAGATCGGCGACGGCAAGGTCTGGGTGACCGGCGTCGAGGAGGTCGTCCGGGTCCGCACCGGCGAGCGCGGGCTCGACGCCCTCTGACGACGGAAGCCGCCGACGTGACCTCGTTGACCACGGCCACCGGCCCCACCGGGTCCGGCGTGCCCGTGGTCAACGAGGTCGTCGGCGTACCCGCGGGCATCGGCGCGGCGGCCCGGTCCGCCCGCGCCGACGCGCTCGACGCCTGGCTGCGCCGGCTCCTCCCGGCGCGGCCCGGGGTCGCGCTGGTCGCCGTGGGCGGGCTGGGCCGCCGCCAGTGCGCCCCCTACGGCGACCTCGACCTGGTGCTGCTGCACGCCGGCGTGACCGGCGTCGACGAGCTGGCCGCCTCGCTCTGGTATCCGATCTGGGACGCCGGGCTGCGGCTGGACCACTCGGTGCGCACCGTCGCCGAGGCGCTGTCGGTGGCCCAGGACGACGTCAAGGTCGCCCTCGGCCTGCTCGACGCGCGGCACGTGGCCGGCGACCCGGCCCTGACCGAGCAGCTCGCCCGCACCGCCACCGACCACTGGCGGCGCACCGCGATCCGCCAGCTCCCCGGCCTGCGCGAGATCACCACGGCCCGCTGGGAGGCCCACGGCGAGCTGGCCTTCCTGCTGGAGGGCGACCTCAAGGAGGCCGCCGGCGGCCTGCGCGACGTCGGCATCCTGCGCGCCATCGCCACCGCGGGCGTCACCGACGCGCTCCGCCCGGCCGTGCACGCCGCGCACCGACGCCTGCTGGACACCCGCGACGCCCTGCACCAGCAGGTCGGCCGCCGGGTCGACCGCCTGCTCGCCCAGGAGCGCGACGGCGTGGCCGCCCTGCTCGGGCTGCGACAGCCCCAGCTCGCCGGGCCCGACGCCGCCACGACCGACGGCGGTGCGGTCTCCGCCGACGCGGCCGTCCGGGGCGACGCCGCCCCGCCGCCCGTGCCGGCGACCGAGGGGGACGCGCTGCTGCGGCTGGTGGCCGGCGACGCGCGGACCGTCAGCCACGCCCTCGACGACGCCTGGCGGGCCGCCGACCGGCTCCGCTCCGGCCGGCACCGCGCCGCGCCCGGCCGGCCGCTGCGCCGCCCGGTCGCCCGCGACGTCGTCGAGCAGGACGGCGAGCTGGTGCTCGCCCGCACCGCGATCGGGGCCCGCCCCGACCCGAGCCTGTCATTGCGCATCGCGGCGGCGGCGGCCACCACCCGGCTGCCCATCGCCCGAGCCACCTGCGAGTGGCTGGCCGCCTACTGCCCACCGCTGCCCGCACCCTGGCCGCCGGCCGCCCGCGCCGCGCTGACCACCCTGCTCGGCGCCGGCCCCGGCCTGGTGCCGGCCTGGGAGACCTGCGACCGGTACGGGCTGATCGACCGCTGGCTGCCCGAGTGGACCCGGCTGCGCAGCCTGCCCCAGCACAACCCGGTGCACCGGTTCACCCTCGACCGGCACCTGGTGCAGACCGCGTACGAGGCCAGCCGGCACACCCGCGAGGTGGACCGACCGGACCTGCTGCTGCTCGGCGCGTTCCTGCACGACATCGGCAAGGGCTTGCCCGGGGACCACTCCACGGTGGGCGCGCCGCTGGCCGAGGCGGTCGCCACCCGGATCGGGCTGCCCCCGGCCGAGGTGGCGCTGATCGGCACGCTGGTCCGGCTGCACCTGCTGCTGCCCGACGTGGCCACCCGGCGGGACCTGTCCGACCCGAAGACCATCGCCGGTGTCGCCGAGCGGGTCGGCGACACCGGCACCCTGGAGCTGCTGCACGGCCTCGTGCGGGCCGACGCCGCCGCGACCGGACCGGCCGCCTGGTCCGGCTGGAAGGGCCGGCTGATCGCCGAACTGGTCGCCCGGGTGCGCACCACGCTGGACACCGGCGTGGTGCCCGCCCCGCCGGCCCCCGACCCGGCGCTGGTCGCCGGGCCGCTCCCGGTCGTACACCTGGGGGAGGACCGGGTGGCGGTGGCCGCCGCCGACCGGCGGGGGCTGCTCGCCACGGTGGCCGGTTGCCTGGCCCTGCACCGGCTGGAGGTGATCTCCGCGGACGCCGCCACGGTCGACGGCCGGGCTCTGGTCGAGTGCCGGGTGCAGCCGCGCTACGGGCTCGCCCCGGACCCGATCGCGCTGAGCGCGGACCTGCGCCGCGCGGTCGCCGGTGACGTCTCGGTCATCCAGCGCCTGCGCGGCCGGGCCCTCGCCGCCCGGAGCCGGGGCGCCGCACCGCGCGTCGTCTGGCACCGGGAGGCGGCCACCGACGCGGTGCTGCTGGAGCTGCGGGCCGCCGACGCGGCCGGGCTGCTCTACCGGGTCACGTGCGCGCTCGACGAGGCCGGCGCCCAGGTGCGCGCCGCCCGGATCTCCACCCTCGGCGGCGACGTGGTCGACGCGTTCTACCTGACCGGCGGCTGGCCCTCCGACGAGCAACGCGCCCGCGTCGAGGCCGCCCTCCTCGCCGCGGTGTAAGGAGGGGCCCCTTGTTAACGCCTCCGGTAGAGGAACGGGCCCCGCTTGACATTCACCCGCGGCTACGTCCGCCGACGTAGCCGGGGAACCGCCGCCGGGACGACGCGGCGGGCGGCCGGCGGCGGGATGCTCGGGTAGACGAACCTGCCGGTGCGGGCCGCAGGGGGACATCGGCTGAGCCGGGACGGGGGCGGACGTGGATCGCGGGCGCCGCCTACCCGCCGGTCGTGGTGGCGGCGCTCGCGGTGGCGGCGCGCCGGCGCTGGCCGCTGCCCACCCTGCGTGTGGTGGGGCCGGATGGTCCGGGAGTTCGCCGCCCGGCCGGCCCGGGCGGCGGTCTTCGCGTACCAGTCGGGCCTGGTCGTCTCCTGAGGCTCCGGCCGGGTCGGAGCGGGGCTGCGGACGGCGGGCTACCCTAACGGTGGGCTGGACAGCCGGCCCGGCCGCCGTGCCCGCCGACCACGACAAACGGGATGTTCGCGTGTTTGACACCTTGAGTGACCGCCTGTCCGGGATCTTCACCAAGCTCCGCGGCAAGGGTCGGCTCACCGACGCCGACATCGACGCCACCGCGCGCGAGATCCGGATGGCGCTGCTGGAGGCCGACGTCGCCCTGCCGGTGGTCAAGGGCTTCATCGCCAACGTCAAGGAGCGGGCCCGCGGGGCCGAGGTCTCCCAGGCGCTCAACCCGGCGCAGCAGATCGTCAAGATCGTCAACGAGGAGCTGGTGAACGTCCTCGGCGGCGAGAGCCGGCGGCTCCAGTTCGCCAAGAACCCGCCCACGGTGATCATGTTGGCCGGCCTCCAGGGCTCCGGCAAGACCACCCTCGCCGGCAAGCTGGCCCGCTGGCTCAAGGGCCAGGGGCACCAGCCGCTGCTGGTCGCCGCCGACCTCCAGCGCCCCAACGCCGTCGGGCAGCTCCAGGTGCTCGGTGGCCGGGCCGGCGTCGAGGTGTACGCCCCGGCGCCCGGTAACGGCGTCGGCGACCCGGTGCAGGTGGCCCGCGACTCGATCGAGCACGCCAATCGGGCCGCCCGCGACATCGTCATCGTGGACACCGCCGGCCGCCTCGGCATCGACGCCGAGATGATGCAGCAGGCCGCGGACATCCGCGACGCGGTCCAGCCCGACGAGGTCGTCTTCGTCATCGACGCGATGGTCGGTCAGGACGCGGTCCGCACCGCCGAGGCGTTCCGCGACGGCGTCGGCATCACCGGCGTGGTCCTCTCCAAGCTCGACGGCGACGCGCGCGGTGGCGCGGCGCTGTCGGTCCGGGAGGTCACCGGCCAGCCGATCCTGTTCGCCTCCACCGGCGAGAAGCTGGAGGACTTCGATGTCTTCCACCCCGACCGGATGGCCAGCCGGATCCTCGGCATGGGCGACGTCCTCACCCTGATCGAGCAGGCCGAGGCGGCCTTCGACTCGGATCAGAAGGAGAAGATGACCGCCAAGCTGATGGGTGGGGAGACCTTCACGCTTGAGGACTTCCTCGATCAGCTCATCGCGGTCCGGCGGATGGGGCCGATCGCCAACGTGCTGGCGATGATGCCCGGCATGGGGCAGATGAAGGACCAGATCGCCGAGCTGGACGACAAGCACTTCGACCGGGTCACCGCGATCATCAGGTCGATGACCCCGGCCGAGCGCACCACCCCGAAGATCATCAACGGCTCTCGGCGGGCCCGCATCGCCAGCGGCTCCGGCGTCACCGTGATGGACGTCAACCAACTGCTCAACCGCTTCGCCGACGCGCAGAAGATGATGAAGCAGATGGGCGGCATGATGGGCCTGCCCGGCGGCGGCCGGCGCAAGGCGACCAAGTCGCCGAAGAACAAGCGCAAGGGCACCAAGGGTGGCAACCGGCCGCGCACCGGGGCCGGCGCGGCGGGCGGCTTCCCCGGCGGCATGCCGCAGCTCCCGCCGGGCCTGGACCCGGGCGACCTGGCCGGCGGCCAGGGCCTGCCGCCCGGCTTCAAGCTGCCGAAGATCGACTTCAACAAGCTCGGCAAGGGCGGCGACAAGGGCCCGCGCTGACGTGTGTCGGTGACGGTGGGCGACCTTATCCTCTCCTAGGGTGATGTCGCCCCCTGGAAGGAGATGTCAATGACCGCGGCCCCGATCCTGCCGGAGCGGCACGAGTGGACGGTCGACGACCTGGGCGACCTGCCCAAGGACCTTCCGTACGAACTGATCAACGGAAGGTTGATCGTGCCGTCGCCCACCGCCATGCACCAGGAAATCTGTGTCGAGCTGCTGCTCGCCCTGCGCACCAACTGCCCGCCGGAGTTCCTGGTGAGCATCGACCTGTCCATGCGGGTCGACCGCCGCAACGAGCCGCGCCCGGACGTGGTGGTGATCCGGCGCAAGCACGCCGGCCGGTCGCCGGTCCCGATCGAGGACGCGCTGCTCGCCGTCGAGGTCGTCTCGCCGACGTCGCACTTCCGCGACCTCTACGACAAGGCGAGGGTCTACGCCCGCGCCGGCGTCGCCTCCTACTGGGTGGTGGACCCGCAGCACGAGCGGATCGCGCTCACCGAGTACACGCTGGGCGGCGGCACCCGCGAGTACGAGCAGGTGACTCACACCGAGGACCTGTTCGTCACGGAGCGGCCGTGGAAGGTTTCGGTCGACCTGCCGGCCCTGACCGCGCGTCGCAACGACCTGCTGGCCGGCGAGGACGGGTGATCGGGTAGGACTGTGCACATGGCTCTGCATGTGCGCGGTGTGTTCCTCCCCGACGACGAGGTCCGGGACGTGTGGCTGGTCGGCGACCGGGTCACCTTCGAACCGGTGCCGGGCGCCGAGACGGTCGCCGACGGCGGTTTCGTGCTGCCCGGCCTGACCGACGCGCACTGCCACATCGGCATCGCCCGCGGCGGCGCCCCGATCACCTCGCTCGACCAGGCCCGGGAGTTGGCCCGGATCGACCGGGACGCCGGCGTGCTGGCGATCCGGGACGCCGGGTCGCCGTACCCGTACCCCGAGTTGGAGGACGAGCCGGACCTGCCGCGACTGGCCCGCGCGGGCCGGCACGTCGCGCCGCCGAAGCGCTACCTGCGCGACATCGGCGTGGAGGTCGGTGCGGCGGAGGTCGCCGCGACGGTGGCCGCGCAGGCCGCCGCCGGCAACGGCTGGGTCAAGCTGGTCGGCGACTGGATCGACCGGGGCGTGGGTGACCTGACGCCGGCCTGGGACGCCGACACCATGACCGCGGCGGTCACCGCCGCGCACGCCGCCGGGGTACGCGCCGCGGTGCACACGTTCTCCGAGTCGGCGGTGGAGATCATGGTGCGGGCCGGGGTGGACTCGGTGGAGCACGGCACCGGGTTGAGCCTCGACCTGATCGACCTGATGGCCCGGCAGGGCACCGCGCTGGTCCCCACCATGATCAATATTCGGACCTTCGGCCACATCGCGGAGCAGGCCCGAGCGAAGTTCCCCGGGTACGCCGACCACATGCTCGCCCTGCGCGACCGTTTCCCCGAGGTGGTCCGCGCCGCCCACGAGGCGGGCGTGCCGATCTACGTCGGCACCGACGCGGGCGGCGGCATCGACCACGGGCTCGCGGCCGAGGAGATGCTGCTGCTGCACGAGCAGGCCGGCATGGCCGCCGAGGACGTGCTCGCCGCCGCCTCCTGGCGGGCCCGGGAGTGGCTCGGCTTCCCCGGCCTGGTCGAGGGCGGCCTCGCCGACCTGGTGGTCTACCCCGAGGACCCGCGCCGCGACCTGCGCGTCGTACGCACCCCGTCCCGCATCATCCTCCGCGGCCACCCCCTCCGCTGACCGCCCCGCGCCGTCGTCCGAGCGCGCTGATTCACGGAAAGTGCGCCTGTTCCGCGCCGGATGGCCACTCTTTCCGTGAATCAGGGCTCAGCGGGGGCGGCGGTGAGGAAGAGGTGCACGGACAGGTCGGCCAGCTTGGCGGCGGTCTCGTCGACCGGGGCGCCGGGCAGCACGATGTGGCTGACCACCAGCCGGACGGTGCTGTCCGCCGCGAAGGCCAACGCCGCCGGGTCGGCGTCGGGCAGGTGCCGCCCCGCCCACTCCAGCAGCACGGCTGTCGACTCGGTGAGCACCAGGTCGGCGCGCGTGGTCAGGTAGGGCAGCAGCTCGTCCGAGCCGCCCCGCGCGCTGGTCAGGATCGCCTTGACCAGCGGGTTGTCGGCGGCCGAGGCGAGCGTGCGGCGGATCGCCGCGTACGCCGCCGCGCGCACGTCGGCGCCGTGGGCGTCCAGCGCGGACCGGACCGCGCCGACGAACCGGTCCACCTCGTGCCGGGCCAGCGCCTCGGCCAGGCCCGCCTTGGTGCCGAACTCGTTGTAGACCGTCTGCCGGCTCACCCCGGCTGCCTCGGCCACCGCGCCCATCCGGACGCCGTCCCAGCCATCCGCCACGGTCTGCGCCCGGGCGGCCTCGACTATCGCGTCCCGTGCCTCACCCATCGCCGTCGAAGTCTACGGCCGACCGGGGCGACACGGCGCGGGCCGGCTCCCCGGCGCAACGGCGGCGCGCGCGACGCATAGGATGTGCGGTCATGGCACGCGTGCTCACTCCCCGTGCGGAGGACTTTCCCCGCTGGTACCAGGACCTGATCGCCAAGGCGAAGCTGGCCGACAACGGCCCGGTTCGGGGCACCATGGTCATCCGACCGGCCGGCTACGCCATCTGGGAGCGGATGCAGGCCGAGATGGACGCCCGGATCAAGGCGGCCGGCGCGGAGAACGCGTACTTCCCGCTGTTCATCCCGGAGAGCTACCTCAAGCGCGAGGCCGAGCACGTCGAGGGCTTCTCGCCGGAACTGGCGGTGGTCACCCACGGCGGCGGCAAGCAGCTCGCCGAGCCGGTGGTGGTGCGCCCCACCAGCGAGACGGTGATCGGCGAGTTCATGGCCAAGTGGATCGACTCCTACCGGGACCTGCCGCTGCTGCTCAACCAGTGGGCGAACGTGGTCCGCTGGGAGCTGCGCCCGCGGATCTTCCTGCGCACCAGCGAGTTCCTCTGGCAGGAGGGGCACACCGCGCACGCCACCCGCGACGACGCCCGCGGCTACGCCCGGCGGATCCTGCACGAGGCGTACGAGGATCTGATGGTCAACGTGCTGGGCATCCCGGTGGTGGTCGGCCTGAAGACCGCCCGGGAGCGCTTCGCCGGCGCCACCGCCACCTACACGTGCGAGGGCATGATGGGCGACGGCAAGGCGCTCCAGCTGGGCACCAGCCACGAGCTGGGCCAGAACTTCGCCAAGGCGTTCGACATCAGCTACTCCTCGGCCGAGGGCGGCCGGGAGCACGCCTGGACCACCTCCTGGGGCACCTCGACCCGGATGCTCGGCGGTCTGATCATGTGCCACGGCGACGACAACGGGCTGCGGGTGCCGCCGAAGCTGGCGCCGGTGCAGGCGTACGTGATGATCGTCAAGGACGGCGAGGGCGTCGGGGAAGCGGCACGAAAGCTTCATGACGCGCTGCGTGACGCCGGGGTGCGGGTGGCGCTGGACGACCGGACCGACACCGCGTTCGGCCGCCGCGCGGTCGACGCCGAGCTGCGCGGCTACCCGGTCCGCGTCGAGGTCGGCCCCCGTGACCTGGCCGCCGGCAACGCGGTGGTGGTCCGGCGTACGGACGGCTCGAAGGCCCCGACGCCGGTGGCCGACGTGGTCGGCGCGGTGCTGGCCGCGCTGGACGCCGACCAGCGGGCGCTGCACGACCAGGCGCTGGAGTTCCGCCGGTCCCGCACCGTCGAGGTGTCGACGCTGGCCGAGGCGATCGAGGCGTCCGCCACCGGCTGGGCCATGGTGCCGTGGTCGGCGGTCGGCGTCGAGGGCGAGGCCGAGGCGAACGGTCAGGGCGTCACGGTCCGCTGCCTGCTGCGCGCCGACGGCGCGGTGCCGGACACCGAGGACGAGCCCGACCTCGTGGCCGTCCTCGCCCGCGCCTACTGAGGTGCAAGGAGGGGCCCCCGGTTAACGCATCCGGTAGAGGCGGGGCCCCCTCTTAACACGTGAAGGATGGTGAGCGTGCGGTTCGAACCCGGCCGGCTGGTCCTGCACCGCAACGTGCGGCACGGGCGGATCGGCTGGGTCCGCTCGGCCCGCGTCGTCTGCGACGACGAGCGCGGGCTGCTGCTCTGGGTGGCGCGGGACGCGCCGGTGGCGCACGAGGTGACCGCCGCCGGGCTGGGCATGCGCGCGGTGCCGTTCACCGAGTGGATCACTTCCGCGTACGCGCTGGCGCGCGGCACGTGGAACGGGCCGCCGGTGCTGAAGTTCCTGCCCGCCGGCGCCGCCCACTCGGTGTGGTGGTTCCGCGACGAGCGGGGCCGGTTCCAGAACTGGTACGTGAACCTGGAGGAGCCGGGCGTGCGCTGGGACGACGGCGCAGTGGCCGGGGTCGACATCGTGGACCAGGATCTCGACGTGGTGGTCCACCCGGACCTGACCTGGGAGTGGAAGGACGAGGACGAGTTCGTCGAGCGGCTCGCCTTCCCGGAGCACTACTGGGTTACCGACGCCAAGGCGGTGCGGGCCGAGGGGGAGCGGGTGATCCGGCTCGCCGAGGCGGGCGCGTTCCCGTTCGACGGGACGTGGCGGGACTTCACCCCACCGGCGGAATGGGACGTACCGGACGGGCTGCCGCCGGGTTGGGATCGGCCGCCGGCGCGCTGAGCGGGTGTCCTCCGTCACGTCCCGGACGGTTCGGGGCGCGCGGTGCGGGTCCGGTGTGACTGTTCCGGACCGGATCTGGCAGAATGGACCGCTGGTATCCGACGCGCGTCCGGCGCCCTCTAACCCGGGCGCGTCGTCAGTTCACCGAGCAGTCTCCGGCCCAAACCCCACTGTGCCGGTCGGCGCTCACCCGCCACACCGCCCGCCCGGGCTGGTGAGATCGCAACAGGAGCGAAACAACTGTGGCCGTAAAGATCCGGCTCCTGCGGATGGGCAAGATCCGCAACCCGCAGTACCGCATCGTCATCGCCGACTCGCGCACCAAGCGTGACGGTCGTGCGATCGAGTTCGTCGGTGTGTACCAGCCGAAGGAGGACCCTTCGGTGATCGAGGTCAAGTCGGAGCGGGTCCAGTACTGGCTGTCCGTCGGCGCCCAGCCGAGCGAGGCCGTGCAGCGCCTGCTGGAGCTGACCGGTGACTGGCAGAAGTTCAAGGGCCTGCCCGCCCCGCCGCCGCTGAAGGTCGCCGCCGAGCGGGCCGACCGCAAGGCGGCCTACGAGGCCGAGGCGAAGGCCGCCGCCGGCGTGGCGGACACCCCCGCGAAGCCGGCCAAGAAGGCCGCCAAGGCGGAGGCCGCGAAGCCCGAGGCCGCGAAGCCGGAGGTCGAGGCGCCGAAGGCGGAGGAGCCGAAGGCCGAGGCGCAGACCGGCGCCGAGTCCGGTGAGCAGGCCTGACATGGCGCTGCGTCCCGCCCTGGAGCACCTGGTCAAGGGGATCGTCGACCACCCGGACGACGTCCGGGTGCGGATGGTCGATTCCCGTCGGGGCAAGCGGCTCGAGGTCCGCGTGCACCCGGAGGATCTCGGCACGGTGATCGGGCGGTCCGGCCGGACCGCCAAGGCGCTGCGCCAGGTGATCGGCTCCATCGGCGGGCGTGGGGTACGCGTCGACATCGTCGACTCGTACTGATGCTTCTCGTCGTCGGCCGGATCGGCAAGCCGCACGGCATCCGCGGTGAGGTCACCGTGGAGGTGCGGACGGATGAGCCCGAGGCACGTTTCGCCCCCGGTTCGGTGCTGGTCACCGAGCCGGGGGCGGTTCCGACCGAACCCGGCGCCTGGCGGGTGCCGCCGAAGCTGACCGTGGAGTCGGCGCGCTGGCACCAGGGCCGGTTGCTTGTCGCGTTCTCCGGCGTGCCCGGTCGTGACGTCGCCGAGGCGCTGCGCAACACGCTTGTCGGCGTGGACAGCGCCGACGTCGACGCGCCGGCCGACCCGGAGGAGTTCCACGACCACCAGTTGGTCGGGCTCGCCGTGGTCACCCCCGACGGGGAACGGCTCGGCGAGGTGGACCGGATCGACCACGCTCCCGCCTCCGACCTGCTGGTGGTGCGGCGTCCCGAGGGGCGCACCGCGCTCATCCCGTTCGTCAAGGCGATCGTGCCCGAGGTGGATCTCGCCGGCGGTCGCGTCGTCGTCGACCCGCCCGGCGGTCTGCTCGACCTCTAGGAGCCACCGCATGCGCGTCGACATCGTGTCGATCTTCCCGGACTACTTCGCCCCGCTGGACCTGTCGCTGATCGGCAAGGCCCGGGCGGGCGGGCTGCTGCGGCTGGCCGTACACGATCTGCGGACCTGGACCCACGACGTGCACCGCACGGTCGACGACACGCCCTACGGCGGCGGCCCGGGCATGGTCATGCGGCCGGAGCCGTGGGGCGAGGCGCTGGACGCGCTGGCCCCCGACGAGCTGAGCCCGGACGGGCACACCCTGCCGCGACTGCTGGTGCCGTCGCCGGCCGGGGTCCCGTTCACCCAGGCGATGGCGCACGAGCTGGCCGCCGAGTCGCACCTGCTCTTCGCCTGCGGCCGGTACGAGGGCATCGACCAGCGGGTGCTCGACCACGCGGCGTCGCGGATGCGGGTCACCGAGGTCTCCCTCGGCGACTACGTGCTCTTCGGCGGCGAGGTGGCCGTGCTGGTCATCCTGGAGGCGGTCACCCGGCTGCTGCCCGGCGTGCTGGGCAACGCCGGCTCGCTGGACGAGGAGTCGCACGCGCACGGCCTGCTGGAGGCCCCGCTCTACACCAAGCCGCCGACCTGGCGCGGGTTGGACGTGCCCGATGTGCTCCGCTCCGGCGACCACGGCCGGATCGCCCGGTGGCGGCGCGACGAGGCGCTGCTGCGCACGGCGTCCCGCCGCCCCGACCTGGTCGGCGTGCTGCCCCCGGAGAGCCTGGACGCGCGCGACCGGGCGGCGTTGGCCGGGGGCGGATTTCCCTCGCCGCCGGAGCCTGTGGCAAAGTAGAGGGGTTGCCGCGTCCGCCCACGCCGTGGGTTGGTCGCGAGGACCCTCGACCGGGGCCGGCGTGACCGGCCACCACCCGGGGGTCAGAATCACCCGTTCGCGCATCGACTGACGGTGCGCCGTGAGCCTCACGAGGACACCGCGATGAACATCCTGGACGCCCTTGACGCCCAGTCGAAGCGCTCCGACCTGCCCGACTTCCGTGCCGGTGACACCGTCAAGGTGCACGCGCGGGTCGTCGAGGGCAGCCGGTCCCGGGTCCAGATCTTCCAGGGCGTCGTGATCCGTCGCCAGGGCGACGGGCTGCGCGAGACCTTCTCCGTCCGCAAGATTAGCTTCGGCGTCGGTGTGGAGCGGACCTACCCGCTGAACAGCCCGGGCATCGACCGGATCGAGATCGTGACCCGCGGTGACGTGCGCCGCGCCAAGCTCTACTACCTGCGCGAGCTGCGCGGCAAGAAGGCCAAGATCAAGGAGCTGCGGGAGAAGCAGCCGGCGAACTGATTCTTCGTTCGCCACGCCGCCGGGGCTGCGCGGATGTCGTATCGACCGGATCGCATTACCCTGGTCGGTACGGGCGCAGCCGGACGGCGCCGAAGCGGTCCGCTGCCGCCCGTGGGGTCTCCGCGAGGAGACTCCCGGGCGGCAGCGTCGTTTCCGCGGACCGGAGAGTGGCATGGTGCAGATGCTTGACGAGAACGGCACCGCCGATCCCTGGCGCCGACGCGCTCGGCGGTCCCGACGGCAGATGCCGCTCTGGCAGGAGTTGCCGTTGCTGCTCGTGGTGGCGTTCTGCCTGGCGGTGCTGATCCGCACGTTCCTGCTCCAGGCGTTCTTCATCCCCTCCGGGTCGATGGAGAACACGCTGCTCGTCGGCGACCGGGTGCTGGTCAACAAGGTCGTCTACGACATGCGGGACCCGGTCCGCGGCGAGGTCGTGGTGTTCCGGGGCACCGATCGTTGGGTCGCCCAGGAGGCGCCGGCCCCACCGACCAACCTCGCCGGCCGGGTCAGCCGGACCCTCGGCGACCTGGTCGGGGTCAGCCGTCCCGGCGAGAAGGACTTCATCAAGCGCGTCATCGGGGTGCCCGGCGACAAGGTCTGGTGCTGCGACAAGGGTCGGGTCGTGGTCAACGGCACCCCGCTGGAGGAGCAGGCGTACGTCTCCGAGGACTCCCCGATCGAGCTGCCGCCCAACCCGAAGGAGTGCCGGTCCCGGCAGTTCACCGAGGTGGTGGTGCCGCCGGGGCAGATCTTCGTGATGGGCGACCACCGGTTGGTGTCGCAGGACGCCCGGTGCCAGGGGCCGGTGCCGATCGACAACGTCATCGGCCGCGCCTTCATGATCGTCTGGCCGTCGCAGCGGTGGACCAGTCTGCCCGTACCGAAGACCTTCACGGTCCTGCCCCGCCCGGACGCCGCGCCGGCCCGGCCGGCCCCGGTCGACCCCGATCCGGTGGGGGGAGTGGTCCTGATTCTCCCGGTCGCGGCCACGCTGACTGTTCTCGCGGGTTCGGGGCGACTGCGCCGTACCCGGGGACGTAGGCTCCTCCCGTGATTGACGAGCAGACCGAAAAGCCGCGCAGCTCCTTCTGGAAGGAGCTGCCCATCCTCCTGGGTGTGGCGATCCTGGTCGCAGTGCTGGTTCGTGCCTTCGTGCTGCAGACCTTCTTCATCCCGTCGCCGTCGATGGAGAACACGCTCAAGATCGACGATCGGGTGCTGGTCAACAAGCTGGTCTACGACTTCCGCTCGCCGCACCGCGGTGAGGTGATCGTCTTCAAGGCGCCGATCGAGTGGAGCGGGAACCCCGACGGCGAGGACTTCATCAAGCGGGTGATCGGCGTCGGCGGCGACCACGTGGTCTGCTGCGACCGGGCCGGCGGCCAGGAACGGCTGATCATCAACGGCAAGCCGATCGACGAGCCGTTCATCTTCCCCGGCAACAAACCGGCCGACCAGGACTTCGACGTCACCGTGCCGGAGGGTCGGCTGTGGGTGATGGGCGACCACCGGGAGGCCTCGGGTGACTCGCTGGAGCACTGGCAGCAGTCCGGCGAGGACATCAACGAGGCGACCATTCCGGAGGGTGAGGTCGTCGGCCGGGCCTTCACCATCTTCTGGCCGTTCGACCGGGCCACCTGGCTGACCGTGCCGAAGCAGTTCGACGGCATCCCGAATCCCTGAGTCGTCGCCGGGGCGGCGTGGTCGTCCGTCGGTGGCGTCTGGCAGGCTGGTGCGGTGACCGTCTACACCCCTCGACGCGCGGCCCGGGTGCTGCTGGTGGACGCGTCCGACCGGGTGCTGCTGTTCCACGGCAGTGATCCGGCCCGGCCGGGGCACCGCTACTGGTTCACCCCGGGCGGCGGGCTCGACCCGGGCGAGTCCCCGGCCGAGGGCGCGGCGCGTGAGCTGGCCGAGGAGACCGGTCTGCGGCTGGCCCCGGCCGAGCTGGGCACGCCGGTCTGGTCGGAGACGATCGAGTTCCCGTTCGACGGCGTCCGGTACCGCCAGGAGCAGGAGTTCTTCCTGGTCCGGGTGCCCGGCTGGGAGGTCGACACCGCCGGCTTCGACGCGATCGAGCGGGCCACCGTCCTCGGGCACCGGTGGTGGGCGGTAGATGAGTTGGCCGCCACCGCCGAGCGCTACTATCCGCCGGACCTGCCCGCCCGGCTCGGCCGGGCGCTCGTCGGGAGCGACGGGTGCTGACCCCGCCGCGCACGGTGGTGCGCCGCGACGGCGGCCTCTACGCGCTGGAGCGGGCCCTGCAGCGTCGGGGCTTCCGTCAGGTGGCGGGCGCCGACGAGGCCGGGCGGGGGGCGTGCGCGGGGCCGTTGGTGGCCGCCGCCGCGGTGCTGCCCGAGGGGCGGCGCGGCGAGATCGACGAGTTGGCCGACTCCAAGCTGCTCACCCCGGCCGCCCGGGAGCGGGTCTACGACGAGGTGGTGGCGCGGGCCCTGGCGTACGCCGTGGTGGTCATCCCGGCCGAGGAGGTCGACGCGCGTGGGCTGCACGTGTGCAACCTCGCCGCGATGCGCCGGGCGCTCGCCTCGCTCGCCACCCGGCCCGACTACGTGCTGACCGACGGCTTCGGCGTGGACGGGCTCGACGTGCCGGGGCTGGCGGTCTGGAAGGGCGACCGGGTGGCGGCCTGCGTCGCGGCGGCGAGCGTGCTCGCCAAGGTCACCCGGGACCGGCTCATGGTGGACCTGGACCTGCGGTTCCCCGGCTACGGCTTCGCCGAGCACAAGGGCTACATCACCGCCGAGCACAGCGCCGCGCTGCGCGAGCTGGGGCCCTGCCGGGAACACCGCTTCTCGTACGTGAACGTGGCCGCCGTCTCCGGGCGGGACGGCCGGCCGCCCCGGGCCCGGCGGCCGGTGGGACGCCAGGCGGAGACGGCGCTCTTCGGGCGTCCGGACGAGCCGATGGAGCACTCCGGCGCGTCACGGGGTACCGTCGGCGTGGCGTTGGGCGAGCAGCCGCGACCTCCGGTGTCGGTGGGGGAAGATGTGGTCATGGAAGGCGGAGTGCGATGAGCGCGGAAGATCTCGAGAAGTACGAGACCGAGATGGAGCTGCAGCTCTACCGGGAGTACCGCGACATTGTCCGCCAGTTCTCCTACGTGGTGGAGACCGAGCGTCGCTTCTACCTGGCCAATCAGGTCGACCTGCACGTGCGCAACTCCGACGGCGAGGTCTACTTCGAGGTCGAGATGCACGACGCCTGGGTGTGGGACATGTACCGTCCAGCCCGTTTCGTCAAGAACGTCCGAGTAATGACGTTCAAGGATGTCAATGTCGAAGAGCTGGAAAAGCCCGACATCTCGCTTCCCGCAGATTCCGGTTTCGGCGGCTGACCGCGACGGGCCGAACGGCCCGCCGCCGGCGGTTCACTCCGTCGGCACGACCACCGCGACCCGCTGCACCAGGTTGTTCGCGAACCCGCCCCGGTTCCACGGCTGCTCGACCGGTTGGGTCCGCCCCGAGGCGTCCGTCGCCCGGGCTCCCAGCACCCACCGCCCCGGCTCCGCCGTCCACGCCACCGACCACCGGCGCCACCCCCACCCGTCCCCGGTGGGCTCGTCCAGGCTCGCCGGCACCCACGAGTCGCCGCCGTCGAAGGTCACCTCGACCGCGGTCACCGGCCCGTAGCCGGACCAGGCCCGACCATCCACCGTGCATGGACCGGGCCGCAGCACCCGGGTGCGCGACATGAAGTCCGGGAAACCGGGTGGGCGCACCAACGCGCGCGGCTCGATCCGGGTCACCGGCACCCCCGGGTCGCCGGCGTCGCGCCGCAGCCGGTAGGCCACCGCGTTCTGATAGCCGTCGAACGGCTCCGTCGTCACGTGGATGTCCCGCAGCCACTTCACGTGCGCCATGCCGTACCACCCCGGCACGATCAGCCGCAGCGGGGCGCCGTGCTGCGGCAGCAGCGGAGCGCCGTTCATCTCGTACGCCAGCAGCACCTCCGCGCGCAGCGCGTCTGCCACCGGCAGCGCCCGCTGGTAGTCCTGCTCGACACCGCGTTCCACCCCGTGGTCCGCCCCGGTGAACACCACGTCCACCGCGTCGTCGGCCACACCGGCCTCCCGCAGCAGCGGCGCCAGCGGGGTGCCCGTCCACTCGGCGTTGCCCACCGCCTCCACCAGCCACGGCTGGCTGACCGGGCGCGGATGCAGCAACGCCCGGCCGTTGCCGGCACACTCCAAGGTGACCTGCCGGGTGACCCGGGGCCGCGCCCGCAGCGCCGCCAGGTCCAGCCGGAGGGGGCGCGCGAGCGCCCCGGACACGGTGAGCGTGTGCGCGTCGGCGTCGACGTCCGGGATGTCGTAGTGGATGAGCAGGTAGTGCAGGCCCGCCGGGGTCACGTCGTAGCGCAGCGCCTCCAGCGGGATGCCGTGGTTGCGCGCGGCGAGCTGAAGCTCCTCGGCGCTGATCGCCTCGTCCGGCCCGGCCACCCGGGAGGGCCGGCTGACATCGTCCATCGTGGTCATCGCCGCTCCAACTCGTCGTAGCCCACGAACTCGAACATCCGCGCCCCCGCCGCCAGCGGTCGGGGCGGCCCGGTGAACCGGTGCGCGCCGACACCCACACCGTCGGCCGGGCTGCTCACCGCGACCGGGACGAAGCCCTCCTCGGCGAACCAGGCGCAGATGGCGGGCACCAGGTCCGGCTGGCGACGGTGCCGGGTCCACAGCACGGTGCCGCCGGTGGCGCAGAGCGACGCGCAGTGCCGCACCGTCGAGCGGATGTCGTCGTCGGAGATGTTGCCGAAGACCCCGCACACCAGCACCAGGCCCGCCGGCGTCAGGTCGGCGTACCGGTCGGTCACCGCCGCGTCGCCGGTCACCACCTCGACGCCGGTCAGCCCCGCCGCCGCGACCGCCCTGCGGGCCAGCTCGGTGTTACGCGGATCCAGCTCGACCAGGCGGGCGGTCACCGCACCGCCGCGCGGATGGGCGGCGAGCACGGGGATCAGGTCGCGTCCCTGACCGGCGCAGAGGCTGATCGCGCGCACCGGGCCGGGCGGCGCCGCGTCCAGCGCCTCGGCGATCAGTCGTCGCACCTCGGCCAGCCGCCGGGACAGCGCGGAGTCGGGCTGGTCGTAGTCGCGGTGCCAGTCGAGCCAGTCCTTCGTCACGCGGCCAGCATAGGCGGCCCGGCCATAGCAGATCCGTCCCGACTTCGAGGGTGGTCCACAACCGGCTGTTGTCCACAGTGCCGCCCCCGGGCGGGCGCGTCACGTCGCCCCCGACCGGCAGAGTCCCGGCATGAGAACCCCGATCGGCTCGGCCCTGCTGCTGGTTTTGCTCCTCGTGCCCGGCCTGCCCGCCGAAATCGACGCGCCACCGGCCGGACCGTCTGCGTCCGCACGTCCGATGCCGGCCCCCGCGTCGTCGCTGTCCGCAGCTCCGGTGCCGGCCGGGGCGTCGCCGTCGTCCGTCGGCCCGGCATCGCCCGCGGCTCTCCCGCCCGTCGCGGGCCCGGCGGCGCGCTTCCGGTGGCCGCTGCCCGGCCCGCCCCGGCTGGCCCGGCGGTTCGACCCGCCCGCGCAGCCGTGGCTGCCCGGGCACCGGGGCGTGGACCTGCTGGCCGAGCCGGGCGTCGAGGTGCGGGCCGCGGGCGCCGGAACCGTCCTCTTCGCCGGCACGGTGGCGGGACGGCCGGTGGTCACCGTCGGGCACGCCGACGGGCTGCGCACCACCTACGAACCCGTCCGGCCCCGGCGCGCGGCCGGCGACCGGGTCGGTGCCGGCGCCCCGATCGGAGACCTGCTCGCCGGGCACCCCGGCTGCGCCGCCGCGGCGTGCCTGCACTGGGGGCTGCGCCGCGGTGACGACTACCTGGACCCGCTCGCCCTGCTCGGGCTGGGCCGGGTCCGCCTGCTCCCGCTCGACCCGCCGGCTCCCGAACCTGCGCGCGGGTCACTCAGCGCCCGGCGAACAGCGTGGGCAGCCGCACGGCCAGCCGGTCGTACTCCTCGGGCGTGTTGTAGACCTGGCCGCACAGCCGCAGATAGCCGCGCCCGTGCCAGCCGGCGATCGACACCTCCGCGGCCAGCCGGTCCGCGATCTCGGCCCGCAACGCCTGGGCGGCGTCCAGCGTCGTCGCGACACCGGGCGGCAGCGGCACGAGCCGCATGGCGACCGCCGGCCCGCCGGGCGCCGGCAGCCGCTCCGGCGCCACCCCCAGCGCGTCCCCGACGACCCGTTGCCCGTACGCCGCGAGGGCCGCGTTGTGCGCGCGGACCCGGTCCACGCCGAGGCTGCGCAGGGTGAACAGGCCGACGGGGGCGGCCAGCCAACCGGTGTAGTCGACTGTCGCCTGCCACTCGACCCGGGTGGGGAACCCGCTGCCCTGTTCCCACGAGACGACGAGCGGCTGGATCCGCTCCCGCCACGGCTGCGCCACCACCAGCGCGGCGGTGCCGCGCGGCGCGTACGCCCACTTGTGCAGGTTGCCGACCCAGAAGTCGGCGCCCACCGAGGCCACCGACGCCGGCAGCATGCCCGGCGCGTGCGCCGCGTCCACCAGCACCGGCACGCCCCGCTCCCGCGCCACCGCGACGAGCGCCGCCGCCGGGAACAGTCGGGCGGTCGGCGAGGTGAGCTGGTCGACGATCAGCAGCTTGGTCCGCCCGGGACGCAGCCCGGCCCGGACGATCTCGACCACCTCCTCGTCGGTGGCCGCCAACGGCACGGCCACGGTGCGGGACACCGCGCCGGTCCGCTCGCACTCGCGGGCCACCGACAGGGCGACCGCGCCGTAGCCGTGGTCGGTGGTCAGCACCTCGTCGCCGGGCCGCAGCGCGAGCGACTGCAACACCACTGCCGCGCCGGCCGTGACGTTGCCGACCAGGGCGGTGCCGTCCGGGTCGGCGCCGAGGAAGGTGGCCAGGTGCCGCCGGGCGTGGGCGATCCGGTCGACCAGGCCCCGGGTGAAGAACCGCAGCGGGTTGGCTTCCATCTCGTCGCGCAGGCGCTGCTGGGCGCGCTGCACGGGGATCGGCACGGCGCCGAACGAGCCGTGGTTGAGGTGGCTGACGGCTGCGTCGAGGGAGAAGAGCAGCCGAGCCCCGGAAATCGGCTCGGGTGGCTGCGGCACCGTCATCCGTCGATCCTAGCCCGCGGTGGATCATCGCCTGGCCGCTTCGGTCAGGCGCGTGGATGTGCCTGCCGGTACGCCGCCCGCAGCCGTTCCACCGAGACGTGCGTGTAGATCTGGGTGCTGGCCAGCGACGAGTGCCCGAGCAGCTCCTGCACGGCGCGCAGGTCCGCGCCGCCTTCGAGCAGGTGGGTGGCGGCCGAGTGGCGCAGCCCGTGCGGGGTCACCCGGGGCAACCCTGCCGCCCCGGTCCAGGCGGCCACGATCCGCCGCGCCGTGGTCGGGTTGAGCCGCCCGCCCCGGGCCCCGAGCAGCAACGCGCGGCCCGAACCCGGCGCCACCAGGGCCGGCCGACCGGTGTCGAGCCAGGCGTCGAGCGCCCGCTGCGCCGGCACCCCGTACGGCACCGCGCGCTCCCGCCCGCCCTTGCCCAGCACGCGCACCAGCCGGCGGCCCTGGTCGACGTCCGCGACGTCCAGCCCGCACGCCTCGCTGATCCGGACCCCGGTGCCGTAGAGCAGTTCGAGCAGCAGCCGGTCCCGCAACAGCACCGCCTCGGGCGGCCCGTCGCCGGTCGTGCCCGAAGCCGTCGCGCCGTCGCGCGCCGTCGCACGGTCGGCTCGGTCGCCGGCCGTGCGTCCGCCCGACCGGCGGCCATCCGTCTTCCGGCGTTCGTCCGTCGCCCGACTGCCGTCCGTCGCCCGACTGCCGTCCGTCGCCCGACTGCCGTCCGTTGTCCTGTCGTCATCCGTCGCCCGTCGCTCGGCCGTCGTACGGCTGTCGTCCGGTTGCCGGCCGGCCCGGGCCGGGGCGTCCATCAGCACGGCGGCCTGGTCGGCGCGCAGGACGGTGGGCAGCTCCCGACGGGCCCGTGGGCTGGCCAGCGGCGCGGCGACGTCGGTGGGGAGCAGGCCGGCCCGGTGCGCCCAGACGCTGAACGTGCGCGCGGCGGCGGCCCGCCGGGCCATTGTCGTCCGGGCGGCCCCCGTCGTCCGCTGCTTCGCCAGCCAGCTACGCAGCACCGCGAGATCCAGCTCGGGCAGATCGGCGGCGCCCATCCGCACCGCGTGGTCCAGCAGGGAGACCAGATCGGTGACGTACGCCCGGACGGTGTGCGCGGAGCGGTTGCGCACCCGGGAGAGGTGATCGGCGAAGGCGTCCACCGCCTCGCGCATCGGGTCCGGCAGCTCCTCGTGCGCCGCCCGCGTGCCGCGCCGCCGCTCGGTCATCGGGCGGCTCCGCGCCCGCCGCCGGGGCGGTTGACAATTCGGGCGAGGCGGGTGCGGTCGGAAAGCACCCGTCCAGCCTACGGGCGGAACGACAGCCCCGCCGCTGCCACCACGGCGGGCCCTCGCATCCACCGGACCGGTGTCGGTCCCGTCCCCGGCGTCCAGCTCCACGGCCCCGACCCGGAGATTGACCGCCGCCGCGGCGCGGGTCGTGGCCGCGACCGGTGGGCAGTCGGTCCGGTCGGGCGGGCACGCCGGCGCCCGCTGCCGGCCGACCATCACCCGCCGCTGCGCCCGGCGCGCCGGGGCGGGGTGGCAGAACCGGCCCTGGACAGGAGAAACTCGTCCGGTGGGACGGTCGGCGCGGGTGCACGGCCGAGCCGTCCCCGGCCGGCCGGGGCGTCGCCGCGACGGTGACGCCGGTGCGAGGAGGGACCGGGCGTGGGAGTGGATGCCGTCCTCTACCGGCGGGTGCGCTCCGGTGCCGACCGCCGCCGGCTGTCGTACGTGTCGGTCGAGGTCGTGGCGGACCGGCAGGACGTGCTGCTGGACCTGCTCGCCCGGGTCCGGGGCGGCGGGCGTACCCCGATGCTGGACCGCGTCGACCCCCTCGGCGAGCTGACCGTGGACGCCGGGCAGGTGCCGCGCCTGCTCACCGAGCTGCGATGCCTGCTGGAGGTGGCCCGCGCACCGCAGGAGGTCGAGCAGGTCCGCCGGCTGGCCCGGCTCGCCCACCGCTGCCTGGAGGGACGCGACGTCGAACTGCGGTTCGAGGGCGACTGACGCGACCCGGGCTGCGGTGCACTGCGGCGCTCACCCGTCTGCCGTGGCGGCCGGCGCGAGCGCGTAGCCGCCGTCCCGGCGTGTCACCAGGGCCAGCTCCTCCAGCATGGACAGCTTCCGCATCGCGGTACGCAGGTCCACCCCGGCCCGCGCCGCGACGCTCTCCAGACCGATCGGTCGGCGACGGGGCAGCGCCTCCAGCACCTGGGTGGCGTCGTCGTCCAGCCGGTCCCGCGGTCGCTCCGGGGCCCGCGCGAGCGGTGCCAGGTCGTCCCCGATCCGGCCCACCTCCTCCAGCACGTGCGCGACGCCGGTGACCAGCCTGGCGGCGGACTTCTCGCGGAGCACCTCGTGCCCGCCCACGGACATGGCCGAGGTCACCGGACCGGGCACCACCATCGCCGGCCGCTTCAGGCCGAGCGCCCGGTTGAGGGTCTGGGTGGCGCCGCTGCGCGCTGCCGCCTCGACCAACACCGTGCCCCTGGTCGCGGCCGCGATGACCCGGTTGCGGATGAGGAACCGGGGACGCAGCGGCTCCGCGCCCGGCATCCATTCGCTCACCAGCAGGCCGGTCTCCGCGATCCGGTCGAACAGCGCCGCGTTGCCCATCGGGTAGGGGCGGTCCAGCCCGCAGGCCAGCACCGCGACCGTGCGCCCGCCCGCGGTCAACGCCCCCCGGTGTGCCGCCGAGTCGATGCCGAACGCCCCGCCGGACACCACAGTCCACTCCCGGTCGGCGAGCCCGTAGCCCAACTCGGTGGCGACGTGCGAGCCGTACGGGGTGGCCGCCCGGGCACCGACCACCGCCACCGAGCGGTCCAGTGCCTCGCCGAGCGGCCAGGGGCCGCGTACCCAGAAGCAGAGCGGCGGGTCGGTCTCCACGTCGACCCGCCGGGTGGCGTCGGGCAGCGCCAGACCGCGGAGCTGGGCGACCTGCGGCGGCCACTCGTCGTCCCCCGGGACGACCAGCCGCGCGCCGAGCCGCTCCCCGCGTGCCAGCGCATCCGCCGCGACCGCGCGGGCGTCGCCGGCGGCCGTGCGGGCGGTGACCGCCGCCCGGAGCGTCCGCTCCGGTGCGCCCCCGGCCAGGAGCAGGTCGAGCGTGGCCACCGGGCCGAGCCGGTGGACCAGTTGGTGGACCGACCGGGTGCCCGGCTCGGCGAGCCAGGTCAGCGCGACCCGGGCCAGTCTCTCGTCGGCGTTCACGTGCCCTCTCCCGTCCTGAGCTGGATTGCCTCGTCGATGTCGTCGTGGTCGGGCCGATCCCGTCCGTCCAGGTCCGCGATGGTCCACGAGAGCCGCAGGACCCGGTCGTACCCGCGCGCCGACAGCGATCCGGTGTCGAGGCGGCGGCGCAGCTCCCGGGTGGCCGCCGCCGGCAGGTGCCACGGCGGCCGGCGCAGGTGCGGGCCGGGCACGTCGGCGTTCACCCGGTGCCCGGTGGCCGCCCAGCGGTCGGCGGCGGCGCGGCGTGCCTCGACGACCCGGGCGGCCACGGCGGCCGAGGGCTCGTGCGGCGTGCCGGTCTGCACCAACTCGGCCGCGCGCACCGGCATCAGGCCGACCTGCACGTCGACCCGGTCGAGCAGGGGACCGGACAGCCGCCCCAGGTAGCGCCGCCGGGCCTGCGGGGTGCACTCGCAGTCGAGATCGCCGGACGGCTTGGCGCAGGGGCACGGGTTGGCGGCCAGCACCAGTTGGCTGCGCGCCGGGTATTCGGTGGCGCCCCGGGCCCGGGCCACCCGGACCCGGCCACTCTCCAGCGGTTGGCGCAACGCCTCCAGCGCGCCCTTGCCGAACTCGGGTGCCTCGTCGAGGAAGAGCACACCCCGGTGGGCCAGCGACACCGCGCCGGGGCGGGCCAGCCCGGAACCGCCACCTACCAGCGCCGGCACCGTCGCGGTGTGGTGCGGCGCCTGGAACGGGGGACGGCGCAGCAGGCCGCCGCCGGGTGGCAGCAGGCCGGCGATCGAGTGCAGCGCGGTCACCTCCAGGGCCGCCTCGTCGTCCAGTTCGGGCAGGATCGACGGCAGGCGCTCGGCGAGCATCGTCTTGCCGGCCCCGGGCGGGCCCAGCAGCGCGAGGTGGTGGCCGCCGGCGGCGGCGATCTCCAGGGCCCGGCGGCCGAGTGGCTGCCCGGCGACGTCGCGGAGGTCGGGACCGGCGGGTGCACCGGCCGGGGCCGGCGCGGACGGGACGAGCAGGGGCACGCCGTCGCGGACGTGAGCGACGAGCCGGTGCAGCGTGTCGACGGCGCGGACGCGTACGCCGGGGATGACCGCGGCCTCGGCGGCGTTACCGGCGGGCACCACCACCCGCGGGTATCCGGCCCGGGCGGCGGCGGCCACCATGGGCAGGGTGCCGCGGACCGGCCGGACGGTGCCGTCGAGGCCGAGTTCGCCGAGGACGACCGTGGCGTCGAGGGCGACCGGTGGCAGTTCACCGGAGCCGGCGAGCACGGCCACGGCGATGGCGAGATCGAACGCGGAGCCGTACTTCGGCAGGGTGGCCGGCAGCAGGTTGAGGGTGATCCGCCGGTTGGGCCACTTCTGCCCGGAGTTGACGATGGCCGCGCGGACCCGGTCGCGGGCCTCGTGCAGCGCGGTGTCGGGCAGGCCGGAGATGACCACGGCGGGCAGGCCGGGGGCGAGGTCGGCCTCGACCTCGACCACGTGCCCGGCCACCCCGGCCAGGCCGACGCTGAGCACCTTGGCGTAACCCATGTCAGAACGCGCCCCGCAGGTGCTCGACGCGGGCGTGGCCGGCGGCCGGCAGCCGGACCGAGAGCACGTCGAAGCGGACCTCGTCGGCGGTGGTGCCGGTCTCGGCGAGCCAGCGGGCGGCCAGGCCGCGCAGCCGGCGGGCCTTGGCCCGGACCACGGCCTCGGCGGGGGAGCCGTAACGCTCGGTGCGTCGGGTCTTCACCTCGCAGAAGGCGAGGACCGGACCCTCCCAGGCGATGATGTCGATCTCCCCGTCGGGGCAGCGCCAGTTGCGGGCGACCGGGCGTAGCCCGGTCTCGATCAGGTGCCGCAGCGCGCACCGTTCGCCGTAGGCGCCGACGGCCTGGTTCCGGTTCGTCATGCCGGTCAGGATGCGGGCGACGGGGACGGTCGCGGGGGGTCCACGGGGCCGGCCTGTGGACGACGGCCGCTTGTGGACGAACCCACGATCATGCGGCCGATGTGCTAGGCCGGACGCGATGGCGGACGGTGATGGCACCGTCGATCTCGGGAGCCCATGGGTGATTTGCGCCTACCAGTTGTGACGCCTCTTTACAGCGCAAGTCGACGTTCCCTACTGTCACGTCGCCGACAGGTACTGAACGGGGGTTCGGGTGAACGGAAGCAGTGCGTCCAGGCGTTGGTGTGGTGCCGGAGAGACAACGGCAGCACCTTTCATCGGTGATCCCGCGGTCGCGGTTGCTGATCACCTCTCTCCCGCGGTGATCCCCGCGCACTGACCCGACCTGACCTGATCGTCGGCTCGGGCGGCGGGCGTCGCTGCCTCCTGCCGTAGCGGTCGATCCTCACTCACTTTTCCCGCGCACCGCGCGGGCCCTTCGCTGTGCTCACCCACGCAATGAGGAGTGCTTTGGTGACAAGACGTGGAATCGTCCCCCCGCGGCGCCGTCGTGGCCTCGCGGCGTCGCTCGTCGGGCTGGCCCTGGTCGCCGTCGCCGGTCCGACCGCGATGCCGTCGCCGGCCGGCGCGGAACCGGCGGCCCCCGAGGCGGCGGCCGCGCCCGAGGCGCCCGTGCTGAGCGAGGTCGATGCTCTGGCGCAGGCCGGGAAGCTGAAGTCCCCGGTGGAGGTGACCGGCCTCAGGACCGAGGACTCGCGCGTGCTGGCGACTCCGCGGGGCACGCTGGTGCTGGAGTCGTATGCGGAGCCGCAGTGGACCCGGGCCCGCGACGGTGGCCCGTGGCGGAAGATCGACACCCGGCTCGAACGGCGCGCCGACGGGTCGGTGGCGCCGGTGGCGACGCTGACCGACGTGACGTTCACCGCCGGTGGGAGCGGCCCGACGATCCGGCTGCCGCTGGCCGACGGACAGGTGTCCCTGTCCTGGCCGGGAGAGCTGCCGGCGCCGACGCTCGACGGCGACACCGCCGTGTACGCCTCGGTGCTGCCGGAGGTGGACCTGCGGCTGCGGGCGCTGCGTGACGGGTTCACCTGGGCGCTGGTGGTGAAGTCCGCACAGGCGGCGGCGAACCCGGCGTTGGACGAGCTGCGGTTCGCGCTGCGTACCACCGGATCGCTCGCCAAGCGGTCCCGTGCCGGTGGCGGGTTCGAGGTCGCCGACCGCAGCGGACGGTCCGTGCTGTCCGCCGGAGGCGCGCTGATGTGGGATTCGGCCGGGGTGGCCACGCCCGCCAAGGGCGCCACGGGCCGGGCGGGGAACGCGTTCGCGGCGCAGGACCGGCGTGACGCGCTGCGGGTGGTGCCGGACCGGGCGCGCAAGGCGGAGATCGCGACCGGGGTCCAGGGCGAGGACCTGGTGATCCGTCCGGATCGGTCGCTGCTGCGCGGCAAGAGCACCGTGTACCCGGTGGTCATCGACCCGTGGAGCACGATCGAGAAGACCCGGTGGGGCTATTCGAGCACCAACAACGCGACCCGCAACGACGGCGTGGCCCGGGTCGGGAAGGATCCCGACGGGTCGGGCACCTACCGGTCCTACTTCTCGTTCAAGCTGACCTCGTTGTCCGGCAAGACGATCCGCGACGCCAAGTTCCTGACCGAGATGACGCACTCGTGGGACTGCGGCAACACGCCGGTGAACCTGTGGCGGACGGCCGACATGGCGACCACCGGCAAGCAGACCTGGTCCGGGCCGAGCTTCTCGAAGTGGCTGGAGGAACGGTCGGCGCACGCGCACAAGCCGTCGGGCGGCGCCGGCTGCGACGACGACCCGCAGCCGGACAAGCCGATGGAGTTTTCCAGCCAGAACGTCATCAACGACATCAGCGCCAACCGCGGCCAGGACATCTACACGCTGGCGCTGTCGACCCGGCAGTCCGACGGGTCGTCGGAGTCGACGAGCAACTGGTGGAAGAAGTTCGACCCGGTGCAGACCAAGCTGACGATCGAGTACAACACCAACCCCAACACCCCGACCGCGGCGCAGCTGTCGACCCACGCCGGCTACACCGCGCCGGCTCAGCCCTGCGTGACAGGTGCGTCCCGACCGGCGGTGCGCTCGGACTTCCCGTGGCTGAAGGCGACGGTGAGCGACCCGGACGGCAGTGGCGGCGGCAGCCTCTCCGGCGTCTTCACGCTCCAGAAGCTGGGCGGCAGCACCTGGACCAACGTGTCCGGCTGGCCGAGGACCGACTCCGGGGTCGCACCCGGGGCCAAGGCGGAGTTGCAGTTGACCACGAAGACGGTCAACGGCGAGACGTACCGGTGGCAGGTGCAGACCAAGGACACCCTCGGTGGGTCGTCGACCGCGTCGCCGTGGTGCGAGTTCTCCATCGACTACTCCGCGCCCGCCTCGACCCCGACCGTCACGGCGGCCGACGGGCTCTATCTGGAGGCGCCACCGCGCGGCACCGACCTCGACTCCCACGGCTCACCCGGCTATTCGGGACGGTTCACGTTCTCGGCCAACGGCGCGGCGGATGTTTACGACTACGTCTACCAGGTCAACGGCGGCCCGGAGATGACGGTACGGGCAAGCCAGCTCGGAGGCCCTGCGACGGTGTGGGTGACGCCGACCGTGCGTCTGGAGAACGTGGTGACGGTGCGCAGCCGCGACCAGGCCGGCAACCCCTCCGCCTCCTACGACTACGTCTTCTACGCCGGTGACCCGTCGGCCCCGGTCGCCCACTGGGCGATGGACGAGGGCACCGGCACCGCATTGGCCAACAAGATCGACGGTGGGGCCGCGGCGACGCTGACCCCGTCGCCTAAATGGACGGACTCCCGGGTGCTGGGCACGCACAAGCAGTCCGGCAAGGACTGGGCGATCGAACTCGACGGCGTCGACGACCAGGCGGCCACGGCGGGAGCGGTGATCGACACGACCCGCAGCTTCTCGTTCGCCGCGTGGGTGCGAGCCGACGCCGTCGGCGGAGTCGTCGTGGCGCAGGCGGGCACCAACAAGAGCCCGTTCGAGCTGCAGTACTACCCGACGAAGCAGCGCTGGTGTTTCGTCAGCTACGTCTCCGACACCGCCTACGCGGCGTCCACCCCT
The DNA here is from genome assembly GCF_040653835.1 of Micromonospora sp. NPDC050980. Taxonomy (NCBI): domain Bacteria; kingdom Bacillati; phylum Actinomycetota; class Actinomycetes; order Micromonosporales; family Micromonosporaceae; genus Micromonospora; species Micromonospora sp. NPDC050980. The sequence goes on along the minus strand of NZ_JBFAGS010000003.1, from coordinate 76,061 downwards.
TCGCCCGCCTGTGCCACCGACCCGGTGCAGCCGGGAGTGTGGGTGCATCTTGCCGGCGTCTACGATGCCGGCGCCAGCAGCCAGCTCGCCCTCTACGTCAACGGCGTTCGCAAGGGCACCGGTGCCACCAGCGCACCGCCGTGGTCCGCGACCGGTCCGCTGCTGATCGGCGCCGGGCGCAACGGGTCGCCGACCGGATGGGTCAAGGGGGCGATCAGTGAGGTACGCGTCTGGAACCGGGCCATCAACCCGGACATCGACCTGGTCGACCTCGTCCGTCCCGTTCGAGTGGGCCAGTGGGACATGGAGGACGACGACCAGGAGGAGCCGCGCCAGGCCGGTGACTCGTCCGGCTATCAGCACCCGCTGAACCTCACCGCTTCGCCGTCGGCTCAGTGGACCGCGGACGGCTTCGACTCCATGGGGCTGAACTTCGACGGTGTCTCGGGTGCGGCCGTGACGGACGGTCCGGTGCTGCGTACCGACCAGTCCTACACGGTGTCCGCGTGGGTCCGCTTCGCCGGAGGGCCCGGTGCGCGGACGGTCATCGCGCAGGACGGTACGAACATCTCCAGTTCGTTCCTGAGCTGCCGCACCGACGCCAACGGCTCCAGGTGGTCGGTGATGGTCCGGTCGGGCGACTCGACGGCCGCTTCCGGGCTCTACGTGAACGGCAGCGACTGCATGGTCAACCAGTGGGCGCACCTCACCGCCGTGCAGGACGTGACCACCAAGACCATCAGCCTCTACGTCAACGGTGTGCTGGTCAACCAGAGCACGCCCGCCTTCGCCCCATGGCACGGCGCGGGCGGCCTGTCGATCGGACGGGGCAGGTGGGGCGCGCCGACCGACTACTTCAACGGCGACATCGACCGGGTCCAGGTGTGGCAGGGGGCGCTCAGCGCCGCCGAGGTAAATGCCGTGTTCGCCGGATTCTGAGACCGAACGGCAGTCGCCGACCTCGTGAACGGTCCGGCGCCACGCAGGCATGAGCGTGGCGCCCGGACCACCCAGCAACCTCCCGCGCGAGCCGGTGCGGGGCGGACACGTGACCCTCGAAGGGACCCGATGAGAACAGTCAGAGCTGGTCGGCCGTACCGCAATCGCGGGCGGATGCCGGCCGTCAACGCCATGGGGAGCGGGGCCCGCCGCGCCCTCACCGTCGGCCTGGTCGCGTTGCTCGCCGCCGCAGTCGGAGGGCAGATTCCCGCGCAGGCACAGCGCCCAGCCACGGCGCCACACCTTGAGCCGCAGCGGTATCCGTCCGCCCCGCTGCACGAAGTCAAGCGAACCAAGCCGACCGAGGACACCGGCGCCGCGGAGGTGAAGCGTCCCGCTCCGGCGTGGCCGAGCGCGTCCGCCGCCGAGGTGGCACTGCCGACGACCGCCGCCGGCGGCCGGTCGACCAAGGCCGCCGTACGCGCCGGTACCCTTCCGGTGACGGTTCGGCCCGTCGCCGGCTCGCCGACGGCCCGATCTGCCGCGTCCACCCCCGGCAAGGTGCGGGTGGAGGTGTTGTCGCGCACCGAGACCGCCGCCGCCGGGGTGCACGGCTTGCTCCTGCGGGTGGGCCGCTCCGACGGGACACGATCCGCCGGGCAGGTCGAAATCGGCGTCGACTACGCCGCCTTCGCCTCCGCGTACGGTGCGGACTGGTCGTCACGTCTGCGACTTGAGCGGCTGCCCGAGTGCGCGTTGACCTCACCCGCGACCAGGGACTGCGGGCCGGTCGCGTTGGATTCGCGCAACAACGTCCGTACCCGAACGGTTTCGGCGACCGTTTCGGCGGGCCCGGTGAGCGGGGCGTTGTCTCCGGCGGAGGCCAAGCGGCTCGGCGTGGCTCCGGCCGCGGCCAGCGCGGGGACGCTCGTCGCGCTGACGAGCGGCCCGTCCGGTGGGGCGGGCGACTTCACCGCGTCCAGCCTCAGCCCGTCCTCCTCGTGGAGCCACAGCGGTGCCACGGGCAGCTTCCAGTGGTCCTATCCGATGCGCACGCCGCCCGGGCCGGGCGGGCCTTCGCCCTCGCTCAGCGTCGGCTACTCGTCCCAGTCCGTGGACGGCCGGCATGCGGCGTCCAACAACCAGCCGGGCGCCTTCGGCGAGGGCTTCGACTACTCTCCCGGCTTCATCGAACGCCGATACAAGGCCTGCGCCGACGACATGGACGGCAACGCCAACAACACGGTCAAGACCGGCGACCTGTGTTGGGGGCCGGACAACGCCGTCATGTCGCTCAACGGCAGCTCGGTGGAACTGCTCAAGGGCAGCGACGGCAAGTGGCACCCGCGCAACGAGGACGGCTCGAAGATCGAGTTGGCCACCACGCCTGCCTACAACAACGGCGACGACAACAACGAGTACTGGAAGGTCACCACCACCGACGGCACGCAGTACTGGTTCGGCCGCCACCAGTTGCCGGGCTGGTCGTCCGGCAAGCCCACGACGAACTCGGTGCTCACCGTCCCCGTCTACGGCAACAACCCGGGTGAGCCCTGCCACGCCGCCACGTTCGCCGCCTCCGACTGCAACGGCAAGCGGCAGGCCTGGCGCTGGAACCTGGACTATGTCCAGGACATCCACGGCAACACCATGTCCTACTGGTGGTCGAAGGAAACCAACTACTACGCCAAGAACAAGGCCACCTCGGCCCCGGTCGTCTACGACCGGGCCGGCTACCTGACCCGCATCGACTACGGCAGCGACAACCGGGACAACAACGAGTACGCCGCCACCTCGCCGTACGTCGAGAACGTTCCCGTGCGCGTCGAGCTGACGAACACCGACCGCTGCCTGTCCAACTGCACGACCAGGAACGAGACGACCTGGCCGGACACCCCGTGGGACCAGGAGTGCCTCTCCTCCACCAAGCCCTGCCTCAACGGCTCGCCCACCTTCTGGTCGGCCAAGCGGACCACCCAGATCCTGACCAAGGTGCGGAAGGGGACCGCGTACCAGAACGTCGACTCCTGGACGTTCCGGCAGTCGTTCCCGGACCCGGGCGACGGCACCCGCGCCGGCCTGTGGCTCGAGGGCATCACCCACAAGGGCCTCAACGGCGGCACCGTCACCGCCCCGGAGGTGACCTTCGAACGGGTCCAGATGCAGAATCGGGTCGATGCCGCGGGCAGCGACTGGGCGCTCGCCATGAACTGGCACCGGGTCAAGCAGATCAACCTGGAGACCGGTGGCAAGATCTTCGTCACCTACAGCGACCCGGAGTGCGTCAAGGGCAGCAAGATGCCCTCCGGCAGCGCCCTGGACAGCAACACGCTGCTCTGCTACCCGGTCAGGTGGACACCACCCGGTTACACCGACAAGGTGACCGACTTCTTCCACAAGTACGTGGTGAAGGAGGTCCAGCAGATCGACGAGGTCGGCGGAGCACGGCCGGTGCGCACCGCCTACGACTATCTCAACGACAACGACGAACCGCTGTGGCACTACGAGGACGACACCGGCATCACCCCGGACGACGCCCGCACCTGGTCGCAGTGGCGGGGGTACCCGACGGTCGTCACCTACCGAGGTGAGGGCGCCGACCGCACCAAGACCGAGACCCTGTACTACCGCGGCATGTACGGCGACAAGCTCGCCGGGGGCGGCACCCGCACCACCAAGGTGCAGGGCCGGGAGGGTGGTCCGGCGAACGACTACGAGCACTTCGCGGGCAGCCCTCGCGAAACCATCACCTGGCTCGGATCCACGGTCCTCGCCGCCACCGTCAACGACATGTGGCGTTCCGACCCGCCCACCGCCACCCGTTCCGGCACACCCGTCGCGGAAGCCCGGTACGCCCGGATCGGCGCAACGCACGCCCGCGGGGCGACCGACGGCGGTGTCCGGCGGACCACGACCACCACCAGCTATGACGAATACGGCATGCCGACCAGCGTGGAGGACGGCGGAGACGACACCAAGACCGGCGACGAAGCATGCGTGAAGACCGAGTACGGCCGTAACACCACGAAGTGGTTGCTCGACCCGGTGCGGCGGACGCATGGCTGGGTCGGCGGGTGCGGCACCACTCCCACCGCGGAGAACCAGATCACCGCGGACACCCGCTTCAGCTTCGACTCGCAGGCGTACGGTGCGGCGCCGACCGACGGTCTGGCGACCGCGGTGGAGACGATCACCGGGTTCAGCGGCGGTACCCGGACGTACAAGACGGTGTCCTCGGCCACCTACGACGCCTACGGTCGGGTCGACGCGAGCTTCGACATCGCCGGGGAGAAGACCGACACCGACTACGTGCCGGCATCCGGCGGGCCGGTCACGCAGGTGATCACCACGAACCCGCTGACGTGGAAGAGCACCGTCGATCTCGATCCCGCCTTCGGGGTGCCGGTAAAGATCACCGACCCCAACAACCGGGTAACCGAGATCACCTACGACGCCGTGGGCCGCACCACAGCGGTCTGGCTGCCCAACCGCGACCGTGCCATCTACGGGTCGGCGCCCTCGAACAGCTACACCTACACCCTGTCCAAGACGCAACCCTCGGTCGTCACCACCAAGGCGTTGAACGCCCGTGGCGGCACCGACACCTCCTACCTTGTCCTCGACGGTCTGGGACGCCCCCGGCAGGCACAGGAGTCGGCGTACGGCAGCGGCCGTATCCTCGCCGACACCTTCTACGACGCCGCCGGACGCATCTACAAGGAGAACGCCGCCTACTTCGACGCCGGTGCCATCGACACCACCGTCGTCAAGTTCCGCGACGACAAGGACGTCCCCAGCCAGACCAAGACCCTGTACGACACGGCCGGGCGTCCGATCCACTCACTCCTGCTCGGCACCTCCGCCGGGGTGCAGGTGGAGAAGGCCCGGACCTCCACCACCTACCACGGCGATCACACCACCGTGACGCCGCCGACGGGTGACGCGGCCACCACGGTGTGGACGGACCTGTACGGCCGGACCGAGAAGCTCTGGCAGTACCACGGTCCGACCGCGACCGGGACGTACGACGAGACCAGCTACACCTACCACCCGGTGGGGCAGTTGGCGACCGTCAAGGACCCGTCCGGCAACACCTGGTCGTACTCCTACGACATCCAGGGCCGGCCCACCTCCACCACGGACCCGGACACCGGCACCTCGACCAGGCACTACAACGACCTGGGCGAACTCGAGCGGACCACCGACGCCCGCCCGGACACCCCGGATATCTGGTACACCTACGACCGCATGGGCCGGCCCCTGACGACCCGTGAGGGCAGCCTCACCGGTCCGAAGCGGACCGAGTTCACCTACGACTCACCGATCAAGGGCGCGACGAAGTCCTCCTCGCGCTGGATCGGCGCCGAGGAGTACCGCAGCGAACTGGTGTCGGTCGACAAGATGGACCGACCCACCCAGACCAAGCTGACCCTGCCCTCCTCGCAGGCCGGCTTCTGTGGCATCGGCGCGGTCACCTGCACCTTCACCTCGAAGGCCAGCTTCCTCGCCGACGGGTCGCCCAACACCCTCACCATTCCAGCAGCCGGCGGCCTCAGCGAGGAGGTCCTCAACTACCAGTACGACACCACGTACGCGATGCTGGACAAGCTCGCCACCAACTACGGTGACGCCAGCTACTACGCGATCGGGTCCGAGTACACCAACCTGCACGAACTCAGCCTGATCACGCGGTCCACCCAGCTGACGGGCACGAAGTCCGTCCAGACGAAGAACAACTTCGACCCGGCCACCGGCCGGGTCACCAGCAGTTCCGTCCAGCGGACGACCGCTCCGGTGCCGGTGGCGAACACCTTCTACGAGTACGACGCCAGCGGCAACATCCTGAAGGTCGACGACAACTCCGGTGCCCGTCCGCGCGACACCCAGTGCTTCGCCTACGACCACCAGCGCCGACTGACCGAGGCCTGGACACCGGCGTCCTACGACTGTGGCGCGAAGCCGCAGAACGAGTCGGAGCTGGGCGGCCCGGCACCGTACTGGCAGCAGTGGTCGTTCGGCGCGCCGGACGACCCGAAGGGCCGCGTCGGCAACCGTCTCACCCAGATCGAACGCGGCACCCCGACCGGCACGGTCACCACGTCCTACTCCTATCCGGCGGCCAAGGCGGCGCAGCCGCACCGACTCGACGGTTGGAGCAGGACCGACAACACCGGCACCACCACCGGCTCGTACACCTACGACGAAACCGGCAACATGAAGACCCGCCCCGGCAAGTCGGGGCAGCAGACCATGACCTGGGATGTCGAGGGACACCTGACCTCGGTGACGGACAGCACCGGGACCAGTTCCTACATCTACGACGCGGGCGGCAACCGGCTCATCGCCACCGACCCGACCGGAAGCACGCTGTTCCTCGGCGACCAGGAGGTGCGCAAGAACGGCAGCACCGGCCAGGTGAACGCCACCCGGTACTACTCGTTCAACGGCGAGGTCATCGCCCAGCGCACCGTCACGGGCATCACCTGGCTGGCCAGCGACCACCAGGGAACCTCACAGGTCAGCATCGCCAACGACACCAACCAAACCATCACCCAACGTCGCCAGACACCCTACGGCGGCCCGCGCGGCGCTGCCGTCACGTGGCCGAATCAACAAGGTTTCCTCGGCGGCTACCAGGACCCCACAGGCCTGACGCATCTGGGAGCGCGCGAGTACGACCCGTCGATCGGCCGGTTCATCTCCGCCGACCCGATCAACGACGTCGGCAACCCGCAGCAGATGCAGGCGTACGCCTACGCCTCCAACAATCCCGTCACCTACGCCGACCCCAGTGGCGAGATCATCGCCGAGTACGCCGGAGTCGACACCCCGACGGGGCTGTGCCCTCACTCCCTCGACGGTTACGCCTGTCAGGACGCTGTCGAGAAGTACAAGCCGCAGTCGACCCGCCGCGACAAGGGCCTGTTCAACAACAAGGTGTTGCACGATGCGGCGGGGGTGGTGTCCTGGGTGCCGGTCGTCGGCACGGGAGCCGACGTGGCCGATGCCGCCCTCTATCTCCACGAGGGTGACACGAAGTCGGCCATCGTCACGCTGGCCCCAGGGCCGCCGGTCTGCAAGTTCGTGAAGCGGGCCTGCAAGTGGGTCAGCGAGCAGCTCGGCAAGAAGGCGGAGAAGAAGGCCGTCAAGGTCCTGAGCAAGGAGGCGCTGGAGAAGCTCACGCCGAAGATCAACCCGCGCCAGGAGTTGGCCGAGATGGCCATTCTCAAGGCGGAGGCGCGGGCCAAGGATCTCGCCAAGGTGAAGCCGAAGGCTTCGCCCGCGCCTACGAAGAAGCCAGATCCGGGCACGAAGGGCAAGCCCGCAACCAAGAACACCGACGCGCCGCCGGAGAAGTCGTGCAAGCACAGCTTCGCCCCGGACACCCCGGTCCTGATGGCGGACGGAAAGAGCAAGCCGATCGGGGAGGTCGTCGAGGGCGACGAGGTCCTGACGCATGATCCGGAGACCGGTGCCACCAGCGCGGAGTCCGTCGACGCCCTCCACATCAATGAGGACGAGGCGCTGACCGACCTCTCGGTCCGCGACGGCGACGGCGAGTTCATCACCCTGCACACGACGCAGCACCACCCCTTCTGGAGCGAGAGCCGCAACAAGTGGGTCGACGCGGCGGACCTCCAGCCGACGGAGGAACTGCTGTCGCCGGACGGAGTCGCCGTCACGGTGGCGAAGGTCGACAGCTTCGGTGGACACCGCACCATGCGCGACCTCACGGTCCGCAGCGTCCACACGTACTATGTGATAGCCGGCGACACGCCGGTGTTGGTTCACAACTGTGGCGTTTCAATTTACAGGACGCCGAAGGTGGACGACATGGCTCACGAATTGAAGCACGGTCCGAACCCAGTATCCCATCAAGAGGGCGACGCGTCGGTCTACTTCGGGGAGAGGAGTGTGGCGGCCGAATATCAGGGTCGCGGCTCTTACGCCAACGGAATGATTCGATATGAAATGCACGAGGACTTTCTGAAGGAATTTGGCGACACAGCATTTCGTTATGACAGGCAGGGTCCTGGTGGCTCTGTGAGGATTGAGTTTGTAATTCCGACTGCGCGACTCGAACGCTTCAATGAACTTACCCTGCGTAGGGTATGGGAACCGAAGGTTGGCTGAAGTGACCGTGCTCGTAGACCAAGAGCTTGCTGTAACTGTAACCGCCGTCCTTGCCTGGGGGGTGGCTGTAGTGACGCAGGATGGCGAGCGTGGCTTCATTGATAGCCTCAAGGTTCCGGCCGAATCCGACGAGGCGGGGTTTCCGGAGGTTGGGGATTCTTTGAGGGTTGTTGTGCTCGACGATTCCAGGACTCCCTTTCGGGGAAGTCTCCTTCAAGAAGACTTTTCGCTGGCTCGCGAGGCTAGAACGCGGGGTCGGTAACCGCCCGAGGTGAGTCGCAGAAGTGGCCATGGAGCCCCGTCAGGCATGTCCTGGCGGGGCTTCTGGGTATCTGACGGCAGTAGTTGATGACAACGTTAGCGGATAAGGGTGGTCAGGGTGGCGGTTCTCCGCCGTGGCTGATTGGCTCGCTGATCTCCGTGCTGCCAAGTTTGGTGCGGAGCAACTCTTAGCCCAGTGGCTCCGCCGGCGGCCTGGTCGCTTGGTCGGGTCTCGGAGCTGCAACGCTACTCCTCGGGCAGTGCGGTACCGCGTGGTACGGTGTGGTACATGACGAGGATTACGCTGCGGGAGTTCCGCGATGGCGCCGGCCGGGTGCTGGACGGGGTTGAGCGCACCGGGGAGCCGGTCATTATCACCAAGTACGAGCGGCCGGTGGCCGTGCTGGTGGGCATCGACGAGTGGGAGGAGATCGAGGCGTTCCGGGACCGCCGGGACGCCGCAGTGATCGCCCGTTCCCGTGCCGAGGGGCAGTTCGTGCCGCTGTCGGCGGCTCTGGAGTCGCTTGGGGTCGATCCTCGTGAGGTGGAGGCGCTGCTGGCCGACCGGGCCGGCGGTGCGGCGGCGTGAAGGTCCAGATCGACCGGGAGGTGCTGGTCTGGCTGCACAAGCAGCCCCGCAACGTCTTCCTGACCGTCCTGAGCGCGATCCTCGGCCTGGTCTCCGACCCTGCCCCGCAGAACTCGACCGAGATGCGCGACGGATCCGGGCGTCGGTTGCGCGTCGGTGACTACCGGGTGCTCTACCGCCTCGACGGCGACGAGTTGACCATCCACGCGGTCGGGCATCGCAAGGACGTCTACTCGTAAGCCTTCCGGGTCCGGCGGCCTTGTCTGTCTGCGATGAACTGAACGGCAAGGGCTGTTGACCAGACGGTCGTACGACGCCGCGGTGGCGCCTTGAACTTGGGGGCATCGCCCGGTGCCTTGTCGGCGCGATCGTCTATTCAGGAATTGTTGATCGCGAGGCGAGTCTCGGGATGCGGCTACCGCGGGGATCGTAGGCCTTGAATACGTGCCTGCGTACGGCCTGGATTCGGTCAGACCGCCTCTCTTGATCCTGGGGCGATCGTCCTGGGCAAATCGCTCCGCCGGGCGGGCTTCGCTGGCGCAAGGCAGCTGCTAGTACTCCAGCCGTACCTGATGAAGTCGAAGTCTTCGCTGGTAGTGGGCCGTTCTGGCTCGATACTGGTGTCGCCGTCGCCATCGTGACCATCGATGGATGTGGTCGAAGGGTCGGATGGTGGTGATCAGGTGTGCCAGGAGACGGCGGACCTCGCCGAGGGTGAGCGGGATGAGGCCGTCGTCGGATTCGGCGCCCCCTTTTTGGCCTGCGCGGCGGTGACGGCGAGGTAGGCGTGGGCACACAGAACGAGAGTTATGTGCCGGTACCAGGCGTCGTACCGACGCACCTGGTAGTGATCCAAGCCGACCTCGTTCTTGGCGGTCTGGAAACACTCCTCGATCGCCCAACGGGTCCCGGCCACGCGGATCAGCTGCTCGTCTTGGGTGTCTGCGGGGCCGCAGCACAGGTAGTAGGCCAGGTCCGTGGGGTCGGTGATGCTGCGTCGGATCAGCAGCCAGTGGCCGTATCCGTCGACCGTGCCGGGTAGGGAGGCCACGGCCCAGTCGTAGAGCCGTGGTCCCTTGGCGCCGTCGCCGCAGCTGCGGCGCTTCCACGCTAGAGCCGGCGCGGCGGCGGCGAGGACGTCTGGGCGGGAGTTGCCGACCACGGTGGGGATCCGCTGGTTGCGAGGCACGGCCAGGACATAACCGATTCGCTGCTGCTGCAGCCAGGTACGGAACTTGGAGTCCTGTCCGTAGGCCTCGTCCGCGGTGACCCACCTCGCTGGCAGGCCGGCGGTGATGGCGCGTTCGAGCATTCGCAGCCCCAGCGCGGGTTTCGTGGCGAACCCGACGCTGGCCGCGATACCGGCTTCCTCGCGGCGGGCGGGGTCGTCGCACCAGCCACGGGGCAGATACAACTCCCGGTCGATCAGCGTGCGCCCGGCCGGGCTGGCATAGGCCAGGAACACACCGAGCTGGCAGTTCTCCGTCCGCCCGGCCGTCCCCGAGTACTGACGCTGCACCCCAGCCGACTTCATCCCCTTCTTCAGGAACCCGGTCTCGTCGACGATCAGAACCCCGTCGTCGTCGCCGAGGTGCTCAGACACGTAGGCGAACAGGTCGTCGCGGACCGAGTCCGGGTCCCACGCGGACCGGTTGAGCAGCCGCTGCATCCGGTCAGGCGTCGCGTCGCCGGCGGCCTCGGCCAGGGTCCAGCCGTTCTTGCTGGCCAGGGGTGACAGCAGCCCGACCAGGTAGGTCAGCGCCTGCCGGCGCGGCTCCGCCCGCCCGAACCGGTGCGCGAACCGCGCCAGCAGATCATCCAGACCCGCCCGCCAGCCCATAATCTCATCGATCAACACAAGCACGGAACCCTGCCCGCACTGCGACTGGCCATAACAGACAGACAGTGCGACCACGCAAACCACCGACCGAATAGCATCGACATACGCAGCTGCGTGGTCGGCTCAACTCCAACATCGATCATACCGATGAGCTGCTAAAACCTCAGATGAGACAACTACGGCTGGAGTACTAAGTGGGCTGGGCGGCGCGTCGAGGCTTCGTTGGCTCGGGCTGAACGGGCGCTGCCTATCGACCACTACCCGTGGTCACTGGGAGTGCCAACTTGGTGACGCGAGATTCCTGCCGTGAGCTGGGCTGACAGCTCGGTCGACCCGAATGGCATCCCTGGCGGCGGTCGCATACCGTGCCGGTCGTGGACGGACGACGCAGCTACCCCGAGGACCAGCAGGAACCGCGGTGGGGCGACCGCGGGTACGAGTCGGACTGGCGCGCCGCGGGGGAGCCGCGCTACCGCGACGACGACTACCGCACTCCGGACCAGCGCGCCGCCGAGAGCCGCTACGGCGCGTACTCGGCCGACGACACCAGCGGCTGGCGGTCGCAGCGCCCGGACGACCCGGAGGTCTCCGGTGAGCTGCCCGGCCGCGCGGGTCGCCGGGCGGCCCGCGAGGCGGCCGGCGCGACCGGCGGTGAGGATCCGCTGTCCCGCAGCGGCGTGGACGCGCTCGGCACCGCGTCGCGCGGGGCGGCGAACCCGCCGGCCGACCCGCTCCAGGCCGCCCGTGGCGGCACCGACCCGTACGGGCTCGGGGCGCGGGGCGCGGACGGACTCGGGGCGCGCAGCGCGGACGGACTCGGGGCGCGCGGCGCGGACGGGCTCGCCGGCAGTGCCGATCCGGCTCGTCCCGGCCCGCTGGGCGGCTACCCGATCGTGGACACCGGCCGGTCGGCCGAGCCCGGCACGCCGGGCGGGACGCAGATCTCGGTCGGCGGCCGGACCGATCCTGGCGCGGCCACCGCGTTGCGGGTGGGGGAGCGGCCGGGCGGTGCGGCGGACCCGGCGGCGCCGGTGAATCCACTGGAGATGCCGACCGGTCCGATGCCGGCGGTGGTGCCCCGCCCGGACACTCCGCCGCCCGGTGACGGTGTCTACCGGACCCGGCGTCCGGCGCTCGCGGTGCTGCTGGCGGCGCTGGTGGTGGTGCTGGAGGTGCCGGCGTTGCGGGTGTTGCTGCACGGGCTGGTCGGGGATCCGGTGTCGACGTCGCACGTCGTGGTGGGCACGTTCCTGGTGGTCGGGCTGCCGATCTTCGGCGCCGGGCTGTACGGGCTGCGTACCGGCGGGTTGGCGCTCGCCGACGGCAGTCGGGGCTGGTTGCGTCCGCCGACCGCCTACCTGACCGTCGGTCTGGTGCTCTTCGTCGCCGCCGCGCTCGCGGCTCGCTGACCGCGGGCGGCCCCCGGCCCGCTTGATCCACCCGGGTACGCCGAGGTGGCGGCATCCCCGCCGCCGGGATACCGCCACCTCGCCGAACCGGAGTGGATCTTGCTCGACCCGCCCCTACGCACCCCGGGGCCGGGGTGCGGGGCGGGCGCGTACACTTGTCAACTGGCGACCGCCTCGCGCGGTCGACCTCGCGTGCCCTCTCCACGGTCTTCTCCGTGGGGCGACGGCCTCCCTGGTCCCGGTTCTCTCACCCGGGCCCACCCTGGCCGGCGACCGGGCGCCAGGCGTCCGGCCGCCGGCCGGACGGACAACCAGGGACAAAGTAGGAGTACTCACCATGGCCGTCGTGACCATGCGTCAGCTGCTGGAGAGCGGTGTGCACTTCGGGCACCAGACCCGGCGCTGGAACCCGAAGATGAAGCGCTTCATCTTCACCGAGCGCAACGGTATCTACATCATCGACCTGCGCCAGACCCTCGACTACATCGAAAAGGCGTACGAGTTCATCCGCGGCACCGTCGCGGGCGGCGGCAGCATCCTGTTCGTCGGCACCAAGAAGCAGGCCCAGGAGGCCATCGCCGAGCAGGCGACCCGGGTCGGCCAGCCGTACGTCAACCACCGCTGGCTCGGCGGCATGCTGACCAACTTCCAGACCGTCTACAAGCGGCTGCAGCGGATGAAGGAGCTGGAGGCCCTGGGTGACCTGAGCGGCACCGCCGCCGGTTACACCAAGAAGGAGACCCTCCAGCTCTCCCGCGAGAAGATCAAGCTGACCCGCACCCTCGGTGGCCTGCGGGACATGCAGAAGCTCCCGGCCGCGGTCTGGATCGTCGACACCAAGAAGGAGCACATCGCCGTCGACGAGGCCCGCAAGCTGGGCATCCCGGTGATCGCCGTGCTCGACACCAACTGCGACCCGGACGAGGTCGACTTCCCGATCCCGGGCAACGACGACGCCATCCGGTCGGCCGAGCTGCTGACCAGGGTCGTCGCCGCCGCCGTCGCCGACGGTCTGATCGCCCGCTCCGGCCGTGGCCGGGGTGGCGACGAGAAGCCCGAGGCCGGCCAGGTCGGCGCCGACGAGCCGCTGGCCGAGTGGGAGCGCGAGCTGCTCGAGGAGCCGAAGAAGGCCGACGAGCAGCCCGCCGCCGCCGAGCAGCCCGCCGCCGAGCAGCCGGCCGCCCCGGCCGCCGCCGAGCAGCCGGCGACCGCCGCCGCAGAGTGATCTCGCCGTCGCGCCCCCACCGCCCGGGTTCCCGGCGGTGGGGCGCGGCGGGTACGCCGGGCAGCACCGGCCCGGAACCGGGTAACCAGCACCTCAGACCACCTCACTGACACCGAAGAGAGAGTCATGTCCAACTTCACCGCCGCGGACGTCAAGAAGCTCCGGGACCTCACCGGCGCCGGCATGATGGACTCCAAGAAGGCGCTGACCGAGGCCGAGGGCGACTTCGACAAGGCCGTCGAGATCCTGCGCGTCAAGGGTGCCAAGGATGTCGGCAAGCGGGCCGGCCGCACCGCGGCCAACGGTCTCGTCGCCCACTCCGGCCAGGCGCTGCTCGAGCTCAACTGCGAGACCGACTTCGTCGCCAAGAACGACGCCTTCATCGCGCTGGCCCAGCAGCTCGTCGAGCACGGCGTGACCAGCGGCGCCACCACCGCCGAGGAGCTGCTCGCCAGCAGCATCGACGGCAAGAGCGTGGCCGACCTGATCCAGGAGCAGTCCGCCAAGATCGGCGAGAAGCTGGTGCTCAACCGCTTCGCCAAGCTCGACGGCACCACCGCCGTCTACCTGCACCGCAAGAGCCAGGACCTGCCCCCGGCGGTCGGCGTGCTGGTGCAGTTCACCGGCAAGACCGACGAGGCCGGCGACGCGGATGCCCGTGGGGTGGCGATGCAGATCGCCGCCATGCGGCCGAAGTACCTCACCCGCGACGAGGTGCCCGCCGAGACGGTCGAGTCCGAGCGGCGCATCGCCGAGCAGACCGCCCGCGAGGAGAACAAGCCCGAGGCGGCGCTGCCGAAGATCGTCGAAGGTCGGGTCAACGCCTTCTTCAAGGACTTCGTCCTGCTGGAGCAGGCCGCGGTCGCCGACAACAAGAAGACCGTCAAGCAGGTGCTGGCCGAGGCCGGCATCGAGGTGACCCGCTTCGTGCGGTTCGAGGTCGGTCAGGCCTGAGCCGCCGCCGGGCCGTGGGCCCGGCGTTGGGGAACGTCGACGAGGAGGCCGCAGGTGTACGCGACAGGCACCGCGGCCTCCTCGTCACATAGGGTCGGCAGGGGCAGGTACGCGACGCCCGCGCGCTGCGCGGGGAGAAGGGGCGGGGCGGATGACGCAGGTTGTGAGTGAGCGGAGCCTGGCGGCGGACGACCCGACCGCCCCTCCGCCCGGTCGGTCCCGCCGGGTGGTGCTGAAGCTCTCCGGTGAGGTCTTCGGCGGCGGCGCGATCGGTGTCGACCCGGACGTCGTGCAGGGCATCGCCCGGCAGATCGCCACCGTGGTCCGCCGTGGTGTGCAGGTTTCCGTGGTGGTCGGGGGCGGCAACTTCTTCCGCGGCGCCGAGCTGCAGAAGCGCGGCATGGACCGGGCCCGCGCCGACTACATGGGCATGCTGGGCACGGTGATGAACTGCCTGGCGCTGCAGGACTTCCTGGAGAAGGAGGGCATCGAGACCCGGGTGCAGAGCGCGATCACCATGGCGCAGGTCGCCGAGCCGTACATCCCGCTGCGCGCGATCCGGCACCTGGAGAAGGGCCGCGTGGTGATCTTCGGCGCGGGCGCCGGGATGCCCTACTTCTCCACCGACACGGTGGCCGCCCAGCGGGCGCTGGAGATCCGCGCGGACGTGGTGCTGATGAGCAAGAACGGCGTGGACGCGGTCTACACCGCCGACCCGCGGATCGACTCGACGGCGAGCAAGCTCGACTCGATCACCTTCTCCGAGGTGCTGCGCCGCAACCTGCGCGTGGCCGACGCCGCCGCGTTCAGTCTCTGCATGGAGAACGGCCTGCCGATGCTGGTCTTCGGCGCCCAGGGCGACGACACCATCGTCCGGGCCGTCGGTGGTGAGAAGATCGGCACGCTGATCACCGCCTGACTGATCCGCCCAGAGCACAGCCCACGACGAGCAACAGAAGGAGGCGAGGAGACCGGTGATCGACGACACCCTCCTCGAGGCGGAGGAGAAGATGGAGCGTGCCATCGAGCACGCCAGGGAGGAATTCGGCGGGATCCGCACCGGTCGCGCCAACGCCGCCATGTTCTCCCGGATCGTCATCGACTACTACGGCAGCCCGACTCCGCTGCCGCAGATGGCGTCCATCGCGGTGCCCGAGCCGCGCATGGTGATCATCAAGCCGTACGACAACTCGCAGACCAATGCGATGGAGAAGGCGATCCGCGACTCGGACCTCGGGGTCAACCCGAACAACGAGGGCAACCAGTTGCGGATCGTGCTGCCGCAGATGACCGAGGAGCGGCGGCGGGAGATGACAAAGGTCGCCCGGCAGAAGGGCGAGGAGGCCAAGGTCGCCGTCCGCAACATCCGCCGCAAGGCCAAGGAGGAGCTGGACCGCCTGGTCAAGGACGGCGAGGTCGGCGAGGACGAGGGCCGGCGCGCGGAGAAGGACCTGGACGACCTGACCCAGCGCTTCGTCGCCACGGTGGACGAGATGATCAAGCACAAGGAGAGCGAGCTGCTCGAGGTCTGAGTGGCCCGCACACTCCGCACGGCACCGTGCTGCCGCCGCCCCGGGCACCCGGGCGGCGGCCCGGTGCCGTCGTCGTGCCGGACGGCGTCCACCCTCGCCTGCTCGGCGGGTGCAGTAGGCTCGGCACGATTCGGCGACCACCACCGGGTTAACGGCGGGAGTCGCCCGGCCGTCGGTCGGTCAACAGGAAGTCTCAGCCGGTAGGGGATGGTCTTGGTCTTGCGTCATGTGGTGGCTTTCGTACCGTCTGCCGGTGCGTGATGTCCCACCCCGACCCCTACGGCAGCACCGACCCGCGCGGCTGGGACGCCCCGGCGCCGGCCCTGCCCTGGCCGGAGACCGACCTGGAGCCCGGCCCATGGCGGCGCCCCGGCCCCGGCCCGGACGCGTGGCCCGCCGACGCCGGGGCGTACGCCCGGCCCACCGACCGGGAGGCGTACGCCCGCCCGGTCACCGACCCGCACCCGGGCGGTCCGCGGTCCTACGACGGGCCGCCGCCCGCCGGCCGCGGTCCGCGCGGCGACGACCGCCCCGGCGGTCACCAACGGTCCGACGACGAGTTCCCCACCGCGCACATCGCGCCGGTGCGGGACGAACCGACCGACCACCTCCCGGCGGTACGCGACGAGCCGGCCGCCGAGCTGCCGCCCGGTCGCCGGTCGAAGGGGCGCCGTCGGGCGAGCGCCGAGCGCCCGCCGACCACCGCGCCCCGGACGTCGAAGGCGGGGCGCAACCTGCCGGCGGCGATCGGCGTCGGGCTGGGTCTCGGCGCGGCGATCGTGGTGCCGCTCTTCTTCTTCCTGCCGGCGTTCCTCGCCGTGCTCGCCGCCGCCGTGGCGATCGGCATCTGGGAGATGGCCCGGGCGGTCCGGCGCAGCGGCGCCCACCCGCCGCTGGCGCCGCTGGTCGCCGGCGGGGTGATCATGGTCGGGCTGGCCTGGTTCGCCGGCCCGGACGCGCTCTGCCTCGGGCTGCTGGTCACGGTGCTGGGCACGATGATCTGGCGGCTGGGCGACGGGCCCGGCAACTATCAGCGTGATCTCACCGCGGCCACGCTGATCGTCGTCTACGTGCCGTTCCTCGCCGGCTTCGCGGCCATGCTCGCGGCGGCGCCCGACGACGGGCACCTGCGGGTGCTGGTCACGCTGGTGGCGGTGGTGCTCTCCGACACCGGCGGGTACGCCGCCGGGGTGGCCTTCGGCAAGCGTCCGATGGCCCCGAAGATCAGCCCGAAGAAGTCCTGGGAGGGCTTCGCCGGCTCGGTCACCGCCGCCGCGGCGGGCAGCGCGCTGCTGCTGTGGCTGCTGTTCGACGTCGCCCCGTGGTGGGGCGCGTTGTTCGGGATGGCGATCTCCGGCGCGGCGGTGCTCGGTGACCTCGCCGAGTCGATGATCAAGCGGGACCTGGGCGTCAAGGACATGAGCAACCTGCTTCCGGGCCACGGCGGCCTGATGGACCGGCTCGACTCCATCCTGTTCGCGGTGCCGACGGCGTACCTCCTGCTCGCGGTGTTCGTGCCGGTGGTGGGCTGAGGGATGGATCACCGCCGCGAAGCGGGGCCAACCGGCCGGTGGGGGGCGATTCGGCACCCACGGACGGGTGCGTCCCGCGCCACCCGTGTCAGACTAGACGCGCCATGACGAGCCTCCCGCTGATCTCCGTAGACCCCGACGCCCGTGGCCGCCGGCCCGCGATGCCTCCCCGCCACCTCGCCGACCTCGACCTGCCGGGTCGGCAGGCGCTCGTCACCGAGCTGGGCGAACCGGCGTTCCGCGCCAAGCAGGTCTCCAACCACTACTTCGGTCGGCTGGTGCGCGACCCGGAGCGGATGACCGACCTGCCGGCGGCGACCCGGGACCGGCTGGCCGGCACGCTGCTGCCCCACCTGCTCACCCCCGTGCGCGAGCTGGCCTGCGACGACGGCGCGACCCGCAAGGCGCTCTGGCGGCTGCACGACGGCTCGCTGGTGGAGAGCGTGTTGATGGGCTACCCGGACCGGGTCACCGTCTGCATCTCCAGCCAGGCCGGCTGCGGCATGGCCTGCCCGTTCTGCGCCACCGGCCAGGCCGGGCTGACCCGCAACCTCTCCACCGCGGAGATCGTCGACCAGGCGGTCTACCTGGCCGGGGTGGCCGCCTCCGGCGTGGTCGCCGGCTCACCGCCGCGGCTGTCGCACGTGGTGTTCATGGGCATGGGGGAGCCGCTGGCGAACTACGCGCGGGTGGTGGCGGCGATCCGCCGGCTGGTCGCGCCGGCGCCGGAGGGGCTCGGCCTGTCCCAACGGCACATCACCGTTTCCACGGTCGGCCTGGTGCCGGCCATCCGCCGACTGGCCAGCGAAGACCTCTCGGTGACCCTTGCGTTGTCGCTGCACGCCCCCGATGATGAGCTGCGCGACGAACTCGTCCCGGTCAACCAGCGCTGGAAGGTGTCCGAGGTGCTGGACGCGGCGTGGGACTACGCGGCCACGACGGGGCGTCGCGTGTCCATCGAGTACGCGATGATCAAGGACGTGAACGACCAGCCGTGGAGAGCCGATCTGCTCGGGCGGCTGCTGGCCGGCAGGCTGGCCCACGTGAACCTGATCCCGCTCAACCCGACTCCGGGCAGCCGTTGGGACGCCAGCCCGAAGCCGGTCGAGCGGGAGTTCGTCCGGCGGTTGCGCGACGCCGGGGTGTCCACCACGGTGCGGGACACCCGGGGGCGCGAGATCGACGGGGCGTGTGGGCAGCTCGCCGCGACCGAGGACACGGACGGCGACCCACGCGCGGCAACGGCGTAGCGGTACGAGACCAGGAGACATAGTGGCGAGTCAGGGTCAGCGTTTCCGGCGGAAGGCGCTCCGCCGGGGATACAAGGTCGACGAGGTGGACGCCTTCCTGGACCGGGTCGAGGCGACCCTCGACGGCCAGCCGGTCGGCGCTCCCGTCGCCTCCCAGGAGGTCCACGACGTCGTCTTCCGGGTCCGGTTCAACGGCTACGACGAGTGGCAGGTCGACCTGCACCTCGACCGGGTCGAGCGGCAGCTCGCCGAGCTGGAGGAGCGCTCCGGCGTCCCCGGCGGGCGGGGTGGCGATCCCCGGACGGCCGACCGGCTCGGCCCGCCGATGCGCGACGACCGCGGCCTGTCCCGGGTGCCCCAACCGCCGATGCCGCCCCGGCAGATGCCGGCCCAGGCCGGTCCGCCGGTCGACCGCTACGGCAACCGTTACGACGAGCCGACCGGCGCGTTCGCCAGTGGGTACGACGGCCCGCGCGGTGGCTACGACGCGCCTCGCGGCCCGGCCGGGCCGGGCCCGATGGGTCCCGGGCCCGGTGCCCCGCTCGGGCACGGCGGCCCGCCGCCGCGTGGCCTGCCGCCCGGCCCGGGCGGCTACGGTCCGGACGCCGGCCCGGGCGGCTACGGCCCGCCGGAGCAGGGTCCGGGCGGCGGCTACGGCCCGGAGCCCGGTTCGGGTGGGTACGGCGGCCCGGGCGACCGCTTCGACGGCTTCGAGGCCGGCCGGCACGGCCGGGCCGACATGACCGCGGAGATCCGGATGCCCGAGCGTGAGCTGCGTGAGTTGCGCGGGCGGGGTCCGGCCGGTCCGCCGGCGCTGCCCCAGCAGGGTTACGGCCCCCCGGATCCGGGTTACGGTCCGCCGGACTCCGGCTATGGCGGTGGCCCCTCGATGACCGGCCCGCCGCTGGTCGGCCCGCCGGCCGGTGGCCCGCCGATGGTGGGGCCGCCGCTGGCCGGCCCGCCCGGCAGCGACCTGCACCGGGTCGACCAGATCCGGCGCAGCTTCCAGGTCCGCCGGTTCGGCAGCGGGTACGACCCGGATCAGGTCGACCGGTTCTTCGAGACGCTGCTCGGCGCCATGCAGGGGCGCACCGCGATGCCGGTGAACCCGAATGACCTCGACACGCTGCGCTTCGGGTTGGTGCCCGGTGGCTACTTCGAGGCCGAGGTCGACGCCGCGCTCAAGGACGTGCAGGACATCCTGCTCGGCCGCTGAGCCGCCCGGAACAGCGAAAGGGCCCGCCCCGGCGAGGGGTCGGGCCCTATCGGCGTACCGCTGGCGCCGTGCGTCAGGACCGCAGGCCGTTGCGGCGCAGCACGGCGTCGCCGATGACGATGGCGAGCAGCAGCGCGGCGATCCCGAACAGCCAGATGTCCTCCACCCGGCCCTGCTCGGTGCCGCAGAACGCCATCAACACCAGGGCCACCGCCGACACCACCGCCCCGATCCGCCCGGACTTGCGGTGCCCGGGCTTGTGCTGATCTGGCGCGGTTACCGGCTCGTCTCCTGCCACTGTCGGTCCTTCCCTCGCGATCGGATCTCCGGCTAGTCTGGCACGCCCCGTGGCGGGCCCGGCGCAGGGTCCGGTGGACGGGGCGCGGACGGCCCGGGCCGTTGGACCTGTTCCGGCCGGGCCGCCGGGCACTACGGGCGTCGCGGGACGGCGACCACACTGTCTCCGGTAGCGTCGTGGCGTACGCCTGATGCCTTTTTCGAGGGGGACTACGGTGCGAGTGACCGGTACGGGCCACGCCAGCATGCGGATCGACACGCCCGCGGGCAGCATCCTGTGCGACCCGTGGGTCAACCCCGCCTACTTCGCCTCGTGGTTCCCCTTCCCGGACAACTCCCAGCTCGACTGGGCGACGCTGGGCCAGGTCGACTACCTGTACGTGTCGCACCTGCACCGGGACCATTTCGACGCCGCGCACCTGCGCGACATGATCTCGAAGGACGCCACGGTCCTGCTGCCCGAGTTCCCCACCTCCGAGATGGAGGACGAGCTGCGGGAGTTGGGCTTCACCAAGTTCCTCAAGGCCCCGAACGAGCAGGTCGTGGAGCTGCCCGGCGGGCTGAAGATCATGATCCAGGCGTTGACCAGCCCGACCGACGGCCCGATCGGCGACTCGTCGCTCTGGGTCGAGTACGACGGCGTCCGCCTGCTCAACCAGAACGACGCCCGCCCCACCGACCTGACCGTCTTCGCCGAGCTGGGCCACGTGCACGCGCACCTGCTCCAGTTCTCCGGCGCGATCTGGTATCCGATGGTCTACGAGCTGCCGCAGTCGGCGAAGACCGCGTTCGGCAAGCAGAAGCGGGACCGGCAGTTCGACCGCACCTGGCGCTACATCGACGATCTGAAGGCCGACCACGTCTTCCCGATCGCCGGTCCGCCGTGCTTCCTCGACGACGAGCTGTGGCAGTTCAACGACATCTTCGGCGACGAGGGCAACATCTTCCCCGACCAGTCGGTCTTCCTGTCGGAGTACGCGAAGGTCGGCGGCACCAACGGCATCGTGCTGCTGCCGGGCAGCGTCGCCGAGGTCACCACCTCCGGCGCGACCACCACCCACCCGCAGCCGGTGGCGGAGTTCTTCGCGAACAAGGCCGCCCACCTGGCGGAGATGCGCGAGCGCAAGCGCGGCGTCATCGAGGCCGAGAAGGCGTCCTGGCGGCATCCCGAGGTCGACGTGCTGGGCGAGATGAAGCGGCGGATCGAGCCGCTGCTGGACGAGTCGATCTACCTGGCGAAGGGCGTCGGCGGTCCGGTCCGCTTCGATCTGGTCTCCTACGACGGCGACGGCGTCGAATCCATCGTGGTGGACTTCCCGGGCAAGGAGGTCCGGCCGTACGCGGACGAGAAGGTGCGCTACCGGTTCCGCACCGAGCGGGCGCTGATCGAGCACCTGCTGCACATCGGCGAGGTGGACTGGGTCAACTCGCTCTTCCTCTCCTGCCGGTTCTCCGCGGCCCGCATCGGCCAGTACAACGAGTTCGTCTACGCCTTCTTCAAGTGCCTCTCCGAGGAGCGCCTCCAATACGCCGAGGGCTGGTACGACGAGCACGAGCGGGCGGTCGACGCGGAGGACATCACGCTAGACGGCTGGGTGGTGCAGCGGCGCTGCCCGCACCTGAAGGCGGACCTGAGCCGGTTCGGCATCGTCGACGGCGACCAGCTCACCTGCCAGTTGCACGGCTGGAAGTTCGACCTGGCCAGCGGCCGGTGCCTGACCAGCGTCGGGCACAAGATCCGCGCCCACCGGGCCGACGAGGAGACCCCGGCGCCGGCCGGCGAAGCGATCATCTGACGTTTCCGCCCCGCCCGCCGCCCCCCGGCGCGCGACCATCTGGTCGTGGCGGGGGCGGCGTGGCGGGCGCGGACCGGGAGCCGGGGTACCGGTTCTCGCGCCGCAGCGAGATGGCGCGGGGCGCCTCCCGGGTGGAGGCGTTCAGCGACGCGGTGATCGCCATCGTGCTCACGTTGATGGCTGTCGAGTTGCTCCAGTTCGGCCCGGACGCCCCGGACGACGGTGGGCTGCCGGCCGCGCTGGCGCACGAGTGGCGGGCCTACCTGGCGTACGTGATCACGTTCGCCGTGGTCGGCCAGGTCTGGCTCACCCACCACAACATGTGGCGCTACGTCTGCCGGGTGGACCAGATGCTGCTGGTGCTGAACCTGCTGCTGCTGATGTTCGTGGCGGCCATCCCGTTCACCGCGAACCTGCTCGCGGACAACCTGCGCGGCACGGTCGGCGACCAGCGGTTGACTGCCGCGCTCTACGTCGGCACGGTGCTCGGTGAGGCGCTCTTCTTCAACCTGAGCTGGTGGTGGGCGCGTCGGCGCGACCTGCTGCACCCGGATCTCGACCCTCGGCTGGCCCGGGCGGTGGCCCGCCGGTTCCGGCTCGGCCCGCTGCTCTACCTGGTCGCGTTCGCTGTCGTGTTCGTCGACCCGATCCTCAGCCTGCTGGCGTACCTGCTGCTGGTCGCGCTCTACGTGATCCGCGGCCCGGGCGACCTCCCGCGCGCCGGCCAGGAGGCCGCCTCGCCGTGAGGTGTTAAAAGGGGGCCCCTCCTATACCGGAGGCGTTAACAGGGGGCCCCTCCTTACCTCATGTCGGCGAGGATGCGGCGGGCGGCGTTGTGGCCGGCCGCACCGATCACGCTGCCCGCCGGGTGGCAGCCGGCGCTGCCGGCGTAGACGCCGGGAACGCCTGTGGCGTACGGCATCCGGTCGGTGAACGACACCGTGTTGTCGACGTGGTGGATGTGCCCGCCGGTGATGCCGAAGTGCGCCTCGATACCGGGCGGGGGCAGCGGCACCGCGTCCACGATCAGGTCGCCGGTGCCCGGCGCGTACCGCTCGCAGATCGCGATCAGCCGCTGCACGTAGCCGGGCAGCGCCGCGTCCCAGGTGGTGCCGGCCAGCTCGTAGGGGACCGACTGGACGAACAGCGCCGACGAGTGGTGCCCGGCGTCGTCTTGCAGCGACGGGTCGACTGTGGTGTGCAGGTACCACTCGATCGTCGGTTCCGCCGGCAGCCGCCCCGCCCGCACGTCGGCCCACATGCCGCGCAGCGCGGCCATCGGCGACGCGCCGCCGCCGCCGACCAGCGAGTCGGCGCCGGGCAGCAGGTGGATGGTCGAGCCGAACGGGCTCGGCGCGTCGGCCGGCAGGCAGGAGAAACGCGGCAGCCCGGTGAGCGCCAGGTTGAGCTTGAGCGTGGTCCCGGGCCGGCGGGCCGCCGTCATCCGCGCGCCCAGCTCCGCCGGCAGCGCGCCGTCGGGCAGCAGCCCCATCAGCCGGTACGGGTCGCACGCCCCGAGCACCACCCGGGCCGTGACCTGCCGGCCGTCCGCCAGCAACACGCCCGACGCGGCGCCGGAGTCCAGCGTGATCGCGGTGACCGGGGCGCCGGTGACGATCCGGACGCCCGCGCCCCGGGCGGCCTCGGCGAACGTGCGCGACACCGTGCCCATGCCGCCCCTGGCGATCATCCAGGTGCCGTCCGCGCCGGGCAGCCGGCACATGTTGTGCACCAGGAAGTTGTGCCCGGTGCCCGGGTCGTCCGGGCCGGCGTTGAGCCCGGACAGGCCGTCGGTCACCGCGTACATGCTGACCAGCAACTCCGAGCGGAAGTCGAAGCGGGCCAGGTGGTCGGCGACCGAGCCGCGCACCAGGTCGACGAAGACCTGCCGCAGGGCCGGCCGGACGTAACGCTCGGCGGTCTCCTCGACCGGCAGCGGCTCGGCCAGCCAGGCCGGCGCCAGGTCGTCGCGGAGCTGGGCCAGCTCGGCCTGGAGCGCGTCGTCGGCGGCCACGTCGGCCGCCGAGAACATCTCGGTGAGCTGCCGCCGGGTGGCCGCGGTGTCGCGGCCGGAGAGGAGGTACGGCGAGCCGGGCCCGCCCGGCGTGGGCAGGAAGTAGTGCGGGTCGCGGCGCAGCACCGGGATGCTCACGTCGAGCGTGGCGAGCAGCTCCGGCGGCATCAGCCCGAGCAGGTAGGACCCGGTGGAGTGGCGCAGCCCGGGCACCTTCGGGAACGGGTTCTCGGTGCGGGTGGCCCCGCCGATCACCCCGGCCGCCTCCAGCACCAGCACGTCGAGGCCGGCACGGGCCAGCAGGATCGCCGAGACCAGCCCGTTGTGCCCGGCGCCGACCACGACGACGTCGGCGCGGGACGGCAGCTCACAGTCATTCATGCCCGGGCAGCCTACTGGCGGGCGGAGCGCCGCGGGAGGGTTCGCGGCGAGGCGCTACGGTGGCCGGTATGCCCGAGGCTGTCCGGTTCGTGCTCCTGGCCGTGTTCGTCGTCCTGCTCCTGCTCGGGTTCGTGCTCCGGCGTGCCGCCGGCCGCCCCCGGGACCTGGTCGCCCCGGATCCGGCCACCGGCGGCGGGCAGGCCGAGGTGCTCCGGCTGGCCCGCTCGGGGCGGATGGTCGAGGCGGTCAAGCTGCTCCGCCAGCAGACCGGGCTGCCGCTGCTGGAGGCGAAGCAGGCGGTCGACGCGCTGCGGGCGGGCGGCGCGCTGCCGGTCGCGCCCGCCGGTCCGGCCGACCCGGACGGTGAGGTGCGCGCCGAGGCGACCCGGCTCGTCCGCGCCGGGAAGAAGATCCACGCCGTCAAGCTGGTACGGGAGCGCACGAGCTGGTCGCTGGCGGAGGCGAAGCGGTACGTGGACCGGCTCTGACGTCACCCCGCGTTCACCGGGCAGAGGCAGCGGTCGATGCCGGCCGAGCGTTACCGTCGGCGGGCGTCAACCGCCACCCCGGGAGGTCAACCGATGGATCGTCGTACCGTCCTGCGCGCCGCCACCGTGGCCGGCGGCACCGCCTTCGCCGGCAGTCTCTGGGCCGCCGCGGCGCCGGCCGCGCCCGCCCAGCCCGGCCCCGGCCCGTACGGTGGCCTGCTGGCCGCCGACGCCAACGGCCTCCAGTTGCCCGCCGGCTTCACCGGCCGGGTGGTCGCCCGGTCGGGCCAGCGGGTGCCCGGCACCTCGTACGTCTGGCACTGGGCGCCGGACGGCGGCGCCTGCTTCCCGGCCGGCGACGGCTGGATCTACGTCTCCAATTCGGAGATCCCGCTGGTCGGCGGCGCTTCGGCGCTGCGCTTCGCGGCCGACGGCTCGATCGCCGCCGCCTACCGGATCCTCAACGGCACCAACTCGAACTGCGCCGGCGGGGCCACCCCGTGGGGGACGTGGCTCTCCTGCGAGGAGGTGCCGTTGGGCCGGGTGTTCGAGACCTGGCCGGACGGCAGCCGGTCCGGCGAGGAGCGCACCCGGATGGGCCGCTTCACGCACGAGGCGGCGGCCTGCGACCCGCAGCGGAAGGTGGTCTACCTGACCGAGGACGAGAAGGACGGCTGCTTCTACCGCTTCGTCCCGGACACCTGGGGCGACCTGCGCACCGGCCGGGTGCAGGTGCTCTGCGCCCCGGACGACCAGGTGACCGGCCCGGTCACCTGGCGGGACCTGCCGGACCGCGACGGCTTCCCGGTGCCCACCCGCTACCAGGTGGGGGCCGCGAAGTCGTTCGACGGCGGCGAGGGCTGCTGGTACGCCGACGACACCTGCTGGTTCACCACGAAGGGCGACAACCGGGTGTGGGCGTACGACGCGGTGAACCAGCGGCTCGACCTGGCGTACGACGACTCGCTGGTGGAAGCCGGCGCGGCGCCGCTGACCGGGGTGGACAACATCACCGGCACGGCGGGCGGTGACCTCTACGTGGCCGAGGACGGCGGCGACATGGAGATCAACGTGATCACGCCGGCGGGCGTGGTGACGCCGTTCGTGCGCATCCTCGGACAGGACAGGTCGGAGATCACCGGCCCGGCGTTCTCGCCGGACGGCAGCCGGCTCTACTTCTCCTCGCAGCGTGGCACCAGCGGCGCCAAGGCCGGCAGTGGCGGCATCACGTACGAGGTGCGCGGCCCGTTCCGGCGCTGACCCGCTCAGGCGCGGGCCGCCTCCCGGGCGGCCCGCCACCGGCTCAGCGCCAGCGTGGCCGAGTAGCCGGCCAGCACGATCACGTGGAACAGGTAGAGCCAGAGCAGCACGGCCACCCCGGCGCCGATCTCGTCGAACCCGCCGAACGGCACGCCCAGGTCGAGCGGCAGCGAGCAGAACAGCACGAACCCGTGCAGGAAGCCGGAGAGGTTCGCGGCGGTGAACGAACCCATGCCGAGCGTGGAGAGCCAGTCCGGGGAGGCCGGGCCGACCACCCGGAACACCCACACCAGCACCGGCGTGAGCACCAGCCACACGGCCAGGAACGACAGCACCACGCCCAGCGCGCCGATCCAGCCGCCCTCGCGTACCAGCCGGGTGGTCAGCGGCAGCGCCAGCAGGATCGACAGCAGCAGGGCCGGGGCGGGCGCGAGCAGCGGGAGCAGCAGCAGCCGGCCGCGCCAGCCGACCAGCGCGCCGGACTCGCCGCGCGGCTCGGCCACCGAGACGAACGCCCGGCGCAGGCCCTCGCCGTAGAGCGAGGCCGGCAGCAGCGAGGCCAGGGCCAGCAGCGGGGTCAGCGTCACCCCGGCGTCGACAAGCGCGGCCACCGCCCGGTCCGCGCCGATCTCGGTGGGCAGCGTGTCGATCGCGTACCCGGTCAGCCGGCGCACCCGGTCGGCGCCGGCGAGCAGCCCGGTGAGCCAGATCGCCAGCAGCGCCACCGGGACCACGGCGATCGCACCGTAGAAGGTGATCGCGGCGGCGTGCAGCGAGAGGTCCCGCCCCCGGACCGGCCGGAACGCCGCAGCCGTGATCCGCTTGGTCCGCTCCCACCCGTCGCCCATCGCCCCCTCGTTCCCCGCGCGGCGCTCCGCCACGCATTACGATCCGGCGTCATGATGATCGCCTCGACCGAGCGGCTCGTGGTCCGGGACTGGACCGAGTCACCCGACGACCTCGCCCGGGTCTACGACATCTACTCCCGCGAGGAGGTGATGCGCTGGCTGGGCGGCGGCAAAGGGCGGATGACCGACCCGTCGGAGGCGCGCGACCGGGTGCGTCTGTGGCGTGAGCGCTGGGCGGCGCACGCCGGCCGGTGGGGCCTGTGGGCGATCGAACCCCGCGACGCCGACCGCCCGGCGGGCAGCGTCCTGCTCAAGCCGCTGCCCGGGCGGGACGGCGACACCCTGACCGACGACATCGAGGTCGGCTGGCACCTGCATCCCGACGCCCAGGGCCACGGCTACGCCACCGAGGCGGCCCGGGCGGTGCTGGAGCGGGAGTTCGCCACCGGCACCACCCGGGTGTACGCGGTGGTGATGGCCGGCAACGAGCCGTCGATGGCGGTGGCCCGGCGGCTCGGGATGACCCACGTCGGGGTCCGCACCGACTGGTACGGCGGCGCGGAGCTGGAGACGTTCGTGCTGGATGGTCCCGCCTGACCGGAGTCCGGCACCCGCGCATTGGCAGTTCGCCGTCGGGCTCCTACGGTGATGGGGACCCGGGGGAGGTGCGGTAATGCTCGACGGCGGCGGCGCGGCGCGTTGGCTTCAGCTTCACGCGGCCCGGGGTGGGCCGGACGAGTTGTCGCTGCTGGTGGCCCGGGCCGCGCCGGCGGTCGGTGCCACCGAGATCGTGATCTACCTGGCCGACTACCCGCAGTCCGCACTCGTGCCGCTGCTCGGCGCCGGCCTGACCCGGGACGAGTTGGCCATCGAGACGACGCTGGCCGGTCGGGCGTTCACCAGCCTCGAGGTGCAGCGTGCTCCGGACAGCCCGGATCGGCTCTGGGTGCCCCTGCTGCTCGGCTGCGAACGGCTGGGGGTGCTGGAGGTCGTGTCGCCGCACGCCGGGGACCCCGCGTCGGACCGGCCGGCCTGGGAGGTCGCGGTGAACGTGGCCCAGCTCCTGACGAACCGCCGGCTCTACGGCGACGTCGTGGAACGGGTCCGGCGCCGCCTGCCGATGCAGGTCGCCGCCGAGATCGTGTGGGGGCTGCTGCCGCCGCTGACCTTCGCGACCGACGATCTGGTGGTCACCGCCATCCTCGAACCGTGTTACGACGTCGGCGGGGACGTCTTCGACTACGCGCTCAACGGCGACGTGCTCAGCGTCGGCCTCTTCGACACCTGCGGGCACGGCATCAAGGCGAGCGCGATGGCGTCACTGGCGGTCAGCGCCTACCGCAACGCCCGGCGCACCGGCCTCGACCTGGTCGACACGGCGATCAGCATCGACCGGTGGGTGCGCTCCGAGCATCCCGGCCTGTTCGCCACCGCGCTGCTCGCCGAGCTGGACCGCCGGACCGGCAAGCTGCGGACCATCAACGCGGGTCACCCCGGAGCCCTACTGCTGCGCGACGGCAAGGCCGTCCGGGCGCTGCCCGGGCCGACCGCGCTGCCGCTCGGGCTGGGCAACCTGTCGAGGAGGCGTCCCCGGGTGCACGAGGAGGCGTTGCACCCGGGGGATCGGGTCCTCGCCTACACCGACGGCATCACCGACGCGCGCGGCGACGACGGGGAGCGGTTCGGGCTGAACCGGCTGGTCGACTTCGTCGAGCGGGCCCTCAACGACGAGCTGCCCAGCCCGGAGACGATGCGTCGCCTGGTGCGCGCGGTCCTCACCTACCAGCAGGACCAGCTCGACGACGACGCGACCGCCCTGTTCCTGGAGTGGCAGCCGCCGTACCTGCCGTTGGGGCACCTGGAGCGCCTCGCCGCGCCCGGCGGCCACGCCGGTCCCGGGCCGGTGGTCGCGTCCGAGGTCTAGCGGCTGGGGGGCGGCCATGGCCGGGTCCAGCCGATGAACCGGGCGAAGTACTCGGCCGGGTCGACCTCGCGCGACCCCAGCCGCAGGGCGTCGGCGATCGCGTCGTGCATCAGCACGCACAGGTAGACGGCCAGGCCGGCGTGGTCGTGCGCGTACTCCCGGCGCAGGCGCGCTGGAGTTCCTGGGGGCGGAGCTGCGCCGGGCGCGCCGGGACCGCGGGCTCAGCCAGGAGGATCTCGCCCAGCGGATCAGCTATTCGGCGTCGCTGGTCGGCATGGTGGAGATCGGCCATCGCACGCCGGCCCAGGACTTCGTCGCGTGGGTGGACGCCGCGTCGGAGGCCGGCGGGCTGTTCGGTCGGCTGCTCACGCTGGTGCGCGCGGACGCCGCGCCGCCGTGGTTCCGGGAGTGGATCAGCGTGGAGCAGGAGGCGACGTTGATCCGCTGGTTCGAGCCGTCGCTGGTGCCGGGCCTGGTGCAGACCGAGGCGTACGCCCGGGCGGTGCTGCGCGGCGGCCGGATGTTGCGGGAGAGTGAGGTCGAGCAGCGGGTCACCTCCCGGATGGAACGGCAGGCGGTGCTGGCCCGGGAGTCGCCGCCGGAGGTGGCGGCCGTGGTGGACGAGGCGGCGCTGCGCCGGGCGGTGGGGGAGCCGGCGGTGATGGTGGAGCAGTTCGAGCACCTGCGGCGGGTGACCGAGCAGCCGCACGTGACGGTGCACGTCGTTCCCGCCGACGCCGGCATGCACGCCGGCCTGGCCGGCGTCAGGGTGCGGGACAGCACGGACCGCCGATGGCCCGGCCGCATTCGCGCCCGAGCCGGCGCCACCTCGGGGAAGTGGAGTCGATCAAGGGTCGGGACGGGGCGGGTGACGCGCTGGGGAACAATGGGCGGGTGACCACTCCCCGAGACCTTGTGCTGCTCGGCTCGACCGGCTCCATCGGCACCCAGGCCATCGACATCGTGCGGCGCAACCCGGACCGGTTCCGGGTGGTCGCTCTCGGCGCCGGCGGCGGCAACGTGCAACTGCTCGCCGCCCAGGCGCTGGAGCTGCGCGTGGACGCGGTCGGGGTGGCCCGGGCGTCCGCCGCGCAGGATCTCCAGCTCGCGTTCTATGCCGAGGCGAGCCGGCGCGGCTGGGCCACCGGCGACTTCAAGCTCCCCAAGATCGTCGCCGGGCCGGACGCGATGACCGAGCTGGCGCAGTGGCCGTGTGACGTGGTGCTCAACGGTGTGGTCGGCTCGCTGGGCCTGCCGCCGACGCTCGCCGCGCTGCGCGCCGGGCGTACCCTCGCGCTGGCCAACAAGGAGTCGCTGGTGGCCGGCGGCCCGCTGGTCAAGGCCGCGGTCAGTCGACCGGGGCAGATCGTTCCGGTCGACAGCGAGCACTCGGCGTTGGCGCAGTGCCTGCGCGCCGGCGCCCGCCCGGAGGTGCGCCGGCTGGTGGTCACCGCCAGCGGCGGCCCGTTCCGGGGCCGGCGGCGCGACGAGTTGACAGCCGTCACACCGGAGCAGGCGCTGGCGCACCCGACCTGGAACATGGGCCCGGTCGTCACGATCAACTCCGCCACCATGGTCAACAAGGCGCTGGAGGTCATCGAGGCGCACGAGCTGTTCGACGTGCCGTACGCCGACATCGAGGTGATGGTCCACCCGCAGTCGGTGATCCACTCGATGGTCGAGTTCGTCGACGGCTCCACGATCGCCCAGGCCAGCCCGCCGGACATGCGGCTGCCCATCGCGCTCGGCATCGGCTGGCCGGACCGGGTGCCCGAGGCCGCCGCCGCGGTCGACTGGACCACGGCGCACAGCTGGGAGTTCTTCCCGCTCGACGACGCCGCGTTCCCGGCGGTGGCGCTGGCCAAGGCGGCCGGCGAGGCGGGGCGCTGCCGCCCGGCGATCTACAACGCGGCCAACGAGGAGTGCGTGGCCGCGTTCGTGGCGGGCCGGCTGCCGTTCCTCGGCATCGTCGACACCCTCCAGCGGGTGCTGGAGGACGCTCCCGACTTCGACGAACCAGGTACCGTCGAGGACGTGCTCGCCGCCGAGTCGTGGGCACGGGCGCACGCCCAGGAGATCATCGTCGGGTCGGTGGAAGGAGCTCGATGAGCTATCTGCTCGGGGTGGTGCTGTTCGCCCTGGCGATCCTCATCTCGGTGAGCCTGCACGAGGCGGGGCACATGCTGACCGCCAAGGCGTTCGGGATGAAGGTCACCCGCTACTTCGTCGGCTTCGGGCCGACCCTCTGGTCGTTCCGGCGGGGTGAGACCGAGTACGGCGTCAAGGGCATCCCGCTCGGCGGCTTCTGCAAGATCGTCGGCATGACCCCGCAGGACGACGACGTCGAGCCGGGGGACGAGAAGCGCGCCATGTGGCGCTACCCGGTGTGGAAGCGGACGATCGTGATGTCCGCCGGTTCCGCGATGCACTTCGCCATCGCGCTGGTGGCGCTCTGGATCATCGCGGTCACCGCCGGCCTGCCGAACCCGAAGTTCCCCACCACCGAGGCCGGTTTCCGGGCCGAGCCGGCGGTGATCGCGCTCACCGACTGCGTGGTGGTGGAGAACGCCGCCCGCGGCTGCACGTCCGCCGACCCGGCCAGCCCGGCCGGCACGGCCCAGCTCCGCGACGGCGACCGGATCACCGCGGTGAACGGCCGGCCGATCGCCACCTGGGGCGACATGCTCGACGTGGTCCGCGGCACGAAGCCCGGCCCGGCCACCGTCTCCTACCTGCGCGACGGCGTCGCGGCCACCGCCACCGTCGACCTGGCCTCGGTGCAGCGCCCGCCGCTGGGCGACCCGAAGGGCGCCGTCTCGGCGGTCTCCGCGCTCGGTGTGGCGCTGCGGCCCAGCACGCCGACCCGGGTGGAATACGGCCCGGTCGCCGCGTTCGGCGCCACCGCCGACTTCACCGGCAACATGGCGGTGCAGACCGCGCACGCCATGCAGCGCATCCCGCAGAAGGTGCCGGCGCTGTGGAACGCCATCACCGGCGCGGAGCGCGACGTGGACACCCCGATCAGCGTGGTCGGCGCCAGCCGGCTCGGCGGCGAGGCCGTGGAGAACAACGCCTGGTTGGTGTTCTTCATGCTGTTCGTGTCGCTGAACTTCTTCATCGGCGTGTTCAACCTGCTGCCGCTGCTCCCGCTGGACGGCGGGCACATCGCCATCGCCTGGTTCGAGCGCGCCCGGTCCTGGCTCTACGCCCGGATCGGCCGCACCGACCCGGGCCGCGTCGACTATCTCAAGCTCATGCCCCTCACGTACGCGGTGATCCTGGTCGGTGGCGTGTTCACGCTGCTGACCGTCACCGCGGACGTGGTCAACCCGATCACGCTCTTCTCAAGGTGAGTGCCTGAAGTGACAGCTGTCAGTCTCGGTATGCCCCCCGTACCGCCGCCGCCGCTGGCCCCGCGCCGGGCCAGCCGCCAGATCATGGTCGGCTCGGTGCCGGTCGGTGGTGGCGCGCCGGTGTCCGTGCAGTCCATGACCACCACGCTGACCGCCGACGTCAACGCCACGCTCCAGCAGATCGCCGAGCTGACCGCATCCGGCTGCCAGATCGTGCGGGTGGCCGTGCCGTCGCAGGACGACGTCGAGGCGCTGCCGGCGATCGCCCGCAAGTCGCAGATCCCGGTGATCGCCGACATTCACTTCCAGCCGAAGTACGTGTTCGCCGCGATCGACGCCGGCTGCGCGGCGGTGCGGGTGAACCCGGGCAACATCCGGCAGTTCGACGACAAGGTCAAGGAGATCGCCAAGGCGGCCGGCGACGCGGGCGTGCCGATCCGGATCGGCGTGAACGCCGGCTCGCTCGACAAGCGCCTGCTGGCCAAGTACGGCCGGGCCACCGCCGAGGCGCTCGTCGAGTCGGCGCTCTGGGAGTGCTCGCTGTTCGAGGAGCACGGCTTCCGGGACATCAAGATCTCGGTCAAGCACAACGACCCGGTGGTGATGATCCGCGCCTACCGGCTGCTCGCCGAGAAGTGCGACTACCCGCTGCACCTGGGCGTCACCGAGGCCGGTCCGGCGTTCCAGGGCACGATCAAGTCGGCGGTGGCGTTCGGCGCGCTGCTGGCCGAGGGCATCGGCGACACCATCCGGGTCTCGCTGTCCGCCCCGCCGGTCGAGGAGATCAAGGTCGGCGCCGCGATCCTGGAGTCGCTGGGGCTGCGCGAGCGTGGCCTGGAGATCGTCTCCTGCCCGTCCTGCGGCCGGGCCCAGGTCGACGTCTACAAGCTGGCCGAGGAGGTCACCGCCGGCCTGGAGGGGCTGCCCGTGCCGCTGCGCGTCGCGGTCATGGGCTGCGTGGTGAACGGCCCGGGTGAGGCCCGCGAGGCCGACCTGGGCGTCGCGTCCGGCAACGGCAAGGGCCAGATCTTCGTCAAGGGCAAGGTCGTCAAGACCGTCCCCGAGGCGCAGATCGTGGAGACCCTCATCGAGGAGGCACTACGCATCGCCGACGAGATGGGCGCCGAACTCCCCGAGGAGTTGCGCGAGCTGGTGCCCGGCGGCGCCACCGTCACCGTGCACTGACACTCCCGGACCACCCCGCTGTTTCACGGAAAGAGTCGCCATTCCGTCGCCCATGGCCGCTCTTTCCGTGAATCAGGCGCGACGTCTGCGGGGTGGGGGTGGGGGTGGGGGTTACTCGGACTCGGCGAGGATGGCGTAGAGCTTGCGCCGGGTTTCGTCGAGCACCTGGGCGGCGCGGGCGCGCTGGTCGTCGGTGCCGGTGGTCATCACCTGCCGGAGCGCGTTCATCGCCTGCGTGCCGGCGTCGCGGATGTCGTGCCAACTGTTGACGGTCTGCTCGGCGAACTCCGCCCAGGGTGGGGTCTGTGCCGCCTCGGTCGCCTCGGCGCGTCCCTGGTCGGTCAGGGCGAACCGCTTGCGCCCGCCGTCGGAGTCCGGTGCGGTCGCGATGACGCCCTCGTCCTCCAGCAGTTGCAGGGTGGGATAGATCGAGCCGGGGCTGGGCCGCCAGGCCCCGCCGGTGCGGGAGTCGATCTCCTGGATCATCTCGTAGCCGTGCATCGGCCGCTCGGTGAGCAGGGCCAGCACGGCGCCGCGCACGTTCGGCCGCCGGCCCCGGCCGCCGCGACCACCCCGGCCCCGCCCGTGGCCGTGCGGCCCGGGCGGAAACGGCGGGGGCGGGGGTACGGGCGGGAAGCCGAAGCCGCCGTGGCGGTGCATCTCGTCGCGCAGGGCGTGCACGTGTCGGTGGAAACTCATCGGGTTCTCCTTTGATTCGAGTATCGCTGATGCATCTACGATATATCGGCAATGCATCGGCGACAAGACGTTGGTACGGATCGACGAGGTGCCCGGTCGACCCGCGCGCCACCGGGTGCATCTGGCAGGCTGGTAAGCGTGCTCACCATGCCGGTACGCCAACTGGGGGAGTCGGAGCGCCGCGCGGTCGAGCGGCTGCTCGACGCCGACCCGTACGCCGGAGCGCAGGTCGCCGAGCGGGTGGCGGCGCGCGGGCTGGCCTGGTGGCGGGCCGAGGCGCGGATCCTCGGCTACGGCGGCCGGCGCAACCTGGAGTCGATCTGCTGGCTGGGCGGCAACCTGACCCCGGTGCTCGCCTCCGAGCCCGCCGTGGCCGCGTTCGCCGAGCAGTTGGCCGAGGAGGAACGGCTCTGCTCCTCGATCGTGGGTCGCGCCGACGCGGTGCTCGGCCTGTGGGACCGTCTCGGTCCGCACTGGGGGCCGGCCCGGGACGTACGCCCGAACCAGCCGCTGCTGGCCACCGACGCGGTGCCCCCGGTCGCGCCCGACCCGCAGGTGCGCCGGGTGCGGGCCGGTGAGGTCGACCGGCTCTTCCCGGCCGCGGTGGCGATGTACACCGAGGAGGTCGGCGTCTCGCCGATGGCCGAGGACGGCGGTCGCGGCTACCGGCGGCGGGTGACCGAGCTGGTGCGCGCGGGCCGGGCCTACGCCCGCTTCGTCGACGGGCGGGTGGTCTTCAAGGCCGAGCTGGCCGTGGTGACCCGCCGCACGGCGCAGGTCCAGGGCGTCTGGGTGGCGCCCGAGTGGCGCGGCCGGGGGATCGCCGCCGCCGCCATGGCCGCGGTGGTGCGCGACGCGCTGGCCCGGGTCGCGCCCACGGTCAGCCTCTACGTCAACGACTTCAACCGGCCGGCCCGCCGGGTCTACGAGCGGTGCGGCTTCCGTCCGGTCGGTACGCTCGCCACCGTGCTGTTCTGAGGATCACTTCTTCTTCCGTTGCCCCGAACCGGACACCCGACGCTATGCTGGGCATGTTTTTATACTGACCAGTCAGTTTAGAAGGTGTCATGAAGATCGTCGAGGCCGGTGGACTGGGCCTGCGCACCCGGCGCGGCTGGGTCTACCGGGACGTCGACCTCACCGTGCACAGCGGTGAGCTGCACGCGGTGACCGGACCGCCCGGCAGCGGGCGCACCTCGCTGCTGCTCGCCCTGGCCGGCCGCTTCCCGCACAGCCACGGCGAACTGCGCCGCCACGGCCCGGCCGCGCTCGGTCAGGTGGCCGGCGTGCACGAGCCCGACCCGACGCTGACCGTCGCCGAGCACATCACCGAACGCCTGCTGCTGCTCGGGCCGGTGCCGCGCCGCCGCCGCCGGCTCGTCCCGGTGGCCGCGCTGCGGGCCCGCCGCGCCTACCGCCGCGACGCCTACGCCGCCGCCATCGCCGGCGCCGGCTTCACCGACGCGCCGCTTCACCCCGACCGGTACGGCCGCGACCTCACCCCGGCCGACCGGCAGGTGCTCGGGCTGGTGCTGGCGAGCCTCGCCGGCCCCAGCCTGATCGTCGCCGACGACGTGGACGCCGGCGCCGACCGTCCGGAACGGCAGTGGATCTGGGCCGCGCTGCAACGCCTCGCCGGCCAGGGGTACGCGGTGATCGCCAGCGCCCGCTCAGTCGAGGCGGAGGTGGCCGCCACCGCGCACCGCATCGGCGACCCCGCCCCGCCGACCCCCGCCCTGACCGCCGTGGAGGTGCCCGCATGAGCAGCGTCCTGCGACTCGCCCGGTTCGAACTGCGCCGGATGACCCGGGGCCGGCTGCCGCGCGCCGCGCTCGCCGTGCTCACCGTGGTCCCGCTGCTCTACGGCGCGCTCTACCTCTACGCCTTCTGGGACCCGTACGGGAAACTCGACCGGATCCCGGTCGCGCTTGTCAACGCCGACCGGCCGGCCACGGCGAGCGACGGCCGCCAGGTGCACGCCGGGCGGGACCTCACCGACGAACTGATCGACCGCAAGGTCTTCGGCTGGACCGTCACCGACCAGGCCGACGCCACCGAGGGCCTGCGCGACGGCCGCTACCACCTGGTCTTCTCCATCCCCGCCGACTTCTCGGCGACGCTCGCCGCCGGCCCGGAACCGGACCGGCCGGCCCGGCAGGGCGAGCTGAAGGTGGTCCACGACGACGCCACCAACTACCTCTCCGGGCTGCTCGCCCGATCGGCGTTCAGCGAGATCCGGGCCGCCGCCGCGGAGAGCACCGCCGCCTCGTACTTCGACCGGATGCTGATCGGCTTCACCGACGCCAAGGCCGAGACCGGCCGTGCCGCCGACGGGGCCGGGAAGATCTCCGACGGGCTCGGCGCCTCGCAGCGGGGCGCCGGGCGGCTCGCCGACGGGCTCGGCGACGCCGAGGACGGCGCCGGGCAGCTCACCGGCGGGCTGGACCGGTCGGTCCGGGGCGCCGACAAGCTGGCCAAGGGCCTCGACCAGTTGCGGACCGGCGCGGCGCAACTCGCCGACGGCGCCGGGCGGGCCGCGACCGAGACGAAGGCCGCCGCCGCCACCGTCGACGCCGCCGCGAACAGGTACGAACCGGTGCTGCGGCGCAACGCCGACCGGATCCAGCAGGCCGCCTCCACGGTCGCCACCGGCGCGCAGCAGCTCGCCGACGGGCTGGACGCCCTGCCCGCCAAGGCCGACGAGGTGGTCGGTCTGGCCGAGGAGATCTCCGACCGGCTCGACGCGGTCGCCAAGGAACACCCCGAGGTGGCCGACGA
This sequence comes from Micromonospora sp. NPDC050980, assembly GCF_040653835.1. Classification (NCBI taxonomy): domain Bacteria; kingdom Bacillati; phylum Actinomycetota; class Actinomycetes; order Micromonosporales; family Micromonosporaceae; genus Micromonospora; species Micromonospora sp. NPDC050980. The sequence continues at coordinate 39,157 of NZ_JBFAGS010000003.1, read as the reverse complement.
CAGCGACTTCGCCGCCGCCCGCACGGCCGCCGGCCGGGCCGTCACCCAGGCGAAGGCGCTGAGGTCCGCGCTGGACCGGACCGACCTGACCGCGTTGCGCAAGCAGATGACCGCCGTGGCGGAGACCGCCCGGGAGGTGGCCGCCGCCGCGCCCCACCTGGCCGACGACGTCGCCGCGGCCCGCGCCAAGGTCGACGAGCTGGCCGGCGGGCTCGGCACACTCGCCCAGGGCAGCGCCAGGCTCCGCGACGGGCTCGGCGACGCGTCGACCGGCGCCGACCAGCTACGCGGCGGGCTCTACCGGCTCTCCACCGGCGCCCGGCAGCTCGACGGCGGCCTGGGGCAGCTCGGCAGCGGCAGCACCAAGCTGGTCGACGGGCTGAGCCGGCTGGAGGGCGGCGCCGGCGACCTCGCCGACGGGCTCGCCGCCGGGGAGAAGAAACTACCCGGGTACGACGACGCGGCCAGCCGCGCCGACGTGCTCGCCGACCCGGTCGGCCTGATCCGCGACGCGCAGCACCCGGCCGGCTCGTACGGGGTGGGCTTCGCCCCGTACTTCCTGGCGCTGGCGCTCTGGGTCGGCGCGATGATCACGTACATGCTGTTGCGGCCGGTCAACCGGCGGCACGTGATGTCCGGCGCGGCCGGCTGGCGGGTGGTGCTCGCCGGCTGGCTGCCCGCCGCGGCGATCGGCCTGGCCCAGGTCGCCGTGCTCTACACCGTGGTCACGCTGGCCCTCGGGCTGGGCCCGCGGCACGGGGCGGCCACGTTCGGGCTGCTCGCGCTCACCTCGCTGGCGTTCACCGCGATCATGCAGCTCCTCGGCGTGGCGTTCGGCCCGGCCGGCCGGCTGGCCGCGCTGGCGCTGCTCATGCTCCAGCTCACCTCGTCCGGCGGCACCTACCCGGTGCAGACCTCGCCCGGGTTCTTCCAGGCGATCCACCCCTGGCTGCCGATGACGTACGTGGTGGGCGGCCTGCGGCACACCATCAACGGCGGTCCCGCCCGGCCGGTGCTCACCGGGGTGTCCGTGCTGCTCGCGTTCGGCCTGGGCGCGCTGGCACTCACCGTCGCCGCGGCGCGGAGGTCCCGCCGGCTCACCCCGGGCAGGCTGCACCCCGAACTGACCATGTGAGGATGGGCCGGTGACGGACGGACGGACCCGCCGGCGGGAGGACACCCGCCAGCGCCTCTTCGTGGCGGCGGTGGACCTCATCGCCGAGCAGGGCTTCTCGGCGACCACCGTGGACGACATCGCGGCCCGCGCCGGGGTGGCGAAGGGGACCGTCTACTACAACTTCGAGTCCAAGACCGTCCTCTTCGAGGAGCTGCTGCGGCACGGCATCGGCCTGCTCACCGCCGAGTTCCGGGCCGCCGTCGACGGGCTGCCGCCCCGCGAGGCGCTCGCCGCGCTGGTCCGCGCCGAACTGGACTACATCCGCCGCTACCGGGCGTTCGCCCAGCTCCTGCTCTCGGAGATGTGGCGCACCAACCGGGAGTGGCAGCAGACGCTGCGGCTGCTGCGCGGCGAGGCGATCGAGGTGATCGCCGAGACCGTCCGGGCCGGGGTGGCCAGCGGCGACCTGCCGGCCGACCTGGACGTGCGCACCGCCAGCTCGGCGCTGTTCGGCGTCGGGCTCGTGGTGGCGGTGGACTGGCTGGTGTTCCAACCCGACCGGCCGATCGCCGACGTGCAGGATGCCCTGCTCGGCATCGTCCGCCGGGTCGCGCAGACCTGACCGGAACGCGGTAAATCGTTTGAACCGGGCCGGCCGGACGAGAAGGCTGGGGACACCGCCCCCACCCGTCCGAGTCCGGAGGACCGTCCCATGCGCCTGCTCCGAGACCTCTGGACCACCGCGCCCCGGCGGATGGTGGTCGTCCTGCTGCTGATCGTGCTGGGCGCCGGCGGTCAGGCCGCCGCGTCCGCGCTCGCCGGCCCGGTGCTCGTGCACCGCTCGTCCGGCTGGTTCGTCGCGCTGGCCGTCGCGCTCGTCGCCGCCGTCGTCACCGACCTGCTGATCGGGCTGATCATGGCGCGGCTCACCGCCGACTGGTCCGCCGACGTGCGCCGCCGGCTCTGCCGGGTCGCGCTCGGGCAGGATCTGCCGGCCCTGGAGGTCACCCCGGTGGGTGAGCTGCTCGACCGGATCGACAACGACGTCTACCAGGTCGCCGCCGAGATGCGGAACACCGGTGTACGGCTCGCGCAGGGCATCGCCGTCTGCGTGCTCGCCACGGTCAGCGCCCTGATCGTCTGGTGGCCGGCCGGCCTCGGGATGGTGCTGCTCACCGCCGTGCTCGCGGTCGCGCTGCGCCGGCCCACCGCCCGCATCGCCCCGGCCCGGATGGCCGAGGAGGAGGCGTGGTCCGACCTCGCGGCCGTGATGGAGGAGGCGGTGCACGGCCAGGACGACGTGCGCACCAGCCTCGCCCGGCCCTACGTGCTGCGCCTCTACGCGCGCCGGGCGGCCGAGGTGGTCGCCCGCTGCGGCCGGGTGTTCCGGCTCTCCGCGCGGGTCACCGCGGTGGCCGCCGGCGGCATCCGGGCCGGCATCGCCGCTGTGGTGCTGGCCGGCGCGTGGGCGCTCGCCACCGGCCGGGTCGACGCCGCCCGGCTCACCGCCATCTGGCTGCTCGTGATCGCGTTCGGCGCGACCGTCGAGCACATCGCCCGCTGGGTGCCGCACCTGCAACAGGCGTTCGGCGCGTGGGCCCGGGTGCAACTGCTGGCCGGCGCGCGGCAGGAGCCGGTCGGCGGGATCGCCCCCACCCACGGCGACCTGACCGTGCGCGGGCTCACCTACCGCTACCCGGCCGCCGGGGACGAACGCGGCCCGGCGCTGCGCGACGTGCGGCTCGACTTCACCCGCGGTCGCTCCTACGCGCTGGTCGGGCGCACCGGCTCGGGCAAGTCGACGCTGGCCAAGGTGCTCACCCGGGCGGTCGAGGTGCCCCGCGGCACGGTCCGCCTCGGCGAGGTGGACCTGGTCGACCTTAACGTCGAGGAGCTGCGCCGGTGGATCGCCGTGGTGCCGCAGCGCACCGAGATCCTGGCCGGCACGCTCGCCGAGAACGTCGCGCTGTTCGACCCGGAGCTGCTCGGCGCCGCCGAGCGGGCGCTGGCCGAGCTGGGCCTGGCCGGGTGGATCGCCGAGCTGCCCGACGGCGTGCACACCCGGCTCGGCGAGGGCGGCCACGTGCTCTCCGCCGGGCAGGAGCAACTGGTGGCGTTCGCCCGGATCCTGGTCCGGGACCCGCACGTGGTGATCCTCGACGAGGCCACCGCGCGGCTCGACCCGGTCACCGAGAACCGGGTCCGTCAGGCCACCGAACGGCTGCTCACCGACCGGATCGGCATCGTCATCGCGCACCGGCTCTCCTCGGTGCGCCGCTGCGACGAGGTGGTGGTGATGGCCGACGGCGCGGTGCTGGAAGCCGGCCCGCTGCGCGCGTCCGCACGCTTCGCCGAACTGCTCGCCACCAGCCACGCCGGGGCGTACGCCGGCACCGGGGCCCGCGGCGGCGGGGTGGAACTGCTCGACGGGCCCGGCTGGGCCGACGAGCCCGTCACCCCCGACTGGGCCGACGCGCCGGTCACACCTGCCGGGCCGGGCGAGTCCACCGCGGCGCGTCGCGGCGCCGTGTCCCGCGTCGAACCGCCGCCGGTGCCGCCCGCGCCGCCGGCCCGGACCATGCGGGAGATCCTCCGGCTCGGCGTCAACGACCCACGCTACGGCCTGCTCTCGGTCGCCCTGTTCGTCGTGATCACGCTGCTCGGGCTGGACGGGTCGGTGCTGCCGTGGCTCTGGGCCGACGTGGTCGGCGGCGGCGACCCGTGGCTGCCGGCGCTCGGCATCGCCGCCGCGCTGCTGCTGGTGCTGCCGCTGCCCTACCTGACCAACCTGTGGTTCCCGCAGTGGTGGATCCGGCAGATGCTGCGGATCAGCGCCCGGCTGGTGCACGGGCAGACCGGGGCTCGCCGGGTCAGCGGGCACACCCCGGCCGAGGTGGTGGCGCAGGGCGGTGACACCGACCGGGTGGTGCAGCTCGCCGACAACCTGATGGACCAGTTCATCTCGCTGGCCATCGTGCTCACCATGACGCTGGTGACCGGCAGTTTCGTCCCCGCGCTGTTCTTCGTCGGCACGATGGTGGTGTCCGGCCTGGCGGCGACGCTGTTCGGGCCCCGGCTGGAACGCACCGCCGCCGGCACGGTCAAGGCGCGCGCCGCGTTCGCCACCGCGCTCGTCTCCTCGCTCTCCGCGGCCCGCACGGTGAAGCTGGCCGGCGCGACCCGCCCGGTGCTGGACCACCTCGCCGGGCTCGACGTGGTGCGCAGCGAGCGGCAGCGCCGGGAGATCGCCATGCAGGTGTGGGCCCGGTCCACCCCGGCGGTCGCCAGCGGGCTGCTGCCGATCGGCGCGTGGGCGCTCTACCTGGCCGGCGGGCTCTCCGCGGGCGCGACCCTGGTGGCGGTCTCCACGCTCGGCGCGGCCCGCTGGTTCGCCTGGACCACCGCGGCGCTGGTGTCGCAGTACCCGTCGGCCCGGGTGTGGACCCGGCGCACCGTGGCGATGACCGGGATGAGCACCTACTCGGCGGCGGTGCCCGGGCTCGACCTGGCCGCCGGCACCGCGCCGGCCCCCGAGCCGCCGCCCCGGCACCCGCTGCGCCGGCTGGAGCTGGCCGGCTTCGGCGCGCTGCACTCCGACGGCACGCTGGCCGTCCGCGACGTCGACCTGGTGGTCGAACGCGGGCAGCTCGTGCTGGTGGTCGGCCCGGTCGGCGCCGGCAAGTCGTCGCTGCTGCGCGCGCTCGCCGGCATCGTGCACCACGTCGGCGCGCTGCGCTGGAACGGTGAACCGGTCACGGAGCCGGAGCTGTTCCTGCGCCCCAACCAGGTCGGCTACGTCGGCCAGCTACCCCGGGTGCTCTCCGGCACGGTGGCCGACAACATCGCGCTCGGGCACCCGGTGGACGCCGCGAGCGCGGTGTCGACCGCCCAGCTCGAACACGACCTGGCCGCGGCCGGCGGCGGGCTCGGGCTGCTGATCGGGCACAAGGGCACCCGGCTCTCCGGCGGCCAGCTCCAGCGGCTGGCGCTGGCCCGGGCGCTCGCCCCGCGTACCGAACTGCTGGTCGCCGACGACGTGTCGTCGGCGCTCGACGTGACCACGGAGCTGGCGCTGTGGGCGGCGCTGCGCGAGCACGGGGTGACAGTGGTCGGCTCGACCGCCAAGCGGGCCGCGCTGGTCCGCGCGGACCACGTGGTGGTGCTCGTCGACGGCCTGGTCGCCGACCAGGGCGCCTGGTCCGACCTGGAACCCCGCTGGAACCACCTGGCCGGCTGACCTCCCGCCCCGCCCGACCGGGGCGGGGCGGGAGACCGTCAGAAGGCGCGGGCGTACTGGTCCGGCCAGGCCGGGGTGGCGCCCAGCTTCGCCGCCGCGCGGCGCGGCCAGTACGGGTCGCGCAGCAACTCCCGGCCCAGCAGCACCAGGTCGGCCTCGCCGCCGGCGACGATCTGCTCGGCCTGCTCGGGTTCGACGATCAGGCCCACCGCGCCGGTCGGCACGCCCGCGTCGCGGCGGATCCGGGCGGCCAGCGGCACCTGGTAGCCCGGACCGACCGGCACCGACGCGTGCGCGGCGGCACCGCCGGAGGAGGCGTCGACCAGGTCCACGCCGGCCGCGGCCAGCTCACCGGCGAGGACCACGCTGTCCTCGACGGTCCAGCCGCCGTCGGTCCAGTCGGTGGCGGAGATCCGGGTCAGCACCGGCACCGCCTCGCCGACCGTGGCGCGGACCGCGCGGGCCACCTCCAGGGTGAGCCGCATCCGGCCGGCCCGGTCGCCGCCGTAGGCGTCGGTGCGCCGGTTGGTCAGCGGGGACAGGAACTCGTGCAGCAGGTAGCCGTGCGCCGCGTGGATCTCCACCGCGGCGAAGCCGGCGTCCAGCGCCCGCCCGGCGGCGGCGGCGAACGCGGCCACCACCTGCGCGATGCCGGCCTCGTCGAGGGCGGTGGGCGTGCGGTAGTCGGGCACGAACGGGTCGCCGCCGGGGCCGACCGGTTGCCAGCCGCCCTCGGCGTCCGGCACGCCGCCGCGCCGCGCCGCCCACGGGCGGTACGTCGACGCCTTGAACCCGGCGTGCGCGAGCTGCACGGCCGGGACCGCGCCCTGGCCGGCGACGAACGCGGTGACCGGTCGCCACGCGTCGACGTGCGCGCCGGACCAGAGGCCGACGTCCTGCGGAGTGATCCGCCCCTCCGGCAGCACGGCGGTGGCCTCGCTGAGCACCAGCCCGGCGCCGCCGACCGCGCGGGAGCCGAGATGCACCCGGTGCCAGTCGGTGGGCAGGCCGTCGGGCCCGGCACTGTACTGGCACATCGGCGCCAGCGCGATCCGGTTGGGCAGGGTGACGCCGCGCAGGGTGAGCGGGGTGAACAGGGTGCTCATGCGGTGATCCTCACGGTCAGGCGGGTACGGGGGCGAGCGGCTGGTCGTCGATCGGCTGGATCAGGTCGCGCCTGCCGGCCGAGTCGTACGCGGCCCGGTCGAGCGTGCCCTCCCGGGCGGCCACGATGGTCGGCACCACGGCCTGCCCGGTCACGTTGGTGGCGGTTCGCATCATGTCCAGGATCGGGTCGATCGCCAGCAGCAGGCCGGCGCCGGCCAGCGGCAGGCCCAGCGTGCTCAGGGTCAGCGTGAGCATCACGATCGCGCCGGTCAGGCCGGCGGTGGCGGCCGAGCCGACCACCGAGACGAAGGCGATCAGCAGGTAGTCGGTGACGCCCAGGTGCACGCCGAACACCTGCGCCACGAAGATCGCGGCGAGCGCGGGGTAGATCGCGGCGCACCCGTCCATCTTCGTGGTGGCGCCGAACGGCACCGCGAAGGAGGCGTACTCGCGGGGGACGCCGAGGCGCTCGACCGAGCGCTGGGTCACCGGCATGGTGCCCACCGAGGAGCGGGACACGAAGGCCAGTTCGATGGCGGGCCAGGCGCCGGCGAAGAAGCGCAGCGGGTTGAGCCGGCCGGCCGCGACCAGCAGCACCGGGTAGACCACGAACATCACCAGGGCGCAGCCGACGTAGACGGCGGTGGTGAACTTGGCCAGCGGGGCGAGCAGGTCCCAGCCGTACGAGGCGACGGCGTTGCCGATCAGGCCCAGCGTGCCGATCGGGGCGAGCCGGATGACCCACCACAGCGCCTTCTGCACGATCGCCAGGACCGAGCGGTTGAGCTGCACGAACGGCTCGGCAGGCGCACCGACCAGCAGCGCGGCGGCGCCCACCACCAGGGCGAGGAAGACGATCTGCAGGACGTTGCCCTCGACGAACGCGCCGACCGGGTTGGTGGGCACGATGCCGGTGAGGAAGTCGATCCAGGAGCCGGTGGTCTTCGGCGCGTTCGCGCCGGCCGGGTCCAGGTTCACCCCCCGGCCGGGGTCGGTGAGCAGGCCGATGCCGATGCCGATGGTCACCGCGATCAGCGCGGTGACGCCGAACCAGAGCAGCGTCTTGAGGGCCAGCCGGGCGGCGTTGGCGACGCCGCGCAGGCTGACCACGCTGACCACGACGGCGGTGAAGACCAGCGGCGGCACGGCCAGCTTCAGCAACTGGACGAAGAGGCCGCCGACGGTGTCGAGGGTGCTGGTCAGCCAGGCGAGGTCGGTGGCGCGGGCGAGGAAGCCGAGCGCCACGCCGAGCACGAGGCCGAGCAGGATCTGCACGGAGAAGGGAATCTTGCGCAGGGCGGAAGCCATGAGGGCGGGTCCAAGGTCTGGAGAGGGATCGGGGCGTCGGAGGCGGAACTACGCCGGACAGACGCCGCTGGCCTGCCGTCGGAGGTCGACGTACAGGCGCTCGGTGAGGCACCAGACATTGGTCATCGCCGGCTGACGCTACTCCCGCACCCGCCCCGCTGGAAGGACCGACCCCCGTGACACCCCTTACACCCTCCTGAGTAAGGAGGGGCCCCCTCTTAACATCCGTCGGTGAGAGAGGGCCCCTTCTATCGCCCAGGCGTTAACAGGGGGCCCCTCCTTGACAGCAGCACGGCGGTGGTCAGGCCCCAGGCGGCGGTCACCGTGAGCAGCACGCGCTCCAGCACCCCCACCAGCGCGCCTCGGCCCACCAGCAGCATGGCCAGCCCGACCGCCCCGGCCAGCGGCAGCGCCAGCGCCGCGCCGACGGTGGCGACCCGCCGCAACGCCGGGCCGGACGCGGGGGAGCACACCAGCGCCAGCATCGCGAAGACCACCGCGGCGGTGGCCGCGATGCTGGCCCCGCCGTGCACCAGGTCGGCCACCGTGGCGGCCTCGAACGGTGGCAGCGGGCAGCCGGCGCTGCACGTCACCGTGCCGGAGAGCGCGGTGGCGACTGCGCTGGCGGCGAGCAGCACGGACGCCGCGCGCGCCGCCGCCGGCAGTGCCCCGGCGAGCAGCAGCAGCGCCGTGGCCAGCGTGAAGATCCCGATCCGGTACGCCCCGGCGTACCCGCTGTCGGTGACCCCGGCCTCGCTGACGTACCCGGTCGGCCCCGGGCCGGGACCGGCGACGACGGCGACCGTCACCGCGACCGCGCCGGCCACCACGCAGCCGGCCGCGACGGCGGCGGCGAACCGGCGCGCGGCGGGCTCAGCCACGCCCGTGCGGCGTGGTCCAGCCGGCGAGGTCCGGACCGAGCGGCACGATCCGGGTCGGGTTGATCATGTCGTGGGTGGCGTAGTAGTGCCGCTTGATGTGGTCGAAGTCCACCGTCTCCCCGAAGCCCGGCGTCTGGAACAGGTCCCGGGCGTACGCCCACAGCACCGGCATCTCGGTCAGCTTCTGCCGGTTGCACTTGAAGTGCCCGTGGTAGGCGACGTCGAAGCGGACCAGCGTGGTGAACAGCCGCACGTCCGCCTCGGTGATCGCGTCCCCCATCAGGTAGCGCCGTCCGGCAAGGCGCTCGCTCAGCGCGTCCAGCCGGGCGAACAACGCGGTGTACGCCTCGTCGTACGCCTCCTGGGAGGTGGCGAAGCCGCACCGGTAGACGCCGTTGTTGACGTCGCGGTGGATCTCCGCCATCAGCGCGTCCATCTCCGGACGCAGCGCGACCGGGTAGAGGTCCGGCGCGTCCGGGGCGTGCAACCGCCGCCACTCGGTGGAGAGGTCGAGCGTGAGCTGCGGGTAGTCGTTGGTGACCACCCGCCCGGTCAGCGTGTCGACGAGCGCCGGCACGGTGACCCGACCGGTGTAGTCGGCGTCGGTGGCCAGGTAGGCGTCGGAGAGGAAACCGACGCCCAGCACCGGGTCGAAGCCGTCCGGGTCGAGCGCGAACCGCCAGCCCCGCTCGTCGCGGATCGGGTCCACCGTGCCCAGCGAGATCACCTCGTCCAGGCCGAGCAGGCCGCGCACGATCCGCGCCCGGTGCGCCCACGGGCAGGCCCGGCACCAGATCAGCCGGTACCGCCCCGCCTCCAGCGGCCAGCGTCCCGCCTCGTCCGGCCCGCCGCCCTCCGGCGAGGTGGAGTGCGGGGTGACCCGCCCGGTGAACCGGTTGGGCTGGCGGACGAACGCGCCGCCGCCACTGGTCTCTGCGCTGAACTGGGCCCCGGCCATGCCGCCAACCTATCCGCTCCGGGCGCGGATATCCTGACGCCGGGTGCCCCCGTGACCCGGTGGGCGGCCCGCCGACCGACCCCTTCCCACCCCCCGAAGGACGTGCGCGCGATGACCGTGGCCTACCTCGTTGCCGGAGTCCGCACCCCGATCGGCCGGTACGCCGGCGCCCTCGCCGGGGTCCGCCCGGACGACCTGGCCGCACACGTCGTCCGGGAGTTGGTGGCACGCCACCCGTCGGTCGACTGGGCCCGCACCGACGACGTGATCCTCGGCTGCGCCAACCAGGCCGGCGAGGACAACCGCAACGTGGCCCGGATGGCCGCGCTGCTCGGCGGGCTGCCGGCGGAGGTGCCGGGCAGCACCGTGAACCGGCTCTGCGGTTCCGGCCTGGACGCGCTCGCCACCGCCGCCCGGGCGATCGTGGTCGGCGAGGCCGACCTAGTGGTGGCCGGGGGTGTGGAGAGCATGAGCCGGGCGCCGTTCGTCATGCCGAAGGCGGCCACGCCGTTCGCCCGCACCGCCGAGGTCTACGACACCACGATCGGTTGGCGGCTGGTGAACCCGCTGATGGAACGCAACTGGGGCATCGACTCGATGCCGGAGACGGCGGAGAACGTGGCCGCCGAGTTCGGCGTGGACCGCGCGGCGCAGGACGCCTTCGCGTACCGCTCGCAGCAGCGGGCCGCCAAGGCGCAGGCCGACGGGAAGCTGGCCGAGGAGATCGTCGGCGTCACCGTGCCGGCGGGCAGACGGGAGACGAAGCTGGTCGAGGTCGACGAGCACCCGCGCGAGACGACACCGGAGAAGCTCGCCGCGCTGCCCACCCCGTTCCGCGACGGCGGCACGGTCACCGCCGGCAACTCCTCGGGCGTCAACGACGGCGCGGTGGCGCTGCTGGTGGCCTCCGCGGCGGCCGTCGACAGCTACGGCCTCACCCCGCTGGCCCGGGTACGCGGCGCGGCGGCGGCCGGCGTCCCGCCCCGGATCATGGGGATCGGGCCGGTGCCGGCCACCCGCAAGCTGCTCGACCGGCACGACCTCACGCTGGTCGACGTCGACGTGGTCGAGTTGAACGAGGCGTTCGCCGCGCAGTCCGTGGCGGTGCTGCGCGCCCTCGGCCTGCCGGAGGACGCCGAGCACGTCAACCCGAACGGCGGGGCCATCGCGCTGGGCCACCCGCTCGGCGCCAGCGGCGCCCGGCTGGCGTTGACCGCCGCGCTGGAGCTGCGCCGTCGGGGCGGCCGGCGGGCGCTCGCCACCATGTGCGTCGGCGTCGGGCAGGGCATCTCGCTGCTGCTGGAGTCGGTCGGCTGAGCGCGGCAAGGGGCATCGCGAGAAGTGGATCTCCCGTACCTGGCCGTGCGCGCATAGAGTGGGCTGGACCACATGATCCGCCCCTCGTGGTGGGTGACGACCTGGGAGACCGAGCGATGCAGACGCCGGACGGACTTCCCGCCGAGATCGACCTGACCCGGCCGAGCGCCGCCCGGGTCTACGACTACTTCCTCGGCGGGGCGCACAACTTCGAGATCGACCGGCAACTCGCCGAGCAGATCGCGGCGATGACACCGAACCTGGCGGCGACCATGCGTTCGGGGCGGGAGTTCCTGCGCCGGGCGGTGCGGGTGCTGCTCGACGCCGGCATCGACCAGTTCCTCGACATCGGCTCCGGCATCCCCACCGTCGGCAACGTGCACGAGGTCGCCCAGGCCGCGAACGCCGGGGCGCGGATCGTCTACGTCGACATCGACCCGGTCGCGGTGGCGCACAGCCGCGAACTGCTGGCCGGCAACGACCGGGCCACCGCGATCCTGGCCGACCTGCGGGAGCCGAAGCTGATCCTGGACCAGGCCCGGGCCAGCGGCATGATCGACTTCGACCGGCCGCTGGGCATCCTGCTCGCCGGCGTGGTGCACTTCATCCCGGACGCCGACCGACCGGCCGACGTCCTGGCCACCCTGCGGGCCGCCGCCGCTCCGGGCAGCCATCTGGTGATCTCGCACTCCACGTTCGAGGACCAGCCGCAGGAGATGCTGGACGCGCAGCGGCTGTCGGCGCGTACCGCCACCGAGATCACGCTCCGTTCGCGGGCCGAGATCACCGGCTTCTTCGGCGACTGGACGATCCTCGAACCGGGTGTGGTGCACATGCCGCTGTGGCGGCCCGACTCGCCGTCCGACGTCGACGAGCACCCGGAACGCTTCGGGGCGTTCGGCGGCGTCGCCCGGCACGACCGCCCCGCCGGGTGAGCCGAGGTGCGAGCCCCGGAGCGCGACGGGGGTGACTTCAGCCGGCCCGGCGCGGTCGTGTACGCCGCCGAGTGGGCCCGGGCCGTGCGGCGGATCGGGTTCGTGCCGCTGAGCGCGGCCGAGACCGAGCGCCTGCTGGTGCCGTTCACCGAGCGGCTGGCCGGCGCCCTGCTGACGCCGGCCTTCTCCGCCCGGCCGGCGGAGGAGGTGGGGCGGGCCCTGGTGGAGGCGCACCTCACCGAACCGGGCGTGCTCGACTGGTCGGTGCAGGCGCTCGGTGACCGGTTCCTGCCCTGGGTGCTGCCCGCCCGACCGGAGGGCCCCGAGCTGCGGGAACGGGTCGCGGCGTTGCAGGGCGCGTTGGCCGCCGGGTTCGCCCGGGCGCTGCGGGACCGGGTGTTCGCCCAGCAGGAGCGGATCGCCCGGTCCGCCTGGCAGGCCCGGGACACCGTCGAGCAGGCGTTGCGCGACAGCGAGGCGCGCTTCCGGGCGGTGTTCACCGGCGCCGCCATCGGCATCGGCATCGCCGGCGTGGACGGGCAGATCATCGAGGTCAACCAGTCCTTCGCCGACATGCTCGGCTACACCGTCGCCGAGATGCGCCGGATGAACGTGTCGGCGCTGGCCCACGCCGACGACGCGGCCGGCATGTGGGAGATCTACCAGGAGCTGATCGAGGGCAAGCGGGACAGCGCCCGGGTGGAGAAGCGCTACTACCGCAAGGACGGCAGCATCGTCTGGACCGACCTGGCCGTCTCGCTGATCCGGCACGACGACGGCCGGCCCCGGTTCACCGTCGCCATGATCGAGGACATCACCGAACGGTACGAGTTGCAGCAGCGACTGCGCTTCCAGGCGCTGCACGACCCGCTGACCGGCCTGCCCAACCGGACGCTGTTCTTCGAGAAGCTCGGTGGCGTCTTCGACACGGCCGGTCCGGAGCAGCGGGTCGGGCTCTGCTTCATCGACCTGGACGGGTTCAAGGCGGTCAACGACAGCCTCGGCCACGACCTGGGCGACCGGCTGCTCCAGGTGATCGCCCGCCGGCTGAGCGACTGCGTGTCCAGCCGCGGGCACGTGGTGGCCCGGATGGGCGGCGACGAGTTCGTCATCCTGGTCGACTCCGGTGGCGGCCTCGACGACGCGGTGGAGGTCGCCGAGCTGGCCCTGGCCGCGGTCTCCGCCCCGGTGCAGGTCGCCGACCAGCAGCTCGCCGTCTCGGCCAGCATCGGCATCGTGGACTGCCCGGCGGCGGAGACCAGCGTCGGCGAGTTGATGAAGGCCGCCGACACCACGCTCTACTGGGCCAAGGCGGAGGGGCGGGGTCGCTGGGCGGTGTACGACCCGGAGCGCAGCGCGGCTGACATCGCCCGGTCCGCGCTCGCCGCCAACCTGCCGGCCGCGCTGGACCGGGGTGAGTTCGTGCTGCACTACCAGCCGATCGTCTCGCTGCTGGACGGCAGCATGGTGGCGGTCGAGGCGCTGGTGCGCTGGCAGCACCCGGAGTTGGGGCTGCTCGGGCCGGACCGGTTCATCGGCCTGGCCGAGGAGACCGGCCTGATCGTCCGGCTCGGCGCCTGGGTGCTGCGCCAGGCCTGCCGGGACACCGAGGCGTGGCGGCGGGCCCACCCGGACACGACGCCGGTGGTCAGCGTGAACGTGGCCGCCCGGCAGGCCGACGACCCGGCGATCGTGGAGACCGTGGCGGAGGCGTTGCAGCACACCGGCCTGCCCGCCGAGCTGCTGCAACTGGAGCTGACCGAGAGCGCGGTGATGGGCAGCGCGGGCGAGCCGTTGCGAGCCCTGCACCAGCTCGCCGATCTCGGCCTGCGGCTGGCCATCGACGACTTCGGCACCGGCTACTCGAACCTGGCCTACCTGCGCCGGTTGCCGATCCACTGCGTGAAGCTGGCCGGCCCGTTCGTGGAGGGGATCCGGGGTGACGGCGCGGACGCGGTCGCCGACCACCGCGACGAGCGGATCGTGGACGCGCTGGTCCGGTTGGCGCACGCGTTGGAGCTGTCGGTCACGGCCGAGGCGGTGGAGACCGAGGTGCAGGCGGAACGGCTGCGCGCGTTGCGCTGCGACACCGGTCAGGGCCGCCTGTTCGGCGCCCCGATGCCCGCCGACGCCATCCGCGCCCGCCTTGCGGAGTAAGGAAGGGCCCCCGGTTAACGCCTCCAGTAGAGGCGGGGCCCCCTTTTAACACGGTAGGAAAGAGAGAACTCGTGAGTCTGACCGATTCGCAGGCCGTGGTGTCGGTGGTCGCCGCGCTCGCCATCCTGGCCGGGCTGGCCGGCGTGGTGGTGCCCGGCCTGCCGGCGCTGCCGCTGTGCTGGGGCGGCGTGCTGGTGTGGGCGCTGTTCGGCGACGCCGGCGCGGGCCGTTGGGCGGTGCTCGCCGCCGCCACCGTGATCGCCGCCGGCGGCACCGTGGTCAAGTACCTCTGGCCGGGGCGGAACCTGAAGCGGACCGGCGTGCCCACCTCGTCGCTGCTGGCCGGCGCGCTGCTCGGCGTGATCGGGTTCTTCGTGATCCCGGTGGTCGGGCTGCTCATCGGTTTCGTCGCCGGCATCTGGGGCGCGGAGCTGCTGCGGCTGGGCAGCAACCGGTTGGCCTGGCCGGCCACCGTGCAGGCGGTCAAGGCGGCCGGGTTGTCCATGCTCGTCGAGTTCATGTCCGGCATGGTGATCGCCGCGCTGTGGATGGCGGGCCTGTTGTTCGCCTGAGGCCGGTCCGGTCAACGTGGCGGGTAGGGGCCGACGGTGGCCGTCGGCCTGGCTTGAGAGTGCGGCGGCGCGGGCGTCCGGGGTACGGCGGGACGCCGTACTTCAGTGAGAGAGAGGTGGACGTCGCGCGCCGCCGCGGACCGGGCGTTGCCGAGCGCCCGGGATCGGCCCGTCGGGTCGGGCCTGGTCACAGCCCCAAGCATGCTCCCGGACGGGTCGACGGGGCAACGCAATTAACCGGGGCGCGACGGCCGCGACGACCCGACGACGCGGGTCGCGCTCCTGGTGTTTCGTCCCCGGTCCCGCCGGGGCATTGACGGTGATCCGGTTTGCCAGTAGACCTTGGTGATGGAGGCCCCCTGATGAGTAGAACGCCGTTCTCGCTGGAGCAGTTGCGGGTCGCCGTCGCCGAGGGCGAGATCGACACGGTGGTGCTCGCCCTCACCGACATGCAGGGCCGCCTGCAGGGCAAGCGGATCCACGCGCCGTTCTTCCTCGACCAGGTGGTGGCCAACGGCAGCGAGGGCTGCAACTACCTGCTCGCCGTGGACGTGGACATGAACACCGTCGACGGGTATGCGATGTCGAGCTGGGAGCGCGGCTACGGCGACTTCGCCATGCGCCCCGACCTGGACACGCTGCGCCGGACGCCGTGGCAGCCCGGCTCCGCGCTGGTGCTGGCCGACCTGGAGTGGCTGGACGGCTCCGGCCCGGTGGTCGCCTCGCCCCGGCAGATCCTGCGCCGGCAGCTCGACCGGCTGGCCGCGCACGGGCTGACCGCGTACGCCGGCACCGAGCTGGAGTTCGTGCTCTACCGCGACTCGTACGAGGAGGCGTGGCGGCGTGGCTACCGCGAGCTGACCCCGGCCAACCAGTACAACGTCGACTACTCGCTGCTGGGCACCGCCCGGGTGGAGCCGCTGCTGCGGCGCATCCGCACCGAGATGGCCGGCGCCGGGCTCACCCCGGAGAGCGCGAAGGGCGAGTGCAACCTCGGCCAGCACGAGATCGCCTTCCGGTACGACGAGGCGGTGGCCTGCGCCGACCACCACGTCATCTACAAGAACGGGGCGAAGGAGATCGCCGCCCAAGAGGGTATGTCGATCACGTTCATGGCGAAGCCGAACGCGCGCGAGGGCAACTCCTGCCACATCCACTTCTCGCTGCGCGACGCCGCCGGCTCGTCGGCGATGCTGGGCGACGGACCCGCGCACCTGAGCGTGACCGGGCAGCGGGTGCTGGCCGGGTTGCTCGCCACGATGCGCGAGTTCAGCCTCCTCTTCGCGCCGAACGTCAACTCCTACAAGCGTTACCAGCCCGGCTCGTTCGCGCCGACCGCGCTGCGCTGGGGCACCGACAACCGTACCTGCGCGCTGCGGCTGGTCGGGCACGGGCAGGGGATGCGGGTGGAGAATCGCGTCCCGGGCGCCGACGTCAATCCCTACCTGGCGATCGCCGCGCTGGTGGCCGGCGCGGTGCACGGCATCGAGCACGAGCTTGAGCTGCCGGAGGAGTGCACCGGCAACGCCTACGACGACCCGGCGGCCGAGCGCGTCCCCGGCACGCTGCGCGACGCGCTCGACCTCTGGCGGGCCTCCGAGGTCGCCCCGGAGGCGTTCGGCGACGAGGTGGTGGCCCACTACGCCAACCACGCGCGGGTCGAGCTGGCCGCGTTCGACGCCGCGGTCACGGACTGGGAGCTGGTACGTGGCTTCGAGCGCCTCTGACCCCCGGCTGCGGGCGGGCGTTCGCGGGCGTGCCGAGCCACCGGATCCGCGAGGCGGAATTTGGGGGGAGAACGGCGAGTGGAGAGTGGGGGCGAGGCGTGGGTGAGGTGATCTCACCGGTCGACGGGGCGAGCCTGGGGGAGGTGCCGGCCGCGGGAGTGCCTGACGTGGACGCGGCCGTCGGGCGGGCCGCCGCCGCGTTCGAGACGTGGCGGAGCGTGGCGCCGGGGGACCGGGCGCGGCTGCTGCGGCGCTTCGCCGCCCGGGTCGACGCGCACCTGGAGGAGCTGGCGCACCTGGAGGTGCGCAACGCCGGACACACCATCGGCAACGCCCGCTGGGAGGCCGGCAACGTCCGGGACGTGCTCGACTACTACGCGGGCGCGCCGGAGCGGCTGACCGGGCGGCAGATCCCGGTGCCCGGCGGGCTCGACGTCACGTTCCACGAGCCGCTGGGCGTGGTCGGGGTGATCGTGCCGTGGAACTTCCCGATGCCGATCGCCGGCTGGGGTTTCGCCCCGGCGCTCGCCGCCGGCAACACGGTGGTGCTCAAGCCGGCCGAGCTGACCCCGCTGACCGCGCTGCGCCTGGCCGAGCTGGCCCTCGACGCCGGCCTGCCGGAGGGCGTGTTCACCGTGCTGCCCGGGCAGGGCAGCGTGGTGGGCGAACGGTTCGTCACCCATCCGGCGGTCCGCAAGGTCTGCTTCACCGGCTCCACCGAGGTCGGCACCCGGATCATGGCCGGCTGCGCCGAGCAGGTGAAGCGGGTGACGCTGGAGCTGGGCGGCAAGTCGGCGAACATCGTCTTCGCCGACGCCGATCTGGCGAAGGCGGCGGCCACCGCGCCGTCCGCGGTCTTCGACAACGCCGGCCAGGACTGCTGCGCCCGCTCCCGGCTGTTGGTCCAACGCCAGGTGTACGACCGCTTCCTGGAACTGCTCGAACCGGCCGTGCGGGCGTTCCGGGTGCAGGACCCGGCCCTGCCGACCGCCGAGATGGGTCCGCTGATCTCCGCCGCGCACCGGGACCGGGTCGCCGGGTACGTCGACGACGCCGACGTGGCGTTCACCGGCTCCCGCCCCGACGGCCCCGGTTTCTGGTATGCCCCGACGGTGCTGCTCGCCGGCTCACCGGCGGACCGGCACTGGCGTGAGGAGATCTTCGGCCCGGTCGTCTCGGTGCTCCCGTTCGACGACGAGGCGGACGCGATCCGGCTCGCCAACGACACCGAGTACGGGCTCTCCGGCTCGATCTGGACCCGGGACGTGGGCCGGGCCGTCCGGGTGGCCCGGGCGGTCGAGGCGGGCAACCTGAGCGTCAACTCGCACTCCTCGGTGCGCTACTGGACCCCGTTCGGCGGGATGAAGCGCTCCGGCCTCGGCCGGGAGTTGGGCCCGGATGCGCTGCACGCCTTCACCGACGTCAAGAACGTGTTCATCGGCACCGAGGAGTGATCACCGTGCAGGGACGACTTTCCGACCGGGTGGCGGTGGTGACCGGCGCGGGCAGCGGCATCGGGCTGGCCACCGTGCGGCGCTTCGCCGCCGAGGGGGCTCGGGTGGTCTGCGTGGACATCGACGCCGACGCCGGCACGCGGGCGGCCGACGAGGTGGGCGGTGAGTTCGTGGCCGCCGACGTGGCCGACGAGGCGGCGGTCCGCGACCTTTTCGACGGCGTGGTGGACCGGCACGGCCGGGTGGACGTGTCCTTCCACAACGCCGGCATCTCGCCGCCGGACGACGACTCGATCCTGGAGACCGGGCTGGACGCCTGGGAGCGGGTGCTGCGGGTCAACACCACGAGCGTCTATCTGTGCTGCAAGCACGTGATCCCGCACATGCGCCGGCAGGGCAAGGGCTCGATCATCAACACCGCGTCGTTCGTGGCGCTGATGGGCGCGGCGACGTCGCAGATCGCCTACACGGCGAGCAAGGGCGGGGTGCTGGCGATGACCCGGGAACTGGGCGTGCAGTTCGCCCGCGAGGGCATCCGGGTCAACGCGCTCTGCCCCGGGCCGGTCGCCACCCCGCTGTTGCGGGAGCTGTTCGCCGAGGACCCGGAGCGGGCCGCCCGGCGGCTGGTGCACGTGCCGATGGGCCGGTTCGGCGACCCGACCGAGATCGCCGCCGCGGTGGCGTTCCTGGCCAGCGACGACGCCTCCTTCATGACCGCCGCGCAGTTCGTGGTCGACGGCGGCATCACCGGCGCGTACGTCACGCCACTGTGAGCGGGCCGGCACGGTGAGCCGGGGCCGGTCACCGCTGGTCCGGGCCGCGATGTCGGCCAGATCACAGTCGGCCGACCTGCGGCCCCTCCCGGCTCGCCCCCCACCCCCCGGTTACGACAGGATGAGGCGGAGGTAACCAGCGTCCACCGGGTCGCGTGCGTTACGTTGCTCGTCCGCCGGGGTAGTAGGCGGGGACGGTCGGCGCGTTCGCGCCGGCCGTCGATGGACATGGCCGGAGCGGGAGGCTGCATGGGCGCGGCCCAGGGGGGCGGGGGCGTCGGTCGATCGTCCCCGGCGGCCGACGGGTCGTCACTGCCGCCGTTGCTGACCGCCGCGTTCGCCGCCGGCGGCGAGATGGGCGAGCGCCTGCGCGGTTTCGACTGGGCGGCGACCGGCCTCGGCACCCCCGACCGCTGGACCCCGGCGCTCTGCCACGCGGTGAGCACCATGCTGGCGTCCCGCGCCCAGATGGTGGTCTTCTGGGGCGAGGAGCACCTGGCCTTCTACAACGACGCCTACCGGCCCACCATCGGGGACAAGCACCCGGCCGTGATCGGGCAGCCCGCCCGGCTGCACTGGGCGGAGACCTGGGACGTCCTCGGTCCGCTGCTGGACGGCGTGCGCGGCACCGGGGCACCCTACCGGGGCGAGAACCACCCCTTCGTGATCAACCGGCACGGCTTCCTGGAAGAGGTCTACTTCGACGTCTCCTACGACCCGATCCGGGAGGCCGACGGCGCCGTCAACGGCATCTTCTGCTTCGTCAACGAGACCACCGGGCGGGTGCTCGGCGAGCGTCGGCTGCGCGCCCTGGCCGAGCTGGGCAACGAGCTGGGCGACGTGCCGAGCACGCGGGAGCTGGGCCGGGCCGTGGCCCGGGTGCTCGGCTCGCACCGCGCCGACGTGCCGTTCAGCGCGATCTGGCTGCACGACGCCGACGGCGTCGCCGAGCTGGCCGGCTGTGCCGGGGTGGACCCGGCCGACTTCGCCGGCTGGCCCGGGGCGACCGCCGGTGCGCCGCTGACCGCGCCGCGCTGGGTCGCCACCGCCGACCTGCCCGGCGCGGTCCCGGCCGACGCCGCCGACCAGGCGCTGCTGCTGCCGCTGACCGCCACCAACGAGCCGGCCGGTGTGCTGCTGCTGGGCGTGGCCCGGCGGCTGCCGTTCGGCGCCGACTACCGGCACTTCGTCGATCTGGTCGCCGCGCAGGTGTCCCGGGCCGTGGGCAAGCAGCGGGCGTACGAGCAGGAGCGGGCCCGCGCCGCCGAGCTGGCCGCGCTGGACCGCGCCAAGACCAACTTCTTCGCCAACGTCAGCCACGAGTTCCGGACCCCGCTGACTCTCGTCCTGGGCCCGCTGGAGGACCTGCTCGCCGACCGGGACCTGCCCGAGCGCTACACCGAGCGGCTGACCGTGATGCACCGCAACGCGCTGCGCCTGCTGAAGCTGGTCAACACGGTGCTCGACTTCTCCCGGCTGGAGTCCGGCCGGCTGGCCGCCCGCTACCAGCCCACCGACCTGTCCGACTACACGTCCCGGCTGGCCAGCACGTTCCGCTCGGCCACCCAGCGCGCCGGGCTGAGCCTGGTGGTCGACTGCCCGCCGCTGCCCGCGCCGGTCTACGTCGACCGGGACATGTGGGAGAAGATCGTCCTCAACCTGGTGTCGAACGCGGTGAAGTTCACCTTCGACGGCGAGATCCGGGTCCGGATGCGTTCCGGCGCCGGCGCCGCGGTGCTGGAGGTGAGCGACACCGGGGTCGGGATCGCGCCGGAGGAGCTGCCGCAGGTCTTCGAACGGTTCCACCGGGTCGCCGGGGCCCGCTCCCGCACCCACGAGGGCACCGGCATCGGGCTCGCGCTGGTGCGTGAGCTGGTCGAGATGCACGGCGGCACGGCAACCGCGCGCAGCGTCGTCGACGGCGGCACCACATTCACCGTCACCGTCCCGTTCGGCTACGCGCATTTGCCCGCCGACCGGGTTTCCGCCCTGTCCCGGGTGCCGCTCGGCGAACCGGAGCAGGCCCGGCTCTACGTGGCCGAGACGGCGCTCTGGACCGACGAGGTGGCCCGGCCCACCGGGCTGCCCGAGGCGTCCGGCACGCCGGGTGGCGCCGGTCGGGTCCTGCTCGCCGACGACAACGCCGACCTGCGCGAGCACGTCAGCCGGCTGCTCTCCCCGGCATACGAGGTGGTGGCCGTGCCGGACGGCGTGGAGGCGCTGCGGCTGGCCGTGGAGCATCCGTTCGATCTGGTGTTGACCGATGTGATGATGCCCCGGCTGGACGGTTTCGGGCTGGTTTCCGCGCTGCGCGCCAACCCGGGCACCCGGCACGTGCCGATCGTCATGCTCTCCGCCCGCGCCGGCGCCGCGGAGGAGGTCGCCGGGCTCACCGCCGGTGCGGACGACTACCTCACCAAGCCCTTCTCCAGCCAGGAACTGGTGGCCCGGGTCCGGTCCAACGTCGAGCTGGGTCAGCTCCGCGGGCAGATCATCCGCCGGCTGCGGGCACTGGCCGACGCGGCGGTGGCGGTCAACACCGCCCGGTCCACCGTCGACGTGGTGCGGGTGGCCGCCCAGCACGCGCTCAGCCTGGCCGAGGCCGACCGGGTGCTCGTCGTCGCCACCGGGGCGCGCCACGAGGAGGACACCGGCGTCGACCTGCCGGCCGAGCCGTCCAGCGTGCTGCCGCTCACCGGCACCACCGGCGAGCAGCTCGGCGAGCTGCGGGTGTGGCGGCGCGAGGGCGGCGGCACCGAGCAGGCGGCGTTGACCGAGCTGGCCCGGCTGGTCGGTGTCCGGCTGGAGAACGCCCAGCTCTACGAGGCCGAGCACCGGATCGCCACCACGCTCCAGCACAGCCTGCTGCCGCGTACCCTGCCGCAGCTGCCCGGCGCGGTGGTGGCCAGCCGCTACCTGCCCGGCAGCGCCGACGTCGAGGTCGGCGGCGACTGGTACGACGTGATCGGCACCCCCGACGACGAGCTGGTGCTGGTGATCGGCGACGTGGTCGGCAAGGGCGTGCGGGCCGCCGCCGCGATGGGTCAGCTCCGCAACGCGCTGCGGGCGTACGTGCTGGAGGGTTACGACCCGGGCGAGGCACTGACCCGGCTCGACCGGCTGGTCCACTCCACCGGCGGCGGCTCCTTCGCCACCGTGGTGTGCCTCGATTTCTCCCCGCGCACCGGCCGGCTGCGGTATGCCAGCGCGGGTCACCCCTCGCCCCTGCTGATCGGAGGAGACGGCGTGGCGTTCCTGCACGATCGGGCCCTCGGACCGCCGATCGGGGCCATTCCCGGCACCACCTACCGGACCGTCGAGGGTGAACTCGCCCCCGGCGGCCGGCTGTTGCTCTACACCGACGGCCTGATCGAGGACCGGGAGGCCGGCATCGACGCCGGCCTGCACCAGTTGCGGGCCGACGCGACCGGGCGCGGCGAGCATGTCGCCGATCTGGTGGACGCCGTGGTGGAGCGGGTCGCGGGGCGCGAGCGGCACGACGACGTGGCGGTGCTGGCCCTGGAGGCGGCCGAGCTGAACCGCTTCGCGCTGCGCCTGCCGGCCGACCCGACCCGACTCAGCGTGCTGCGCAAGCGGCTGGAGGACTTCCTCGTCGCCCACCAGGTCGGCGAGACCGACCTGTTCGACCTCACGGTGGCGATCTCGGAGGCCGCGGCGAACGCGATTGAGCACCCGGTCGACCCGGTCGAGCCGACCATCGGAGTCGAGGTCACCATCGCCGACGGCACGGTGACCGCCACCGTCCGGGACACCGGGCGGTGGCGGGAGTCGAGCGGGTCGAGTTTCCGCGGGCGCGGGCTGACGCTGATCCAGGCGCTCGGCGAGATGAGCGTGACCCGCACCGAGGGCGGCACCGAGTTGACGCTGCGGCGCCGACTGGCGGACTAGGCCGGCGGCCGGCTCAGGCGTCGCCCAGCCAGCCCTGCTCGCCCAGGCCGGAGATCTCCAGCACCCGCCGGACCTGCCGGGACGGCAGCACGGTGAGCGCGTCCGGGAACCGCTGGGAGAGTCGGACCACGGCGTGGATGGCGGCCGAGTCGAAGAAGGTGACCGCCCGCAGGTCGAGCAGGAGTCGCCGGGCGGGCTCGCGCAGCGCGGTCCGGAACATGGTGTCGGCGGTCGCCATGTCGACCTCGCCGGTCACCTGGACGCGAAGCCGGTCGCCGTCGCCCTCAGCGGTCACGGAAAAGACGGGCGCAGCACCCCCTTGATCCACGCAGCAACAATGGCACAGCACTTGCGGCACGGCAACAACCTGCGCGGAGGGGCCGTGGCGGGGGTCACGACGTCCTCGGCGATAGGCTGAGGGCATGACCGTCCGTGCGCCGCTGACCCCCGGCACGCTCTCCCCGTGGCGGGCGGTTCCCGCCGACATCCCCCGCCCGGAGTACGTGGGCAAGAAACGGCCGCAGGAGTGGCGTGGCTCGCACGTGCAGACGCCGGAGACCGTCGAGAAGATGCGCGCGGCGGGTCGGCTCGCGGCCCGGGCCACCCAGCTCGCCGGCGAGCACTGCAAGCCCGGGGTGACCACCGACGAGATCGACCGGGTGGTGCACGAGTTCCTCTGCGACCACGGCGCCTACCCGTCCACGCTGGGCTACCGTGGCTTCCCTAAGTCATGCTGCACCAGCCTCAACGAGGTGATCTGCCACGGCATCCCGGACTCCACCGAGTTGCGCGACGGCGACATCATCAACGTCGACGTCACCGCCTACCTCGACGGCGTGCACGGCGACACCGACGCCACCTTCTGCGTCGGCGAGGTGAGCGAGGAGGCCCGGCTGCTGGTCGAGCGGACCCACACCGCGATGATGCGCGGCATCAAGGCGATCGCGCCGGGCCGGCAGATCAACGTCATCGGCCGGGTGATCGAGTCGTACGCCAAGCGGTTCGGCTACGGGGTGGTCCGCGACTTCACCGGTCACGGCATCGGGGAGGCCTTCCACAGCGGTCTCTACGTGCCGCACTACGACAGCCCGCGACCCACCGACGTGATGGAGCCCGGCATGACGTTCACCGTCGAACCGATGATCACCATCGGCACCCACCAGTACGACATGTGGGACGACGGGTGGACCGTGGTCACCAAGGACCGGAAGTGGACGGCACAGTTCGAGCACACCATCGTCGTGACCGACGACGGCTACGAGATCCTCACCCTGCCGTGACCGAGACCCCGGCGGCGCTGCGCGAGGCGCACCACGCGGACGTGTCCGGCGGTTGGCTGCGGCCGGCCGTCTTCGGCGCGATGGACGGTCTGGTCACCAACATCGCCCTGATCGCCGGCGTCGGCGGCGGCGGGGTGTCGCCGCGCAGTGTGGTGCTGACCGGCACGGCCGGTCTGGTGGCCGGCGCCATCTCGATGGGCCTGGGCGAGTACACGAGCGTCCGCTCCGCCAACGAGCAGGTGGCCGCCGAGGTGGCCAAGGAGCGCCGCGAGCTGGAGCGGCACCCGGAGGCGGAGGCCCGCGAGCTGGCCGACGTCTGGGTCGCCCGGGGGCTGCCCCGTGACCTCGCCACCCAGGTCGCCGAGGCGGTGCGGCGCAACCCGGAGGAGGCGCTGCGGGTGCACGTCCGGGAGGAGTTGGGCGTCGACCCCGACGACCAGCCCAGCCCGTGGGCGGCGGCGATCTCGTCGTTCGTCTGCTTCTCGATCGGCGCGCTGGTGCCGCTGCTGTCCTACCTGCTCGGCTTCACCAGCCTGTGGCTGGCGCTCGCCGTCGGCGGGGTGGGGCTCTTCCTCGCCGGGGCGATCGTGGCCCGGTTCACCTACCGGTCCTGGTGGACCAGCGGCCTGCGGCAGTTGCTGCTCGGCGCGCTGGCGGCCGGCGCCACCTATCTGATCGGCACCCTGATCGGCGTCGGCGGCGGCCTGGGCTGACCGTCAGGCGGTCGGCACGAGGCGGAAGACCTTGATCTCGCGGCCACCGGCCCGCTCGACGTACGTGCGGTAGGCCGGCCACTCCCGCACCAGGCGGTCGAACAGCCGGTCCCGTTCCGCGCCGACGACCTGCTCGGCGCGCACCGGGATTCGGTGCCCCCTGACGTCGACCTCGGCGGCCGGCTGGGCCAGCAGGTTGAACGTCCACGACGGCTGGTGCTGCTGCCCCCAGTTGGAGCCGATCACCACGTAGGCGTCGCCGTCCGGGACGTAGAGCAGGGGATTGCTGCGGGGCTTGCCGGAGCGGCGGCCGGTGGAGGTGAGCACCAGCGTGGGCACCAGCCCGAACGCGACCACCCGCCCCTTCGTCAGCCGGCCGATCAGCCGGTCGGCGGGGACGAGCACCCGCATGGTGGTGG
Source organism: Micromonospora sp. NPDC050980 (assembly GCF_040653835.1). Lineage (NCBI taxonomy): Bacteria > Bacillati > Actinomycetota > Actinomycetes > Micromonosporales > Micromonosporaceae > Micromonospora > Micromonospora sp. NPDC050980. The sequence continues at coordinate 14,293 of NZ_JBFAGS010000003.1, read as the reverse complement.
CGAACCACCGCTGGTGACCGAGGCGGCGGGTGAGGGATCCCAGTGCGGACACCCGCCCAGTGTGCCGCCCCCGCCGCCGCCCGTCACCCCTTGGGCGGCCGGTCAGTCCAGGCGGCGTTCGATCGGCAGCCGGGAACGGGTGAGCAGGGCCGCGCCGGCCATCGCCACCAGCGGCACCACCACCAGCACGGCCATGGTGAGGCCGGGCACGGTCACCGGGTAGGGCGGCTGCACCGGCCAGGACTGCGCGTACCGCTGGTTGAGCGAGGCCAGGATGACGACGGCCGAGCCGAGCCCGGCCATGATGCCGAGCGCCGAGCCGAGCACCGCGATCACGCCGGCCTGGCAGAGCGACAGCACCCGGCGTACCCGGGGGTCGGCGCCCACCGCCGCGAGCGTGGACAGGTCCCGACGGCCCTCGGCGGCGGCCAGCCCGGTCGCGACCGCCGCGGCGCCCAGCGTGATGATCCCGGAGGCGACGGCCAGCAGGAGCAGCAGCGGCCGTTGGTCGTACGGCGGGCCGGCGGTGGCGATCTCCACGGACAGCGGGACCGTGTCGGCCAGCTCGTCGGCCAACCGCTCACGCTGCCCGGCGGTGGGCGGGCCGGTGGTGTCCACCAGGTAGCCGGTGGGCGCGGCGGTCAGGTCGAGCGCCTCCGCCGCGGCGGGGGAGAGCACCAGCCGGTCCACCGGGAGGCCGCCGCGCAGCACGTGGCCGGGCAGGAGGCGGACGGCCGTCGGGGCGCCGGAGCTGTGGGTGGCCTCGACCCGGACCTGCCCGTCGACCACCTGGCGTGGGTCGGTGACCACCACGCCGCCCGCGGCGAGTGTCCGGCGCGCGGCGGCCACCTCGTCGGCCGGGGCGCCGGTGAGCGCGGGCAGCGCCGTGCCGTCGTCCACCAGCGCCGGCAGCGAGACGTCGTTCGGCTCCCGGAACGGCTGGCGGCAGCGGGGGTCGTCGCGGGCCGAAGGAGGCCCCGACTCGAACGGCTGATAGGGACAGCGCTCCTCGGGTGGGCGCACCGCCACCGCGTAGCAGTAGTCGTCCGGTGCGGCGGGACGGGCGCACTCGGGAACGGCGACGGCCGTCACGTCGGCGTCCGGCAGCACCGCCCGGACCCGTCCGGCGATCGTGCCGACCGCCGGCAGCGTGCCGTCCGGTGAGCCGCCGGATCGGAGCATCAGGTGGCCCGGCGGCAGGCCGGGCTGCCAGAGCGCCCGTTCCCGGGCATCGTCGCTGGCCACATAGATGCCGAGCGCGACGCTGCCGGCGACCGCCGCCATCACGGCGGAGATGGCCGGCGCGGCCGACGACCGGTTGCGACTGGCGTCGCGCAGCGCGAGCCGGGGCGTCAGCGGCAGCAGCCGGCCGGCCCGGGCGAGCACCCCGACCAGCGTCGGCGTGCAGAAGACCAACCCCAGCTCGCCGAGGACCACACCGGCCAGCACCCCGGTCGGCGAGGTGCGGGTGGCGGCGAACGCGGCCAGCGCGGTGCCGGCGACGGTGAGCAGCGCGCCGAGCAGCAGCCAGCGGCGGCGCGGCCGGGGCGCCTCGCGCCGGCCGGCCAGGCCGGCCAGCACGTCCTGCCGGGCCGCGGCCCAGGCCGGCGCGAGCGCCGCCAGCACGCCGGCCAGCACCGCGACCGCGGCGATCGCGGCCAGCGCGGCCGGGAAGACGCGGTACGCGCCGAAGCGCTCGTGGACCAGGTACTGCTCGACCAGCGGGCGACCGGCGAACGCGGTCCCGACACCGAGCAGCAGCCCGAGCGTGGCCCCGCCGGCGCCGAGCACCACCCCGTCGGCGAGGACGATCCGCCGCAGGTGGGCCGCGTCCCCGCCGGCCACCGCGACCAGCGCGAGGTCCCGCCGCCGGCGGCGTACGCCGACCGCGAAGGCCGGGCCGACCAGCAGCACCACCTCCAGCAGGCCCAGCCCGCCGACCAGCACCGAGACGCCGGTCTGCTCCGCGTCCGGCAGCGTCGTGCCCGCGGTGAACTCGTCCCGCCCGGGCAGCGGGTGCCGGGCGGCCACCTGGACGCCCTGCGCGTTCAGCCGGTCGACGAGCCCCCGATCCGGCGTCCCGGGCAGGTCCACCAGCCAGCTCTCCTCGGCCGGCGGTCCCGTCGGGGCCAGGTCCGCCATGGTGGCCATCTCGCGCAGGCTGTCCGGGAACTCGACCACCCCGACCACCCGGTAGGTGGTGCCGTCGACGGCGCGTACCGGCGCACCGACCCGGGTGTCCAGCCGGCGCAGCGCGGCCGGGTTGACCGCGATCTCGTCCGGTCGGACCGGTGGCCGACCCTCGTGGACCGTGGCCAGCGGCCGGGCGAGCGGATCGGTCAGGTCGACGGCCCGCGCGTCGATCGACACCTTCTTCCGGCCGAGCCGCGTCTCGAACGCCACCCACCACCTCACCCGGGTGACCCTGCTGCCGGCGGGCAGGAGCGACCGCAACTCGTCGGCGGTGACCGGCCGGGCCCGGGGCACCGGTTCGCCCGCGACCGGCCAGGACTGCTCGCCCCACGCGTCCTGCTTCACCGGGGCGAGGTTGTTCCAGCGCAGTTCGGCGTCGGCCGCGCCGAGCCGGCGGTCGATCCGCTCCGACCGGGTCAGGTCGGACATGTCGTAGCTGACCGCGGCGAAACTGAGCCCGAGCACCGGCAGCGCGATCATCACCAGCACCAGCAGGGTGCGCCGGCGGGACCGGCGGGCCTCGCGGCGGGCGATCCGCAACGCGGTACGCCACGAGCCGCGGGCCGCGGCGAGGCGGCCGGCGGTCACCGGCCGCTGCCGCTGAGCAGGTGCTCGATGCCGATCAGCGGGGCGGTCGAGTCGACCAGCACGCCGTCGCGCAGGAAGACCACCCGGTCCGCCCAGCCGGCGTGCCGGGCCTCGTGCGTGACCAGCACGCCGGCGGCGCCGTCGTCCACCCGGCGGCGCAGCAGGTGCAGCACCGCCTCGCCGGCCTGGGAGTCCAGCGCGCCGGTCGGCTCGTCAGCGAGGACCAGCCGCCGGTCGCCGACCAACGCCCGGGCGATCGCCACCCGCTGCTGCTGGCCGCCGGACATCTGGTCGGGGAACCGGTCGGCCTGACCGGCGACGCCGACCTCGCGCAGCGCGGCCAGGGCCAGCCGGCGGGCCGCCCGCACCCCGACGCCGTCCAGCTCCAGCGGGAGCGCCACGTTCTCCACCGCGGTCAGGCTGCCGAGCAGGTTGAGGTCCTGGAAGACGTACCCGATGCGGCGGCGGCGCAGCCGGGCCAGCTCGCGGGCCGGCAGCCCGCCGAGCGCCTCGCCCTCGACCAGCACCTCGCCGCCGGTGGGCCGGTCCAGGCCGCCGGCGAGAGCCAGCAGGGTCGACTTGCCGGAGCCGGACGGGCCCATCACCGCCACCAACTCGCCCGCCGTCACGGTGAGGCTTACACCGCGCAGCGCGTGCACCGCGGCCTCACCGGCGCCGTGCGTCCGGTGCACCTCGCGAAGCTCCAGCACCGCGCTCATCTCCGCCGACCTCCGTGTCGTGTCACCGGCGGGCCTCGTCACCGGCCCGGTCCACCGCTTCGGGGCGGGCGGTGGTGGGTCGGGCCGGCGCCGGACGGTGGCGGACCAGGCTCGTCTCGCAGTGGTCGAGCCAGCGCACCTCGGCCTCGGCCTGGAAGATCATCGCGTCCAGCACCAGCCGCCAGGGCAGATCCTCCGGCTTGTCGCTGGCGTACTTCAACCGGGTGAACTCCTGCAACGCGCGCATGGTGGCGCTGCGCTGGGTCTGCACCACCGCCCGGACGTCCACCCCGGGGGTGGTCAACGCCAGGGCCAGCTTGATCGACAGTTCGTCCCGGGGACGGTCGGCGCGGCTGATCGGGGTGGCGAACCAGAGCGCCAGGTCCGCCCGCCCGGCGTCGGTGATCTCGTACGGCCGCTGTCCGCTCTCGTTCTCCGGCAGCGGGCGGACCAGGCCGTCGCGTTCCAGCCGGGCCAGGGTGGTGTAGACCTGCCCGATGTTGAGCGGCCACGTCGACCCGGTCGACTCCTCGAACGCGGCGCGCAGCTGATAGCCGTACATCTGGCCGCGTTCGAGCAGGGCGAGCAGGCCGTGGCGGATGGACATGGCCTGGAGTATGCATACCTGGTATGCGACCCGCAACCGCGGGGCTTCCGAGGGTGACCGGCGCCGCGTTCAGGCCGGCCGACCCGGAAACGCGACGGTGATCGGGCTCACGCCGGCAGTGCGGCGCCAGCGGGTGGCCCGCAGCGCGCAGTCGGTGAGCGCGGCGAGCGCCGTGTTCCGGTCCGCGCCGGCGGTGTGCGGCAGCGCGGCCCGCCAGTGGCCGGCGGTACGCTCCTCGACCTCCACGGCCAGCCGCAACGCGGTCGCCCGGTCGGTCACCGGGTAGGGCAGCGCGTAGCCGGCCCGGTCCGCCGGGACCTGCCCGGAACCCTCGGCCAGTTGCAGGACCAGCGCGTCCCGGCGGGACCGGTGAGCCGCCTCGGCGGCCCGGGCGGCCGAGCGGGCCGTGTCGGCCAGGTGCACGCCGATCACCCCGTACGCCCAGACCGCCGCGTACTCGGCGGCGAGCACGTCGGCGAACGCCCGGGTCGGGTCGGTGGACGGGCTCGCGCTGGGCATGCGCTCACGGCCCTCGCTTCGCTCGGTGCGTTCGCTCATGCGGTGCTGGCTGGGCATGCGCTCACGGCCCTCGCTTCGCTCGGTGCGTTCGCTCATGCGGTGCTGGCTGGGCATGCGCTCACGGCCCTCGCTTCGCTCGGTGC